>CAYLME010000120.1:7469-11029 GCA_964384585.1 uncultured Gemmatimonadaceae bacterium | reverse complement strand
CGGAGTGCTCTTCCCCAGAATAGTGACTGCCGCCTCCACGGCCACGTCCGTGCCCGCACCGATGGCAATGATGATGCGCCACGCGCCCTCGATCGAGCCCGCGCGGTGCAGCCAGTACGTGACGACCGCCGAAAGCAGGAAGATCACGCCCGTCGCAAGGCGCGAGTAGCGCACGACCTTGCTGTCCGGTGCATTCGGATCGATGAAGCGCAGGTACAGGTCGTTGATGAGGTACGACGCACCCCAGTTGAGCTGGGTCGAGATCGTGGACATGTACGCGGCGGCGAACGCGGCGACCATCAGGCCCTTCACACCGACGGGCAGCAGGTCGACCACCCCGCGCAGGTAAGCCGTTGCCGGCTCCTCGCCCGGATACAGCAGCACCACGGCAAGCGCCGTCAGGATCCACGGCCACGGCCGCAGTGCGAAGTGCGCGAGGTTGAACCAGAGCGTTGCGAGCACGCCGTCACGCTCGGTGCGCGCACTGAAGATGCGCTGTGCGATGTAGCCGCCGCCGCCCGGCTCGGCGCCCGGATACGACGTCGCCCACCACTGCACGCCGAGGTAGGCGAGGAATGCGGTGACCGGCATCCAGGTCGCGTCCTTCTGCGGCAGGATCGAGAGCGCGGCCTCGGCGGAGCCATAATGCTCGGGCAGCCGCGCGACCAGGCCGTCGATGCCGCCGACCGCGTTGACGGCGTAGACCGCGAGCGCGATCGAGCCGCCCATCGCCATGAAGAACTGCACGAAGTCGGTGACGACCACGCCCCACAGGCCCGACAGTGCAGCGTACAGCATGGTCACGACGAACATCAGGATGAACGCGGGGATCGGGTCGATGCCGATCACGACATCGAGGATCTTCAGCATCGCCAGGTTGACCCAGCCGATGATGATAAGGTTGATCGGCAACGCCATGTAGAGCGCCCGGAACCCGCGCAGAATCGCGGCGGCCTTGCCGCTGTAGCGGATCTCGGTGAACTCGACGTCGGTCAGCACACCGGCCCTGCGCCAGAGGTGCGCGTAGAAGAACACGGTGAGGATGCCGCTCATCACCATGTTCCACCACAGCCAGTTGCCGGCGACGCCGTTGCTGCCGACCATGCCTGCGACGGCGAGCGGCGTGTCGGCCGCAAACGTCGTCGCCACCATGGAAGTACCTGCGAGCCACCACGGCAGTGAGCGTCCGGAGACGAAGTACTCGGTTACGTTCTTCCCGGCGCGGCGGGCGAACGCGAGTCCGATCCCGGCGGACAGGACGAAGTACGCCGCGACGATTATCCAGTCGAGCGGTTGCACATTCGCTCCGTAATAAGGGTCAACGCTTTGTGCGGGGGGTGACGGGCATGTCTACGATCGCGCGCTGCACGGCGTCAGCGAGCTGACGGCGCAGCGCGTTGTGACGCTGGTTGTGACGCGATGGGTTGACACGATTCGTGAGGAGGATGACGAACACGTCGCGTTCGCGATCGATCCACATGCTCGTGCCGGTGAAGCCGGTATGGCCAAAGGAGGACCAGCTGAAGTAGTCGCCGGTCGAGACCGTCTCGCCGGGTGTGTCCCATCCGAGTGCACGTGTGCTCTGCGCACCGAAGCGCTCCGTGAAGCGGTCGACCGTCGAAGGATCGAAGTAGCGCCGGTCGTCGTACCAGCCGCCGTTCAGCAGCATCTGTGCGAAGACTGCGAGATCGCGGGCCGTCGAGAAGAGCCCGGCGTGGCCGGCGACGCCTCCGAGTCCGCGTGCGTTCTCATCGTGAACGATGCCATGGATGAAGCCGTCGGCGGTGTTGCCGGTCCGCTCCGTCGGTGCGATCCGGCCGAGCATCGTGACCGCATCATCGGCCGCACCGCTGCGGATGTCCCAGCCGAGCGGATTGAACCCGGTATCGCTCATGCCGAGGGGCTGGAAGAGCTCCTGCTCGACGAACTCATCGAGGTGTACACCCGCGATCTCCTCCACGACCATCGCGAGGAGGATGAAGCCCAGGTCGCTGTAGACCGTACGCTCACCCGGCGTCGAGTTGAGGCGCAGCCCCGCGATGTTCGCGCGATAGTCCGCGCGGCCGCGCCCCTCGTTGTGCAGCGGCGCCCAGGCGGGCAGCCCGGAATCGTGCAGCAGCAGGTTGCGCACGGTGACCGAGCGGCGCTCCGGCCGATTGCTCCATTCCGGCAGGTAGCGCGAAATCGGCGCATCGAGGTCGAGCCTGCCCTCGTCCACCAGCTTCATCACTGCGGCGGTCGTTGCGACGACCTTCGTGAGCGACGCGAGGTCGTATATCGTGCCGTCGGTGACGTTGCGGAAGCCGTCGCGCCAGTCGAGCCGGCCGTAGCCGCGCAGCTTGACGATGCGGCCATGCCGGCCGATCGCGACGGCGGCGCCTGGTGTTGCGCCATTCAGAATCGCGAACTCGACGAGCCGGTCGATGCGCTCGAGTGCGGCCGCATCCATGCCCGCATCCTCGGGCGGGCTCGTGCGCAGCGAGTAGCTCTGCGCGGCGCGCTGCAGCCCACTGCCGCGTGCTGCGCCCTCGATCGATACCGGCAGCGTCCCACGGATCGGCGCGAGCCCGGCGAGTGCGCGCGCGGCGGCACGCTCCGCGATCGGCGAGCGCGGCTGCCAGGCCAGCAGAAGCGCGTCGGAGCCGAGTCGTGCCGGCGCATAGGGATCGCCGAAGCCGGCGACGATGAGCGGGCGGCCCGTCGCGCGCAGTCGCGCCGCGAGTGACTCGGCGCGCGGCGGTAGACGCAGGTGACCCTGCCCCGAGATCGGCATCAGGAACGGCGCGAAGATGATGGTCTCGGCGTTCGTCGCACGCTGCACGGCGTCATCGAACGCGGCCGCGTCGCGCTGCTCGTCGAGGCGCACGAATTCGACGCCACCGCCGAAGATCGTGCGCAGCTCTGCTGCGAATGCGCGCCCGGCGGTCAGGTCCTCCGGTGCGCTGAACGCGATGACGGCCAGCCGCCGCACATTGCGCGGATCGAGCGGGATGCGGCCCTGCGGATCGCGCGCCAGCGTGATCGAGCGCTCGGCAATGCGTTCGGCGGCACGCAGATGTGCAGCCGAACCGACGACCGAGTTCACGCGCGCCGGCTCGACGTAGCGCGACTGGTGCAGCGCCAGGTGCGCCTTCGCGCCCAGGATGCGTCGCACCGCCTCATCGATGCGCGACTCCGGCAGACGGCCGCTGCGCACGGCCTCGACGACCGCGGCATGCGCACGCTCCGGGTCGGGCGGTGTCAGCAGCACATCGACACCCGCCTCTACCGCGCGGATCGCAAGCTCGGAGTCGTTCATGCCCGGCAGTGCATTGAGTGCACCCATGCTCATCGCGTCGGTGACGATGATCCCGTCGAAGCCGAGCCGGTCGCGCAGCACCGCGATTGCGCCCGGCGACAGCGTGGCGGGCAGCTCGGGCTCACCGGCAAGCGCGGGCACCGCGATGTGTCCCATCATGACCGCGGAGGCGCCCGCAGCGATCGCGTCGCGGAACGGCGCGAGCGCACGCGCCATGAGGGGCGCATGATCGACCGTCAACTCGGGCAGCGATACGTGCGAG
>CAYLME010000120.1:0-7459 GCA_964384585.1 uncultured Gemmatimonadaceae bacterium | reverse complement strand
CTCGTCTCGCCGTGACCCGGGAAGTGCTTCACCGCAGTGAGCCCGCCGCCGCGCGTCGCACCGCGCACGAAGGCGGCGACGAATGCGCCCGCGTCGGTCGGATCGCTGCCGAAGCTGCGGATGTTGACGATGGGATTGTCGGCCTGCGTGTTCAGGTCCGCGACCGGTGCGAGCAGCCAGTGGATGCCGACGGCGCGCGCCTCCTTCGCCGTGATGCGCCCGACCGTGTCGGCAAGCGCCGGCTCACCCGTGGCGGCAACACCCATCGCGAACGGGAAGGCCGTACCGCCGTCGCCCTCGATCGTGTACGGCAGGTACACCGGCCGCCACAGCCGCATCGCGGAACCCCACTCCAGGTCCGCACCGATGATCAGCGGCAGCCGTGCGCGCGACTGCAGCGCGTTCACCTTCACGGCCGTCTCTGTCGGTGAGCCGAGGCCGACGATGATGCCGCCGATGCCCAGCCCGCTGACGAGCGAGTCCGTACGAACGAATTCCGGCGACTCGATGTTCGTGAAGTCGCCGGATACACGCGTGATGATGAGCTGCGCGACCTTCTGCTCGAGCGTGAGCTGCGCGAACGCCTGCTCCACCCATGCGGCCGAATCCGCATCGGTCGGCGGTGGCAGCGGCGGCGCCGGCGGTGCCGATGCGCAGCCCGCGACCACGAGGGCGAGGAGGAGGGGGCGATGTTTCATCACTGCGCGCTCAGCTGTGTCCGCTGGATGCCGTGACCGATCTGATACTGCGGCGGCAGCGGGATCGGCAGGCGTCCCGTGATTTTGATCTGTCCGAGCAGCGCGCGCGCTGCGGCACGCTGCGGCGCGTCCCACCCGGCCCACGCGAGAACGTAGCCCTGTACACTGGACAGCTGGCCGAGCAGGTACGGATTGCCGAACGACGTAACCACGACCGGCCGGCGCGCCGCGATCGCGTTCACGGCGTCCGCCACGGCCGGTGGCAGCGCGAGTCCGCCCTTGTAGGCAGCGACCGAGATGAACGGCGCGAACACGACGATGTCGAAGCTGTCTGCGCGCGCCTGCAGCGCACGCACGTCCGCGTCACTGCTTCGCCGGTCGAGCTGCGCCGTGCGCACCTGCTCGTTGCCCGCGAACAGCTCGCGCTGGAACGTGCGGCCCGCCATCGGATCGTAGTCGTCACTGTAGACGATGCTGAGGACGCGGCCGCGCAACGGCACGAGGTTGCCCTCGTCGCGCACGAGCGTGATCGAACGATCCGCGGCCTGTTGCGCGATGTCCACGTGCTCGTCCGTGGCCAGCACGTTGTTCAGCCTGTCGAGATCGATCATGCGCTGGTGGTACAGGCCGAGGTGCGCCTTCGCCTCGAGCACGCGCCGCACGGACGCATCGATCTGTGCCATCGGCAGGCGGCCCGCCTCGACGGCAGCAACGACTGAATCGATGACGCGCTCGACGTCGTCCGGCATCACCTGCAGCAGCACGTCTGCGCCCGCATTCAATGCGAGCACGGGCGCGGCGTCCGCCGAGAACTCCTGTACGATCGCGCCCATGTCGAGCGCATCCGTGAAGATGAGACCGTCGAAGCCGAACTCCTCGCGCAGCAGCCCGCGCAGCAGCTTCGGGTTCAGGGTCGCGGGAATGCTGTCGCCCGTGAGTGCAGGAAACGCGATGTGTGCGGTCATGAAGGCACCGACGCGCGCATCGATCGCGGCACGGAACGGCACCAGCTCGACCGCCTCGGCACGCGCACGATCCACGGTGATCATGAGCGGTTCGATATGCGAATCGCGGCCGGTGTCGCCGTGCCCCGGGAAGTGCTTCACGGTCGCGATCATGCCGTTGTCCTGCAGCCCCTGCACGTGCGCAGTACCGAAGCGTGCAACGAGCTGCGGGTCGGCGCCGTAGCTGCGAACGTTGATGATCGGGTTGCCGGGGTTGTTGTTGACGTCGACGACCGGCGCGAACGCGACGTGCACGCCCGCGGCGCGACCCTCGAGCGCCGTGATGCGGCCGAGCTCGCGTGCGAAACGCTCGTCGCCCGTCGCGCCGATGCCCATGAGCGGCGGAAAGCGCGTTGCGCCGCCGGTGTTGATGCCGTAAGGCAGGACGGTCCCGCCCCTCAGGATCTGGCCGGGCCCGTGTTCCATGTCCGCGGACACGAGCAGCGGCACGTCCGCTATGCGCTGCAGCACGTTCAGCTTGGCGGCAATCTCGTAGGGCGGACCGATCGAGACGATCACGCCGCCGATCTTCTGGTCGGTCACCCAGCGCCGGGCCTGCTCGAAGCGGCGACTGTCCTCGGCCACGTAATCGCCGGAGATGCGCGGCATGACGAGCTGTCCTACTTTCTCACGCAGGCTCATGCCTGCCAGCGTGGTATGGACCCAGTCGCTCGCGGACAATGGCTCCTCCATGGCTGGCGGCGGCTCCGGCACTGGCTCACCAGGCACGGGCGCAGCGTCACGCGGCGCGGACGCGCAGGCCGCGAGACTCATCACGGCAAGAACACGGAGGCTGGCTTGCATCGACTTCTCCAGCATGGAAGGCGCGATCCCGCGCAGCAGCGGGCTGCGTTTCTAACGAACGAACGAGGATCCGTCTATCGTATGAAGCAGGCGCGCGGCTGGCAATACGGCGCTGCGCTGCTCCTGGCCGTTCTCGGCTGCTCAGCCGCAAGCGATGACGAACCCGCGGGCACAACGGTCGCTGCAGCCGTACAGGCGAACGCTCGCCCCGGCATCGACCGGCTCATCGAGGAGGGTGCCGGCGCGCTCACCGGTCTGCGTGTGGGCCTCATCACGAACCACACGGGCACCACCGCGGACGGCAGCCGCAGCACGATCGACGTGCTGCACGAGCACCCGGACCTGGACCTCGTCGCACTCTTCAGCCCGGAGCACGGGATCCGCGGCGCGGTCGAGGCCGGCGAGCACGTGGCCAGCGGCCGCGATGAACAGACCGGCCTGCCGATCCACTCGCTCTACGGTGAGACACGCGTCCCGACCGGAACGATGCTCGACGGGCTGGACGCGCTCGTGTTCGACATCCAGGACATCGGCACGCGCTACTATACCTACGTCTGGACAATGGCGCACGCGCTCGAGGCAGCCGCGGAGCATGACAAGCTGTTCGTCGTACTGGACCGGCCGAACCCGATCGGCGGCGAGGTCGTCCAGGGCAACGTGCTCGATACGGCGTACGCATCGTTCGTCGGGCTCTACGCCGTGCCGATGCGGCACGGCATGACGGCGGGTGAGCTGGCGCAGTACGTCAACGCCGTGCATGGCATCGGCGCACGCCTGCACGTGGTACCGGTCATGAACTGGGAACGCTCGCAGTGGCTCGATCAGACCGCACTCGTCTGGCACGCACCGTCGCCCAACATGCCGACGCTCGAAAGCGCCGCGCACTATGCGGGCACATGCCTGTTCGAGGGAACGAACGTGTCGGTCGGTCGCGGCACTGACGCCGCGTTCCAGCAGATCGGTGCACCGTGGCTCGACCACGCCGGCGTGATCGAGCAGCTCCGTGCACTCGAGCTGCCCGGCGTGTCGTTCGAGGCAGTCACGTTCACGCCGCAGAACCCCGGCGACGGCAAGTTCGCCGGCACGGCCGTGAGCGGCATCCGCTACACGGTGACCGACCGCACGACGTACGATCCGACCCGCACGGCGATCGCCACGCTCGTCGCGATCCAGGCACTGCATGCTGACGCGCTCGAGTTCCGCGTCGGCCACTTCGACCGCCTGTCCGGCACTGATCAGGTTCGCAACGCCATCCTCGCCGGCCAGTCCGCCGACGAGATCACCGCGACCTGGGACGAACAGCTCGCCGCCTTCGTCGAGCGGCGCACACCTCACCTGATCTACGAGTAGCAATGGCACCGATCACGCGCATCGCCCGCATCGCCGGATTCGCACTCATCCTCGGCGGGTGCGCGCAGGCGACGTCTGCACCCCCGACTGCCGCTCCGGAGGCGACGTCACCGCGCGGCGCACCCATCGCCGGACCGGCCGAGGCCACCGCCGCGCTCGAGCGCGCGCTGCGTGAGCGCATCACGCGCGCGCGCGCCGAGGTCGCCGTCGCGTTCGTGGACCTGGAGACGGGACGCAGGCTGTCCATCGATGGCGACGTCGTCATGCATGCGGCGAGCACCATGAAGGTGCCGGTGCTGCTCGAGGCGCTGCGCCGCCACGATGAAGGCACGCTCCGGCTCGATGAGCAGATCCCCGTCACCAACCGGTTCCGCAGCATTGCGGACAGCAGCACCTATTCGCTGTCGCCGGACGACGACAGCGACAGCGCGCTGTACGAACGAATCGGCCAGACCGCGAGCGTGCGCGAACTTCTCATGCGCATGATCACGCGCTCGTCCAACCTCGCGACCAACATCATGCTCGAGCGCTTCCCCGCCGCGGACGTGCGCGCAACGCTCGCGCGCATCGACGGGCAGGGAATGAACGTGCTGCGCGGCGTCGAAGACATCCCCGCATTCGAGCGCGGCATGAACAACACCACGACCGCCGACGCATTCGCGCGCGTGCTCGAATCGTTCGCACGCTGTCGGCTGCTCACGGCCGCCGCCTGCGAGACGGGCATCGAGATCCTCGCGCAGCAGGAATTCAACGACATGATCCCGGCCGGCGTGCCGCCCGGCACGCGTGTCGCGAACAAGACGGGCTCGATCACCCGCATTCGGCACGACGGCGGCATCGTCTACCCCGACGGTCGGGCGCCGTACGTGCTCGTGGTGCTGACACGCGGATTCGACGACGCCGGCGCCGCTGATCGACTCGGTGCCGACCTCTCGCGCATCGTCTGGCAGCACATCACGTCCGATGCGTTCACGTTGCCGTCGCGCACCGGCGACGCCGGCGTCGACTCGCTGATTGCACTGCACGCGAGCGCGCTCGTCCCGGAGGTCGGATACCGGCGCGTACCGCACGAGCACTACTGGCACACACTCGCGCCCTACCTCGGCGGCGCGGTCCGGCAGGAGGAGGTCGGACGCTCTGCGGAAGGGCGGCCGCTCTATCTGCTCCGCTTCGGCAACGGTCCGCGCACCGTTCTGCTCTGGTCGCAGATGCACGGTGACGAGTCCACGGCAACGATGACACTGGCCGACGTCGTGCGCACGCTCCACGAGGGCGGCCCGCGTGCCCGGCTCTGGGCAGACTCGCTCACCATCCTGATGATCCCGATGCTGAACCCGGACGGTGCTGCACGCTTCCGCCGCCACAGCATGTACGGCATCGACATCAATCGCGACGCGCGGCGCCTGTCCACTCCCGAGGCGCGCACCCTGAAGGGCGTGCACACGCGCTACCAGCCGGACTTCGGCTTCAACCTGCATGACCAGAATCCGCGCACGCGGGTCGGATCCGCCGAGCGCACCGCCGCGATCGCCCTCCTCGCGCCCGCCGCCGGTGAGCCCGGTACCGATCGCGCCGTCGCAACGCGCGCAC
Organism: uncultured Gemmatimonadaceae bacterium; assembly: GCA_964384585.1. Taxonomy (GTDB): domain Bacteria; phylum Gemmatimonadota; class Gemmatimonadetes; order Longimicrobiales; family RSA9; genus DASTYK01. Next base: position 2,013 of record CAYLME010000120.1, on the reverse strand, counting down.
TGCACCTGGCCGCCACGCTGCGCGACGCCGCCGAGGCGGTCGTGCCCGGGCACGTCACCCGCTATGACGACAGCTACAACCCGCGCGCATTCGGCGATCTGGTGCAGCAGTGGGGCACGAGCACGGTGCTGATCGAGAGCGGCGGCTGGTACGACGACCCCGAGAAGCAGGTGCTGCGACGCACGAACTTCGTGCTGCTCACCCGCGCCTTCGACGCGATCGCGACCGGCAGCTACCTCGACACACCCATCGAGCGCTACACGCTGCTGCCCGAGAACGGCCGCGCCCTGCGCGACCTCGTCATCCGCAACGCGACGATCGTCATCCCCGGCATGCCGCCCTACCGCGCCGACCTGGCGATCGACGTGCAGGATGGCCCGCTCGCACGCGACCAGGGCAGCATCGCAGAGATCGGCGACCTCGAGGGCGTCCTCGCCCGCGACGACTTCGACGCGGACGGCCTGTTCGTGCATCTGCTGCCGGCGGCGCTCGATGAGGTCGATGGCCGGGTTGCGGTGAGGCCGGGCGCGGATGCGGCGTTCGTGGTGCGGGCGGGCGCGTCGGGCGACTCGGATGTGGTGGCGATTCTCGAGGGTGGGCGGCTGATCAGGGTGCGGTGAGATCTGGTTGGCCTGGGTTGGCCTGGGTTGGCCTGTCGGGAGGATGCGCTGCTTCCTCCCGACAGGCCCACAACCGCCCGGGCATCATCCCGCCAGGCCGACAAGACCCGGACTAGCCCTCCAGCAACGCAGGCACCGACTGCTCCATCCCCCTCGGATGCACCAGCACCGATCCCTCGCCCGGTAACCGCAGCTCGATGGGCCGGTCGCGGACCGCTCTCCGGAAGCCCTTCCCTTCCAGCACACGATGCACGTAGACGCGACGCGCGACGACCATCACGACACACAGCACCGGCACGGCGACGAGCAGTCCGACCAGGTGAAGCAGGTGCGCCATGACCAGCACGGAGAGGATGGACAGGACAGGTGGGAGCTGGACCTGCCGTTCCATGATCATTGGTGCGACGATGTTGCTCTCGATCAGGTGCACGACGACGCCGAGCAGTGCCACGAACAGTGCGTGCACGGGGCCGGTGCTGCCGAGCACGAACATGGCGGGCAGGAGCGTCGAGATGAGCGTTCCGAAGAACGGCACGATCGCGACTACGCCCGTGAACACGCCGAACGCGAGGGCGTAGGGCACGCGCAGCAGTACCAGGCCGATCCACGTGAGCGCGCCGAGCACGAGCATGGCCAGGATCTGGCCGACGATCCATGCGCGCAGTGTGCGCGAGAGGTCGCCCAGGATGTCACGCACGAGTTCGCGATGTACCGGCGGGAAGAGGAGAATGAATCCCTCGCGGTACAGTGCCGGGCGCAGCGCGAAGTAGATGCCCATCACGAGCACGCTGACCAGCTCGATCAGGAAACCGGCGCCGCTGAACACGTACGGCAGCAGGCCGCGGAAGTAGCCGCTCACCTCGCCGACGATGTTCGCGACGTAGCTCTCGCCCTCCTCGAGCTCACCCAGCAGCTGGCCGAAGAACGGCTGGTCGCGCGACAGTGCGATCATCTCGCGCTCCCATCCCTGCAGCAGCGACGGCAGCGTCTGCAGGATCGCCTGCGTCTGGATCAGCAGTGGCGGAATGATCAGGTAGCCGATGCCGGCAGCGACGATCGCCGTCAGGAGCAGGGCGAGAAGCAGGCCCACGGAACGGGGCATGTGCAGGCGCCGCTGCAATGCGTCCGTGATGGCACTCAGATAGATCGAGAAGAGGATCGCGATGAAGAGCAGCAGCAGGATCTCTGCAATATTGTAGAGGAACAGCAGGAGCAGGACGGTAAACACCGTCGCGATCAGCATACCGTAGGAACGGCCCTTCATCGCGTGTCCTCGAATCGCCTGGTTCGCTCGTGCTGCCTCGGCCGGCGGGTATTCCTTGCAACCTGCGGACCTTCAATCGGGAGCGGCCGGCTGTTTCCAGCCGGCCGCACGATGCCTCTACGCCTCTTC
>CAYLME010000119.1:2991-11124 GCA_964384585.1 uncultured Gemmatimonadaceae bacterium | reverse complement strand
CATCTGCCTGGACCCCGTGTCGCGAGTACACGTCCGTCGCCTCTCCGGGGGTGGGCAGCGACAGGTCCTGCCGCTCGGGCAGGATGCGATCACACGCGATCATTGCAGAAAGAAGAAGCGCCGCACTCCCGCGGCGCAGTCGGCTCGGCTTCATCATACCTCGTTGCAACTCCGGAACGCACGGCGCACGTGCACCGCAAATGACATCTTCAGGGCAGCAGTATCTGCGCAATGGACCGTGCGAGCGATGCGGCGACGTCGCCTGATCCCTCTCTACCGGGCTCACCCGCCATGACTGCATACCAGAGTACCTGACCGCCGTACGTGTCGATCAGTGCGAGCGCCGCCTCGGCGCGACCGCCCTCATCGCGCGGCACGTAGGCGACCGCCACCGGCACAAGCGCCCAGCGCGCATCCAGCAAGGCCGCAAGCCGGCGCAGGTCGCCGAGCAGCGGGTCGCCGATGTTCTTGACCTGCGCCACGTGGAAGCTGCCGACCGCGAGCGCGTCGATATCGATGTTCAGCATCGCGTTGCGTTCGAGCGACGCACGGATCTCGGGCGGGAACTTCCAGTTCACGCGTGGACCGAGGTCATCGAGCCAGTATGCAAGCTCCGCATCCAGGCCGGGCACCACCTCGCCCGTGCGTGCATTACGCGGTACGCCGGGCGCCGGCTGCGCGGGCAGCACCAGCACCGCGCGGCCCGCGAGTGACGGCGGCCGCGGCTTGGGCGAGTCAGCAGTCGGCGGCGTCTGGCGGACCGTCGAACACGCACCGAGCAGCAGCGCGCAGAGCATCACCATGCCGCGGGCACGCATGCCCGTGACGCGACGGATACCGCGTGTCATGCGTTCTTCCATACCGGTTCACGTCCTTCGCGCACAGCTTTTGGCCCTTCCTTCGCGTCGTGCAGTTCCATCAGCTCGCGCAGATAGAGCGCCTGGATCGATGCGACCGCCTGCGGGAACGTCGCGTAGTACGCCTCCATCTGTGCACGCTTCGCAAGCTGCAGCACCGGGCCGCTCTTGCTGGTCATCTCCTCGATGAACGCCCCCAGCTTCTTCTCGAACGAGCGCGCCGGAAACACCCGGTTCACGACGCCGAACGCCGCAAGCTGCTCCGCATCGATCGCCTCGCCGGTGAGTGTCCACTCCATCGCCTTGCGACGCGGCGCAATACGCGGCAGGATCGCGGCAGCGACCGGCGGAATCAGGCCCTGCGACACATGCGACAACGCGAAGGATGAATCGTCGGCCGCGACGATCAGGTTACAGCCCAGCGCCAGCTCGAAACCCGCGCCCCACGCCCGTCCTTCCACCGCCGCGACCGAGATCACGTCCATCATGCGCAACGTCTCGAAAATGCGGGCATACACCTGCAGCATGCGCTGGACACGGCGCTGCCCGTGCTCTTTCAGGTCCCAACCCTCACAGAAGTTCCCGTCCGCACCACGCACGACCAGCACATCAGGGCCATCCCCGTCGCGCAACGAATGCAGCGCCTCGTTGATTTCCTCCATCATGCCGATCGTGAGCAGGTGCTCCGGCCCCCGATCCAGCCACAGCGTCGCCCACTTCGCCCCCACGTCCAACCGCACCGACTTCGCCATTGCTGTCCTTCCACCAGTCTGTTCGCTGTGCGAACTACACTCCCGGATCGAGCAGCCGCCCCGCCCGCCGTTCCCGCCCCGGCCCCTGTCCGTTCAAAGCATGTACCCGCCGTCGATCGGCACCACTGCGCCCGTGACGTGCCGCGCCAGCTCCGAGCACAGGAACACCACGACATGCGCCACGTCCTGCGGATCGCCCAGCCGACCGAGCACACTGCGCTCGCGTGCGCGATCGAGTACTTCGGGCGATACGCCTTCCGTCAGCCGGGTGGTGCGGATGTAGCCCGGCGCCACAGCGTTCACGTTGACGTTGGACGGGCCCAGCTCGACCGCGGCGGAATGCGTGAGCCCGATCAGGCCTGCCTTCGACGCCGCGTAGTTCGCCAGGCCGAACTCACTGCGCAGCCCGTGCACGGACGAGATGTTCACGATCTTGCCGTGCTGCTGCGCGCGCATCGTCGGCGCCACCGCACGGATCATGTTGAACGCGCCCGTGAGGTTCGTATCGATCACGTCGCGCCACTCGTCCGCTTCCATGCGCCAGAGCGCACGGTCGCGCGCGATGCCCGCGTTGTTGACGAGGATGTGCAGGTTGCCGAGCGTGTCGAGCGCCTCGTCCACGAACGCCTTCGCCTGCGCGGCGTCGCGAACGTCGTATTCGCGACAGAATGCATTGACCTCGAGCTGCCGCACCTGCCGGAGCGTCTTTTCCGCGTCCCGCCGGCTGTTGCCCGAGCCGTCGTCAATGTAGTTGAACGCGACGTGGACCCCGTGGCGCGCCAGCTCCAGGACGACCGCGCGGCCGATGCCACGCGCGCCGCCGGTCACGATCGCGCCGTGCCCGCGCAGGTCCGAGTGCAGTCCCCGCGGCTGCGGGCGCGTCTCCTCGCCTACCTCGGCGATCAGCTGCTCGACGGCATACCCGTCGTCGCGGTCGGCGACGCGTACGCCACCTCGTCCGGGTTGCGCGGGTCTCTCATTCACGCTGTCATCCCCGGAGTTGCCATGCCCCCTCGCGACACGCTGCGCGTCATGCAACGGCCGCCCTCAGCGGGCGGCATGGTTTTCGGTCGAGCAGGAGAGAATGCCGAGAGCGCCAGCAGGTGTCAAGCAGCCGGCCCGTCCGGTGACTCGCGTAAGTCGTTGCAGAACCGGACGATGCGACGACGAAGACGGCGCAGTGACCTGCCGTGACGCGCAGGCGTCGATGGTGAGCAGCCGTGTCAGCGAGCCTGTGTCGCGGGCGGTGGGTCGCCGCGCAGTCCGATGTGCTTGATGGTACGGCCTTCGACCAGGTAGACGACGTCCTCGGAAACGTTCGTCGCGAGGTCGGCGATGCGCTCGAGGTTGCCGGAGACCAGCAGCAGGTCCATGCCCGCGGTGATCTTGCGCGGATCCTCCATCATGTGCGTGAGCAGGATGCGGAAGTTGTTGTCATGCAGCTCGTCCACCCGGTCATCCATGGCGGTGACGGCACGCGCCTGCTCGCTGTCGCGGCGGATGAACGCGTCGAGCGCTTTGGCCAGCATCTCCGTGGCCACGCGCGTCATCTCCTCCAGCTCCGGCAGCACCGGGAACGGCGGTGCGGCGACTAGGTACTCGACGGCCTCGGCGATGTTGACCGCGTGATCCCCCACGCGCTCGAGGTCGTTGGAGATCTTCATGGCCATGGTGATCAGGCGCAGGTCCTTCGCCATCGGCTGCTGCAGCGCGAGCAGGCTGATCGCGATGTCGTCGATCTGCAGCTCCAGCTCGTTGATCGCCTCGTCGCCCTCGATGACGGTGCGGGCGCGGTCGAGATCGCGTGCGAGCAGCGCTTCCACCGCGAGCTGGACGAGCCGCTCGGCGCGCCCCGCCATGTCGACCAGGGCACCCTTCAGTCGCTCGAGCTCTTCGTGAAAGTGCCGCTGACTCATCCGAATCTCCCCGTGATGTAGGCCTCCGTCCGATCCTCGCGCGGGTTCGTGAACAGCTGCTCCGTCGGTCCGTACTCGACCAGCTCGCCCATGTAGAGGAAGGCCGTGTAGTCCGATACGCGTGCGGCCTGCTGCATATTATGCGTAACGATGACGACCGTGTAGTCCTGCTTCAGCTCGTAGATCAGGTCTTCGATCTTCTGCGTCGCGATCGGGTCGAGCGCCGACGCCGGCTCGTCCATCAGCAGCACCTCGGGCTCGACGGCCAGCGCGCGCGCAATGCAGAGCCGCTGCTGCTGCCCGCCCGAAAGGGCCAGCGCACTCGCATCCAGGCGATCCTTTACCTCGTCCCAGAGCGCTGCCTGCCGCAGAGAGCGCTCGACCAGCTCGTCCATGTTGCCGCGGAAGCCGTTGATGCGCGGGCCGAACGCGATATTGTCGTAGATCGACTTCGGGAACGGATTCGGCTTCTGGAACACCATCCCGATCCGCCGCCGCACGTCCACCGGGTCGACGCCGGCACCGTACAGGTTCTCCCCCTGGAAGACCGCCGCGCCCTCGATCCGAGCGCCCGGGATCAGGTCGTTCATCCGGTTGAAGCAGCGCAGCAGCGTGCTCTTGCCACAGCCCGACGGGCCGATGAATGCGACCACGCGCCGGTCCGGTATGCTGATCGAGATGTGTTTGACCGCACGCGTCTCGCCGTACAGCACGGACAGGTCGCGCGCCTCCAGCTCGATGTCGCCGGGCGGCACGATGACCGGCCCCTGCCGCCGGTCCGGTCCGCCACCGGGGCGCGGAGCCTCCCTCTCCACCGTGCTCATCGTGCCCTCACCTTTGCCTGCATATCAACGCCTCTTCGCGTAGCGGTTGCGCAGCAGAATCGCGACCGCGTTCATCGCCAGCAGCAGCACGAGCAGCACGATGCTGCCCGCGGCGGCAAGCTCCTGGAACTCGGCCTGCGGCCGGGACGTCCAGTTGAAGATCTGGATCGGGATCACCGTGAACGCATCCTGCAGTCCGCGCGGCGCGAACTGCACGAAGCCAACCGCGCCGACCAGCAGCAGCGGCGCCGCCTCGCCGACCGCGCGCGAGAGCGCCAGGATCGTTCCGGTCAGGATGCCCGGCATGGCGTGCGGCAGCACGTGATGCCGGATCGTTTCCCAGCGCGTCGCGCCGAGTGCATAGGAGCCGAGACGCATCGAGCCCGGAACGGCGCGGATCGCCTCCTGCGATGCAATGATCACGACCGGCAGGATCAGTAGCGCCAGCGTGAGCGCACCCGCGAGCACGCTGCGGCCCATCGACAGTGCACGCACGAACACGGCGAGACCGAGAATGCCGTACACGATCGACGGCACGCCGGCGAGGTTCGCGATGTTTGCCTCGATGATGCCGGTCAGCCGATTGTTCGGCGCGTACTCTTCCAGCCAGATCGCGGTGCCGACGCCGAGCGGGAAGGCGACGAGCGCCGTCAGCAGCATCGTCCAGACCGAGCCGATCAGCGCCGGCCATATCCCTGCACGCGAGGTCAGCCGCGACGGCGGGTTGCGCAGGAAGTCGGTCGTCAGCCTGCCGGCACCGTCGCTCCAGATGTCAACGAGCAGGATGACCAGGAACACCAGCCCCACCAGTGTAGCGGCGAGGAACAGGACGTACGCGACGGTGCCGATGCCGCGCCGTCGCCCGATGCGCGCATCGAAGCGCGACGGGTCGCGCTGCGCCGAAGGATGGCGCGCGGGTGCGGGTGCTTGCGTGCTCACTCGTATGCCTCGCGGTAGCGCTTCAGCACCCAGATGCTGATCACGTTCATGAGCAGCGTGACCGCGAACAGCGTGAGCCCCACCGCGAAGATCGTCTGGTACTCGACCGAGCCGTGCGCGGCCTCACCCATGGACGTCTGCGCGATGTAGGCCGTCATCGTCTGCACGGCCTTGAGCGGATTCAGCGACATGCTCGGTGTCGCGCCAGCCGCGATCGTCACGATCATCGTCTCACCGATCGCGCGCGAGATCGCGAGGATGAACGATGCGACGATGCCGGACAGGGCGGCTGGCACGACCGTGCGCGTGGCGACCTCGAAGCGCGTCGCGCCCAGTGCATAGGCGCCCTCGCGCAATGTGCGCGGCACTGCGCTCATCGCGTCCTCGGACAGCGACGAGACCAGCGGTATGATCATGATGCCCATCACGATCGCCGCGCTCGCGCCATTGAAGATCTCGGTCTCCGGCCACACCTGGCGCAGCATCGGCGTCACGAACGTGAGCGCGAAGTACCCGTACACGACGGTGGGTACGCCTGCCAGGATCTCGAGCACCGGCTTGACCACTGCACGGACGCGCTCGTGCGCGTACTCGCTCAGGTAGATCGCGCTGGCCAGCCCGACCGGCAGTGCAACGATCGCCGCTCCGGCCGCGACCAGCAGCGAGCCCATGAGCAGCGGCAGCACACCGAAGCTCTGCGGCCGGAAGAGCGGCATCCATTTCGTGCCGAACAGGAAGTCGAGCACGGAAACGTGTGTGAAAAAGCTCGCTGCCTCAATCACGAGCACGAGCACGATGCCGACCGTCGTCAGGATGGAGATCGTGCTGAACGCGACGAGCACGCCGCCGACTGCACGCTCGCGTCCCACGCGCCGGCGCCGGAGCGCGGCCGCATCTCCGAAGCCGCCGCCGCTGCGCACGGCACCTGCCGGCGGCACGACGCCCTGGAGCAGCGCGGCACTGTCGTCGCGCTGCTCCGGTGGCGTCATGCTTCCTTCGTCGCGGTCCACGGCTGCAGGGTCGGGCCGCGGTGCGTGCCGCTCGTCAGGGCTGCGCGACACCGGTCGTCTGCGGCAGCTTCGCCAGCTCCTGCTCGTAGCGGTTCGCGTCCAGCGCGACGTATCCGACCTGCGGCACCAGCTCGGCCGAGCTGTCGAGGTAGAAGCGAACGAATTCGGCGACGTGCGGCTGCGCCAGCTTCGCGTTGTTCACGTAGATCATGAGCGGTCGCGAGAGCGGCGTATACGTCCCGCCCGCGACGGTCTGGTCATTCGGCAGCACGCAACCGTTGCCGTTGTCGATGCCCACGGCCTTCATCCGCTCCGCATTCTCGATGTAGTAGGCGTAGCCGAAGTAGCCTATGGCGTTCGGATCACCCTCCACGCCCTGCACGAGCACGTTGTCGTCTTCGGACGCGGTATAGTCGCCGCGGCTCGCGCCCTGCTCGCCGATCACTTCCTCCGTGAAGTAGTCGAACGTTCCGCTGTTCGTGCCGGGGCCGTAGAGCGCGAGAGGCTGATCGGGGAAACCGTCGCGGACCTGCGACCAGTTGTTGATCGTGCTGCCCGGCGCCCAGATGCTGCGCAGCTCCTCCACCGTCAGGCACTGCGCGAAGCCGTTCGCGTTGTTGACGGCCACGGTCAACCCGTCGATCGCGACGGTCAGCTCCGTGTACTCGACGCCGTTGGCGGCGCAGTCCGCCGCCTCCGACTCCTTGATCGGCCGCGACGCGTTGCTGATGTCGGTCTCGCCCGCGCAGAAGCGCTTGAAGCCGCCGCCCGTGCCGGACACGCCGACCGTGACGCGGACACCGCCCTCGGTCTGGAGGCCGAACTCCTCGGCCACCGCTTCCGTGATCGGATAGACCGTGCTGGAGCCGTCCACCGCGATCGCTCCGGATACGGCACCGTCCTCACCGGTGCCGGACCGGTCACCGCCGCAGGCCGCGATGACCAGAGTGGCGAGCAGCAGTCCCGTCGCTGTTCTCATCCCGTTTCCTTCGTCCGGCCGGCCCAGGGGCCGGTCTGGTGGTGTGTGGGACGGCGCAGTCGCTGTTACAAACCAGCCGTGCGCGCGGCACGCAGGAACTGCTCCGTCACGCCAACGACGGAATGATGCCGCCTGGAGAGCACGCACTGGCCACGGATCTGTAACGGGAAGGTAACGAAGCGGGCTGATCACCCGGCGATGATCGGCCCGTATCCTGTCGCGAGGGCCCGGCTCCTACTGCACGACGACGTCGATCTCGCGGCTGGCGCCGATCTCGAGGTCGCCGTGATCCATGCCCGCCCAGCGTAGCTGGACCCGCCTCGTGCCGCTCTCGACCGGCAGTGTCCAGAGAAAGGTGCCGTCGCCGGCGTCGCGGATGTCGGCCGCGGCGGGCATGATCTCCGTGCCGTCGACATAGACGTGCAGGTGGAGGTCGTTGCTGGCCCAGCCCATGCCGCCGAGGGCCAGCTCGTTGCCGGCAGTGAAGCGGAGGACGAGGGGACTGCCGACCGTGTCGCCCGCCTGCGGCTCGATGAGGACCAGCGACGGTACGCCCGTCGACAGGTCCGTGCGGGGGCCGAACATGGTGACAGCGCCGATCAGGATGCCGGCGGCGACCATGAAGATGCCCAGTCCACCGACGAGGGTGACCAGGCGCGAGGAGCGTGCTGCGTCCGACGTCGTCTGCTGCGTCATCCTGCGTTCTTCTGCTTCACCAGCGTGATGGCCGCCGCTGCGGGCAGCCGGATGCGGATCGTGGTCCCCTTGCCCAGCTCGCTCTGCGCGGAGACGGTGCCGTCCATGCCCTCGACGAGGTGCTTCACGATGGACAGCCCGAGACCGGTACCCCCTTCCG
>CAYLME010000119.1:0-2891 GCA_964384585.1 uncultured Gemmatimonadaceae bacterium | reverse complement strand
TGCAGCGTTTCGATGTAGCCGCGGATGGAGGTGAGCGGCGTCTTCAGCTCGTGGCTCACGTTGGCGACGAAGTCGCGCCGTACCCCTTCGAGTCGCCGCAGCTCGGTGAGGTCGGCGAACGCGACGATCGCGCCGGCGGCGGCGGTGTCGCGGAAGGGACGCGCGGCCACGAGCAGGCGCCGGTCGTCGAAGGTGATCTCTTCCGCCGCCATGGTCGCTCCCGCGGCAGCCCGCGCGAGCAGCTCGCGCAGCTCGGTGTGGCGGATCACCGCGGAGGCCTGTGCACCGCCGCTGTCGGCCGGCAGGTGCAGCAGCGCCTGCGCCGCGGGGTTCGCGCGCACGATGCGCCCGTCCGCGTCGATCTGGAGAATGCCTTCGGAGACGTTGTTGACGAGCAGCGCGAGCTCGTCACGGTCGCGGGCAAGCGAGGCGGAGCGCTCGGCGAACTCGCCCACGAGTCGTTCGATCACGCTGGTCAGCGCATGGATCTCGGCGATGCGCGAGCCGGGCAGGCGGCCGCCGGTCGCGCTGCCACGTCCCTGCACCGCGCCACGCAGACGTTCGAGTCGGTCGCTGAGCAGGTTAGCGAGCACGATGCCTCCGAGGGCTGCGATCAGGAGTGCGCCTGCGGGGCCGATGCGGCTCTCGACCAGGAGAGCGGCCGCGGTGAGCAGTACGACTGCGGCGGCTACGACCGGACGCAGGCGCCAGCGCCTCATTCATCCTCTTCGCGCGGGCGGAAGCGGTAGCCGAACCCGCGCACCGTCTCGACGTACGGGCCGGCGTCACCGAGCTTCGAGCGCAGCCGCTGCACGTGCATGTCCACGGTGCGGGTCTCGATGCGCGCGTGGATGTCCCACGCCATCTCGAGGAGCTGCTGGCGCGACTGCACTCGGCCGCGTCGCTCCAGCAGCGTGGTGAGCAGGCGGTACTCCGTGGGTGTGAGGTCCAGCTCTTCGCCATTCACCGACGCCGACATCGCGTTCAGATCCACGGTGACGGGACCGCCCCGGAGCACGCGACCGGTTCCGGTCACCGCCGGGGACTGGACCCGTCGGAGCACGGCGCCGACGCGAAGCACCAGCTCCCTGGGGCTGAAGGGCTTCGTGATATAGTCGTCTGCACCCAGCTCCAGCCCCTTCACCCGGTCGGCCTCGTCACGGCGTGCGGTCAGCACGACGACGGGCACGTCGGCCAGCTCAGGGCTGCGGCGGATCTCCTGGAGCACGTCGTAGCCCGAGAAGCCGGGCAGCATCAGGTCGAGCACGAGCAGGTCCGGCCGTTCGGACGCCGCCGCCTCCAGCGCCTCCGTGCCGCCCTCCGCGGTGCGGACCCGATAGCCTTCCTTCGTCAGATGGTACGAGACCAGCGCCGCAATATCCCGCTCGTCCTCGACGACCAGGATGCGTGCTGGCGATGCCTTTACCGCTGCCGTGCTCATTCCGGAGCCTCGTCTCCCTGGCTGTTACGCTACGCCGAACTCACTGCTTCCCGTGAAGTTCTATCGCGCGCAGGTCAATGCCGGGTCACCCGAATGTAACGATTCGGCGACATCGGGCGAGAATTCGTCCATTTCGCCCATGGCGGACGCCTACCGGCCTGAAACACCGGCGTGCGTGACTCGTTCGTTACATGAAGAGGGGAATCGCGAAACCTGGGCTCGCGATGATGGAACGGGAGGATACGATGGCACCGCTACTGCTCTACATCCGCGACCGCGACGAGCGCATGCTGCTCTACCTCGTGACACGCCGGCGCGGGCCGGTGGTGAAGGCGATGCACGCGCTGACGCACCTGGGCGACGCGTCCGTCACGATCGCGATCGTGCTGCTTCTGTTCGCAGGTGGCGGCCCGGTTGGCGAAGCCGGGCGCACCGCCGCATTCGTGCTGGTCTTCAGCCACGCGCTCGTGCAGGTGCTCAAACGGACGATCGCCCGGCCCCGTCCTGCACTCCCGGTGGGCGCCGCACTGGCGGAGCCGCCGGATCGATTCAGCTTCCCGTCAGGCCATGCAGCTTCGTCGCTGTCCGTCGCCCTGGGTGCCGGGAGTCTGCTCCCCGACGCCCTGGCCGGCGCATGCCTGGCGCTCGCCGCACTGGTCGGGCTCAGTCGCTGTTACCTCGGCGTGCACTATCCCGGTGACGTCGCGTGTGGCTGGGTGCTCGCACTGACCGCCTTCGTCCTCGCGGGGCTGCTGGGGGTCTGACGAGGCCGTCCGCGTTCAGATGCCCGCCGGCTCCCGCCCCCCGTGCGGCTTCCGGTCGCCCGGAAGGCGGTTCAGCCGGCGCTGTCGCTGCCGCTCACGGAGCCGGCGTCGGTGCGCGAGCGCCTTCTCCCAGTGCGCGTCCAGATTGTCGGCCCGGTCCGCCGTCGCCTCGTCCGGGCGTCCCGACTGCTCCTTCTTCGACACTTCGCTACCTCTGGTTCATTCCTTCGGTGTGATCTCGACACTCCGATGTCTCGAGGCATCGAGGATCACACCTTCCCGTACACCGACCCGCGGGATACACAGCTCGTCGCATCGAACCCGCGTGCACAACCGCTCGTAAATGATCGCGGCGGGCAGGATCACGTCCGCTCGATCCGCCCCCAGTCCCCAGCTCATCCGCTCCTCGAGCGACGCCGCAGCGATTCGGTCGATGGTCTCCCGCAGGAGCGGCACACCCAGGCGGCTCACGCCCCGCTCGTCGCGATCCAGCTCGAGCAGGTCTCCGAGCGCATCCGCGTTGCCGCCGGTGGTGACGACGTCGCCCACACCTGCCGCGGCTTCCGGCGGCAGCGGCACCTGGGACACGCGCGCCTCGATCGCGCGGCGAAAGGCCGCGGCGTCCGCGCCGCCGTACTCCCTGAGCAGCCGCACGGCGCCCAGCGGGTGCGATGCCGAACTCATCA
>CAYLME010000118.1:0-11151 GCA_964384585.1 uncultured Gemmatimonadaceae bacterium | reverse complement strand
CACGTGACTCCGGGCTGTTCGAGCGATGCACCCGTCAGCATGGACGTGTGCGACGGCAGCGTCTTGCTCGGTACGACCGTCTGAGCCCGCAGCGTGGCGCGCCCGGAATCCAGCAGCCACTGCAGTGTCGGGGCGCGGTAGCGCAGGATCGCGTCCGGTCGCAGCCCGTCGATCGATACGATCACGACGTGGCTGCTGATGGCCGGCATGACCGCTTCCGCAACGGTTTCGATGCGTTCCCCGGTGTGGCGGACGACCGCGGGACGCAGCCAGTCGATCAGGCCGAGGCCGACGAGGAGCGCGACGAGCGCGCCCGTGATCGGCATCCAGAGGTGACGGCGTCGCATGTCATCGTGCGTGCGGGGTTGCATACGCGCAGGGGTGGGCAGGTTCGGTGCCGTGACGCCATCAGATGTCGCTGACTGCGCCGCGCGCCGCAACGCCGTGCAGGTGCGGGCATGCGCCTTGCGCCCTTGCGAGTAACGTAACAGGCGACCTGTAGTCGGGGCTGCGGCGCGAACGCCGTGGCCCTTTTTCTTCAGGATCAGTTCCAAGGAGGGCACATGGACCGATCCGGCAGCGGCGGTACGGGAAACGACGAGCGACTCACCGCATCCGCGCACCATTCATCGACGGAGCCGCACGACGGCAGCAGAAGCACGACCGACCAGGTCAGAGAGAAGGTGACGCACGAAATTCGTTCTGCACGCGACGACGTCCAACGTCGTGCGGCGGACAATGTGAACCGGCAGAAGCACCGCGTGGCAGACCGGCTGGACTCGATCGTTCATGCGCTGAATGCGGCGCGCGACTCTCTGCAGGACGACGACCAGGGCCAGCTCGCAGAGTACGTCGGCGACCTGACCAGCCAGGTCGAGCGCAGCACCGGCTATCTCCGCAACAACGACTACGGCGCCATGATGCGCGACATGGAGGATCTTGCGCGCCGGAACACGGGCCTCTTCCTCGGCAGTACGTTCGTCGCAGGCCTCGCGATGGGCCGCTTTCTGCGCGCGTCCGAGCCTGACGAGGGTGAACGCAGCGGCACGGGCGAGCTCAGGGGCGACGACTGGCGCGGGGAGATCACCGGCGGCAGTGCGTTCCATGGCAGAAGCTCTGCTGGCCAGCCCGACACCTCCTACGGCGCGAGCGGCTTCCAGGCGAACACGTTCGGCAGTTATGCGGACCACGGCGCTCCGGGCGAGTCGGCGAGAGAGCGCCATGGCCTCGACAGCCGGAGGGAGGGGCCATGAGCACGATACCGTACGGTGGCGCCGTGGGCTCGCCGACCGATAATGCACGCATGCCCGCGGCGCGCGACGAACGTTCCATCGGCCAGCTGCTGAAGGAGCTGCAGAACGACTCGACAACCCTGGTGCGACAGGAAGTGGAGCTGGCGAAGGCAGAAGTCCGCGAAAGCCTGCAGACATACGCACGCAGTGCGGTGAGCATGGCGATCGGCGGCGCACTGCTGCTGGCAGCGCTGTTCGGCGTTCTGTGGACGATCAACATGGCGCTGACCACCGTGCTGGAGGGCGCGGTCGGTCTCGAGATCGCTGTCTGGCTCTCGCCGCTGCTCCTTTCGGCAGTGATCGCCGCCATCGGATACGCCGTGGTGAACGGCGCAGGGAATCGCATGCGCGAGGAAACCATCGTCCCACGTCGGACTACGGAAACTCTGAAGGAAGAGAAGCAATGGCTGAAGAACCGACACGCATGAGCGATCCCGATTCGGGCAATCGCTCGCCCGACGAGATCCGCAGGGACATCGAGCGTACACGAACGGACCTGCACGAGACGGTGGATGCAATCGAGCGGCGTCTGACGCCGGGTGAGTTATTCGACGAGTTCTGGGGCCGTATGCGCGGCAGCGGCAGCAGTGCAGGTGAGGTGGTGAAGGACCACCCGGTCCCGCTCGCACTGATGGGCCTCGGCCTCGGCTGGCTCGCGATCGAGAAGGCGACAGGCAGTGATTCGAAGGCGTCGCACCGCCGTGAGGACGGCCCGAGCGTTACGTGGCGGCCGGACCGTGACAGCCACCTCGACGATGATTCGCCGGGTCGCATCGACCGCGTGAAGGCGACGGCGTCGTCGCTGAAGGACAGCGCGTCGCACCTCGGGGAGCGCGCGTCAGACGCGGCATCGTCGGCCGGTCACCGCGTGAGCGAGTCCGCGTCGGACGCGAAAGCGCAGGTGCGTGAGACGGCAGATCATGCCATGGATCGTACGCGCGAGATGGCGCGCCGGGCGCAGGACCGCTTCGAGCGTATCACTCGCGAGCAGCCACTCGCGCTCGGCGCGATCACGTTCGGTCTCGGACTTGCCGCCGGCATGATGACGCCGACCACGCGCTGGGAGGACGAGCATCTCGGTCCGGCGAGCGACGCCGTCAAGGACACCGCCCGCGAGACGGCGAGCGAGGTGAAGGACGTTGCGCGTGACGTGGCGGCAGAGGCGAAGGACGTCGCGCGCGAAGCGAGAGACAGCATCGAACACTCCGCGCGGGACACGGAGGGTCGCAGCGTCGGAGCCCGTATCGGTGACGCCGTGGACCGTGCAAGGGAAACTGTGCAGTATGCCGCCGGCGAGCACGGCATCGATCGCGACGGCCTGCGGGAGCGCGGTCGTGACATCGCCGAACATACGAAGGACAGTCTGCGCGAGGCACGCGACGACGTGAGCGGCCCAGCGCAGTCGCGGCGACCGGGGGACTGGTCACGCGCGGAGGGGATGCACGGCAGCTCGCGCAGTCCCGGCACTGCGGATCGCTCGCGCGAAGCGCAGCGCAGTATCGACCGCCCCGTGAGGACGCAGGACGTGTTCGACCGCACGACCAGGCAGAACCCCGATGACCGGACGCGTCGCTGATCCAGCGGCACGTGGACAACACGAGAGCGGCCGTCCATCCCGAGCGGGGTGGACGGCCGTTCTGTGAACTCGCGATCCTGCCGCGATCAGTCCGGGCGCGCACGCAAGTTCGCGCCGCCCGGCTGTCCTTGTGCGTCGTGATCCGCGCCGAGCGCCTCAGTTGCCGCGTCGTGACCGGCGTTCGAGGTCGCGACCGCGCCGCTCGAGGAAGTCTTCGATTTCCTGTTCGCGGTCGCGCCGGATCTGTTCGCGCTCGCGTGCGATCTGTTCCATTTCGCGCTCCAGCTCGCGCATCTCCTGCTCGCGCTGTTCGCGTCGCGATGTCGCTTCCTCGTTATCCCGTGAGCCACGCCGTGCATCGCGGCTGGCGCGTTCCAGCTCGCGCGTGATCTCGCGCCGGGCGCGCTCGAGCTCGCGGCGGTCGTCGTCGGAGAACAGTCCGCCGATCGCGCCCCAGATGTTGTCGTACCAGCGGCGCGGCTGCGGGCAGTGCGTCTCCGGCAGGTGGTCGCGCAGGAAGATTTCGCGTTCGGCGTACCCCCAGCGTGAATTGCACCCCTCGGCGAGGATCAGCCCGGATTCCGGATCGATGTAGGCTTCGACCACCCGCTCCGGGCGTTGCCAGGGCGAGGGTGTGTCGCGGTTGGCCTGCACGCGTGCCATCATCCGGCCCCAGACGGGCGCGGCCAGCCCGCCGCCCGTCGCCGCGCTGCTGATCGACGACGGTCGGTCGTAACCGATCCAGACGGTGCCGACGAGCTCCGGCGTGTAGCCGACGAACCATGCATCGGTTGCGCCGCTCGTCGTGCCGGTCTTGCCGGCGACCGGGCCGCGCACGCCCGCCGCACGCACTGCCGTGCCGGTGCCGCTGTCCACGGCATCGCGCAGAATGTCCGTCAGTATGTATGCGACGCCAGCGTCCATCACGCGCGCACTCTCGACGCTCGTCTCCCAGAGCACCGTGCCGTCCTCGTCCTCTACGCGCGTGATGAAGCGCGGATGCGCGGCCGTACCCAGCGTTGCGAACGGCGTGTACGCGATCGCCAGCTCGAGCGGGCTCATGGACGCAGTGCCGAGCGCCATGGACGGCTCCGTGGGAATTGTACTCTTGATGCCCGAGCTCTTCGCGACCTGTGCGATATGATCGGTGCCGACTGCGGACGCGAGGCGCACGGTCGGCACGTTGCGCGAGCGTACGAGCGCCTCGCGCATCGTCACGATACCCTCGAATCGGCCGTCGTAGTTGCGCGGCTCCCAGACGTCATTGCGCGACAGCACCATGCGCAGCGGCGTATCCTCGATCAGCTGGCTCGGCGCAATGCCGTCCTCGATCGCGGCGGCATAGACGAACGGCTTGAACGCACTGCCAACCTGCCGGAATCCGCGCACTGCACGGTTGTAGCGCGAGAGGTCGTGATCGCGTCCGCCGACGAGCGCCAGTACGTCACCGGTTTGTGCGTCCATCAGCACGACCGCGCCCTGCAGCGGGCCGGCGCCCTTGCGCACGGTGCCGCTCAGCCGCTCGAGCTGACCGCGCAACTCCTCTTCCGCCGCGCGCTGTGCGCCCACGTCCATGGTCGTATGGATGCGCAGGCGCCCACTGTAGAGGTCGTCGCCGAAGCGCTCCTCGAGCGATGCACGTGCGACGTCGATGAACCACGAGCCGAGCGGATCGACATCTTCCGCGTGTGCGTCCGCGATCACGCGCAGCTCGGCGTCGCGCGCCTCACGCGCGCTTTCCGCGTCGAGGCGCTGCTGTCGCTCCATCAGCGTCAGCACCAGGTCGCGGCGCGTCTTCGCTGCTTCCGGATGGAAGCGCGGGTCGTAATGCGACGGAGCCTTCGGCAGTGCGGCGAGGAGCGCGGCCTGCGCGACGCTCAGCTCGCGCGCAGGGATATCGAACCAGCGCTGCGCAGCTGCTTCGACGCCGTACGCGCCGCCGCCGAAATAGATGTGGTTGAGATACAGCTCCAGGATCTCGTCCTTCGCGTACGTCTGCTCGATCTCCTGCGCGATACGTGCCTCGAGCAGCTTGCGGCGGAAGGTGCGCTCCTGCCCCGGCACGATCTTCGGGAAGACGTTGCGCGCGAGCTGCATCGAGATGGTGCTCGAGCCCTGCGTCACGTCGCGCGCGCGCAGGTTCGCGAGCGTCGCGCCGATCACGCGCACCCAGTCCACGCCGTCGTGCCGGAAGAAGCGCTGGTCCTCGACCGCGAGGAACGCCTGCGGCACGTGCGGCGGCAGTGAGTCCAGCTCGACAACGACCCGCTCGAATGGCGTAAGGTCGGCGAAATGCTCACCGTTCCGATCGATCAGCATCGGCGCGCCATTCGGCTGGTACGCGGCCAGCCGGCGAACGTCCGGGCAGCCCGTCAGGCCGCAGTTCTGCCAGAGCAGCAGCGCCAGGACCATCGACGCAACGCCCAGCGCGAGCGTCTGGTTCGCGCTGAACGGCCAGTGCACCCGTTGGGCGAACGGCCGGATTCGCTCGAGCGCCGGCTCGAGTCGCCTGCGCAGCACCGTCAACCGGTGCCGCAGTTCTGCTTTCACGTCCATACCTGCCGGGGAGTGCATGGCACAGGCCAGCCGATCCGGCCCTTCCCACACCTGATACTGCCGCATGGGGTGCAAGGATTCACGGCCGGCCCGGAATCGCTGTCACCGCCGCCGTCCCATCAGTGGGACTCCGCGTGTCACCGGAGGGTTGCAGACGCGGTGCGGACGGGCTTGCAGACGGGAATATCCCTTGCTATCTGGAGCGGTATGGCCCAGACCGTCACCACGAAAACGCTACGCGTTCCCGGGCGCGACGCCCAGCGTGCACGCAGTCTCGCCCACCTGCTCGACCGTGCCGTGCAGGTGCCAGGAACCCGCATCGGCTTCGGTCTGGACGGGTTGCTCGGCCT
The DNA here is from genome assembly GCA_964384585.1 of uncultured Gemmatimonadaceae bacterium. Lineage (GTDB taxonomy): Bacteria > Gemmatimonadota > Gemmatimonadetes > Longimicrobiales > RSA9 > DASTYK01. The sequence continues at coordinate 5,377 of CAYLME010000118.1, read as the reverse complement.
GGTACCAGGGTTCGGCGACGCTGCCGGCGGCGCGCTCTCGCTCTACATCCTGTTCCTGGGCTGGCGGGCGGGCGTGCCGGGCTCCGTGCTGGTACGCATGGCCGCGAACATCGGGCTCGACGTGCTGATGGGTACCGTGCCGCTGATCGGCGACATCGCCGATTTCGCGTTCAAGGCGAACCTCCGCAACACCGACCTGCTCGATCGGGCCGTATCCGAGCCCGGGAAGGCAGGCCGGTCGAGCCGGTTGTGGCTGCTCGTGGCAGTCGCGATCGTCGTGCTGATCGTTATCGGTTTGATCGCGCTCGTCATGGCGGCCGTCGCAGTGCTCCGCAGTCTGTTCTGACGCACGTTCCTCCGCGCCGGACGCGCGGTATGGGCACGCACTTGCTCCCGCGCGCGCTGCAGGGCATTGTACGCTCCTCCCCGGTCAACATCATCGGAGGTACTTCCACGCATGCGATCATGCATGGAGTGGTGGTGAGCGCACGGCTCCTGGACGGCCGTTCGCTCGCGCGCCGCATGCGGGCTGCGCTGCGCGACGACGTCGCCGCATACACGGAAACTCACGGCTCACCGCCGTGCATGGTTGCAATCGGCAGTGCCGCCGATCCCGCTGCCGAGACCTATTTCACGCTCAAGCTCGATGCTGCGCGCAACGTCGGCATCCGGCTCGAGCTGCTGCTGCTGCCCGTGGACGCGGACACCGCTGCCGCGATGGCTGCGGTCCGCAGCGCGGCGGACGACCCCCGCGTACACGGCATCTTCGTGCAGTACCCGCTGCCGCGTATCGACGCACGCGCGTGCAACGCCGGGATACCGGTCGCGAAGGATATCGACTGCGCAAACCCGGAGACGCTCGCGCGGCTGCGGGCCGGCGAAGACGTGTTCCCTGCGGCGAGTGCGGTCGCGATCATGGCGCTGCTCGAGGAAGGCGGCATTGGCGTGACCGGGCGGGGCGTGTTCGTGGGGACGGGAGCACCCGCGATCGCCGAACCGCTGGTCGTGCTGCTGGAGCGTGCCGGCGCCCATGTCGCACGCGCGAGCGCAGCCGCGGGCGCGGATGCCCTGCGCGACACGCTTGTCGGCGCCGACATCGTCATTTTTCCCGCCGGTGTGCCGCACGCGCTCGAGGCGGACTGGCTGCCGGACGGCGCCGTGGTGGTGGACGGTGGATACTTCGGCCGGCGCCGCCCTGACGACATTCTGCGCGCCGCGGCGCCGCGCCTCTCCGCCTGGGTCGCCGCACGCGGCGGCGTCGGTCCTGTAACGGTGGATGTGCTGCTGCGTCACACGTATGTCGCTGCGATCGCAACTCATTGAACCCCAACAGCTTCAGGATGCTCTGCAACCAGTGGAGTGTTGGGTATGGCGTCGCGGGTGCCGCGCATTGCCGGTGCGATGGTCGTTGCAGGAGTGTTATCTTCGGAACCGCCGCGCACCGAGCGCGGATCATGGCATCACCCGAACGCAGGATTCCAGTATGAACCTCGTGTTTCGACGCGCCGCGGTGGCGTTGCTGCTCGTTGGAGTGGCTGCGCCCGCGAGCGCCCAGGCGCCCGACGCAAAGTCGATCATCGAGCGCTATGAGAAGGAGATCGGCGTCGCGGGCGGCAACCCGTACGACGACGTTCGCTCGATTCGCACGAAGATGCACCTGAGCACGCCGGCGATGGGCATGGAGTTCGACATGCAGATCGACGCGGTGCTGCCGGACCGTTTCGAGTCGCGGATGACGATCCCGGGCATGGGCGAGATTCGTTCGGGCTATGATGGCGAGGTCGCGTGGACGATCGATCCGATGCAGGGCCCGCGGGTTCTGCAGGGTGCGGAGCTCGACCAGGCGCGCAATCAGGCGTCCGACATCACGCGGCCGGGCCTCAGCTCGGGCCTGTCGGGCGCGGAGACCGTTGGCGAGGATGCGGTGGACGGACGCAAGTGCTGGGTCGTCAAGATGACGCAGATCTCCGGTGTCATCGCGGATGGCTGCTTCGATGTGGAGAACGGGCTGCTCGTGAAGCAGACGATGGAGCAGGGCGGCTCGGAGATCGAGTCGTTCTTTCATGACTACAAGTCGTTCGGTCCGGTGAAGATGGCGTCGCGCATCGTGGCGCGTTCGGCGGGCATGGAACAGATCATCACCATCGAGAGCGTCGAGTATGACGCGTTCGATCCGGCGGCGCTCGCGCTGCCGCCCGAGGTGCAGGCGCTCATCAGGAGCTGAGGTCGTCGAAGCGGACGCGCTGACACGCAGCGCGTCCGCACGCTCACGCCCGGAGGCGATGAATGCAGAGCTGGGGACAGCGAGTCATCGGTGCAGCAAAGCTCGACATCAATACGTACGAGGAAGTCGAGGCGGATGAAGGTGCAACGATGCAGGCGGCAGGCGTGGTCCTGCTCGCCGCACTTGCACAGGCAGTCGGCGCATCCGGCAGTGGCAACGCGATCGGCGCTGCGATCGGCGGCCTGGTCGGCTGGGCGATCTGGGCCGGCCTCACTTACATGATCGGTGCGTACGTCTTCAAGGGTACAGCGACGTGGGGCGAACTGCTGCGCACGCTCGGCTTCGCGCAGTCGCCGCGCTTCCTGCTCGTGCTCGGGTTCATCCCGGTGATCGGCTGGCTGCTCGGGGCTGTCGTCTTCATCTGGGTGCTGATCGCCGGCATCATCGCCATCCGGCAGGCACTCGACATCAGCACCGCGCAGGCGATCGGTGTCGCACTGATCGGCTGGGCCGTGATGTTCGCGGTCAGCATCGTCCTCGGCCTGTCCTCCACAGCCGCCTGAGCGCAGTGCCCTACACCGCCGGCGACCTCATCGGCCTGTTCGACGTCGAGCGGATCGAGCGCAACATCTACCGCGGCCGGAACCGTGACATCGGTACCGGCCGCGTGTTCGGCGGCCAGGTGCTCGCGCAGAGCCTGGTCGCCGCACGGCGCACCATCGACGACGCACGCGACTGCCACTCTCTCCACGGTTACTTCATCCTGCCGGGCGACCTCTCGGTCCCGATCGTCTATTTCGTTGACCGGCTGCGCGATGGCAAGAGCTTCACGACACGCCGCGTGACCGCGATACAGCACGGCAACGCGATCTTCAACATGTCGGCGTCGTTCCACAAACCGGAGGACGGGCCCGAGCACCACGCCGCGATGCCGGACGTGCCGCCGCCGGAGCAGGTGGAGTCGGAGCTGGACGTACTGCGCGAGATGGCAGAGCGCATTCCGGAACCAATTCGTGACGTGCTGACACAGGACCGCCCGATCGATTTCCGACCCGTCGAGAAGGTCGATCCGTTCACACCCGCGCCGCGCGCAGCCTGCCGGCATTTCTGGCTGCGCGCAAACGGCCGACTCTCCGACGATCTGCTCGATCACCAGGCAGTCCTCGCCTACGCCTCGGATTACGGCCTGCTCGGCACCGCGCTCATGCCGCACGCGCTCACCATCCGACAGCCGGATATCCAGGTCGCCACACTCGATCACGCGATCTGGTTCCACCGCCGCTTCCGCGCCGACGAGTGGCTGCTCTATGCGATGGAAGCACCGAGCGCCGCCGGTTCACGCGGCTTCACGCGCGGCAACATCTTCACACGTGATGGCGTAATGGTCGCGTCCGTGGCGCAGGAAGGACTGATGCGGAAGATCCGGCCGCGCAAATAGCCGGCATCTGGACGGTAGAAGCCGTTGTCGTCAGCGCATCCTGCCCGAGTCGATCTCCGCCACGATCCGATCCATCCTGTAGACGTGCTCGAGTGCAGCGCGCACGGCACGCAGATCCACCATGATGTTGCGCCCGCGTTCCGGCAGGAAGATGTAGTCGCGCACTAGCCCCTCGATGTTGCGATCGAAGTTGAGGCCGACGATCTCCAGGTCCGGCGTCACGGCGGGGCTGCCGCTGTTGCCGCCGTATGTATCTGCGGTAGAGACGAAATTGAGCGGCGTGGAGAGGTCGAGGCCTGCGGGTGCCGGCACCCAGCGGTCGGGCAGCGCCCAGTCGCCATCAGGGCCATGGGCATGGTAGCGATCGTACATGCCGTAGAAGGTCGTAAACGGCGGCGCGACCGTACCGTTGTAGTCGTAGCGGATCACGAGTCCGTCGGTGATGCGCGGTGACGACGATGCGTCGGGTGGCACGGACGTGCCGTAGACGGCGAGTCGTGCGGTGCCAAACCGGGCTGCGAGCTGTGCCTCCTGCCGCGCGAGCTGCGACCACTCAGCCTGATATGCAATGACAGCGGGCAACAGCGCGGCGCCGAGCGTGAGCGCGGGATCGCTGCCGGTGAGTGTGCCCGCTTCGATTGCAGCAGCAGTGCGCGCCGCGCTGCCGAGCATGGACTGCATCAACGCATCGGCTGCCTGTTCGGCCGTGCGACCGGCGAACGCGGCACGCGTGACCGGATGATCCGGTCCGAGGAAGCGGCGGAAGTCCTGCAGCCGGAGTATGAGGAAACGGCGCTCGATTCCAGCCGGATGGTCGCTCACGCCGGAAAGCTGTGCACGGATCGCGGCGATCGAGTCTGCGGGCGCGTTGCGGGCCTGTGCGTCGGCCAGCATCTGCGCATAGAGCGCGCGGCGGATCGTGGCCGACGCGAAGTTCGGATTGGTCACGAGCAGGAACGCGTGGTGCGCGCCGCCGATCGTGCGCTTCTGCTGCTGCAGCGATGCAATGTCCGCGAACAGCGGCTCATACTGCGAGGCGAGCTCCGGATGTGCGCGCAGCGAGTCACGCAGAATGCGTTCGTTCTCCCCACGCTTGCGCATCACGTAAGCGTCATGCAGCGCACGCAGCCGTCCGGTCGACGCCTTCAGCGTGTTCGACAGCGAGAACATGCGGTTGCGCAGGTCCAGCGCCTCGCCCGTTGCCGGATCCTCGGCATAGAACGCAGCCAGTGCCGCGAGTCGCGTGTCGAAGAAGTGCAGCGTGGCCGGCACACCGATGTCGCGCAGGAACTCGAGTTGCGCGACGGTCGTGAGGCGCGTTGTCGGGCCCGGGTTGCCGATCACGAACACGACGTCGCCTTCCGCGACGCCCTCGCGGCTCCATTCGAAGTAGTGCGGGCTCGCGACCGGCCTTCCGTCCGGGCCATACACACGCATCAGTGCGAAATCCAGGGCGTGCCGCGGGTACGTGAAGTTGTCCGGGTCACCGCCGAAGAAGCCGACCTGCAGTTCCGCCGCCGCCACGAGCCGCAGGTCGGTGTAGCGACGGAAGACGTAGGCGGAGTGCAGCCCGCCGTTGTAGAGCGGGATGATCTCGACGCGCAGCGTGGTGTCACCGTGCTGCGCGCGGAGCCGCGCGATGATCGCGTCCATCGCGGCATTGCGCGCGGCGGCCGGCGCATCGGCGACGGCATCGACTTCGTCACTGACGTCAT
>CAYLME010000117.1:0-11211 GCA_964384585.1 uncultured Gemmatimonadaceae bacterium | reverse complement strand
CCGCCGCGGCGTCGGCCGCGACAAAGGTGCCCATGACACAGCTCGCGGCCGCCGCCTGCAGACCGCCAACCGACGCGGCAAGAAGAAGTGCAACCACAGGACGCAGGTGACGCATCATACTCCAGGTTGAACCGACTGGCACGAACGCCAAGCAGCACGCGGTCATGCAACTCAGGTGCCAGATCGCCACGTAGTTTACGATCGGTTCAGGTTCACGACCCCGCGCATTCCGGAACAGGAGATCGACCCACTCCTCCTGCACCGCTTCGGCCTTCCGCTCACCACTGCGAATGCGTGACCCTCTTGACACAGGGCAGTTCTTCCATTATTCCATAGAGTTATGGAATATAGTGATATGGAGCCACTGATGATCAAGCAGGAATTGCTCGAACAGTTTGCCCGAATCGGAAAGGCACTGGCCAACCCCGTTCGACTGGAGATCCTCGACCTGCTTGCCCAGGGCGAGAAGACGGTCGAGAGGCTCGCGGAACAGACCGGCCGGTCCGTGACCGTTACGAGCAATCACCTGAAGGAACTGCGCACGGCGGCGCTGGTCGATACGCGACGTGAGGGCACTTACGTGCACTATAGCATTGCGGGCGATGCAGTCCATGAGCTCGTGCGCGCACTTCAGGATGTTGCACACGCACAGCTTGCCGAAGTGCAGCGGCTGGTGGACGACTACTTCCATTCACCGGGCGAGCTGCAACCGGTAGACGCACCGGAGCTCGCCGAGCGACTGAGCAGGGGCAGCGTCGTCGTGATCGACGTACGTCCGGAGGACGAGTACGCGGCCGGACACATACCCGGCGCAGTATCGGTTCCTCATGACCAGGTCACACGACGGCTCGCGCAGCTTCCGAAGCGCAAGCAGATCGTGGCGTACTGCCGGGGCCCGTACTGCGTGTATGCGGAAGATGCGGTGAAGCTGCTGCGCAGCCGCGGCTACCGCGCTCGCCGTCTCCCGGAAGGTCTTCCGGGGTGGCGTGCGGCAGGTTTCGAGGTCGTTTCCGGAGGCGAGGCATGATCCTGCGTCAGTATCTGCATGAGGAGCCCGTGATCGCGGCCTCCTATCTGTTCGGCTGTGGCGGCCGCGGCATCGGCGCGGTGGTGGATCCGATGGAGGACATCGAGACGTACATCAGGGATTCGGAACGTCTCGGGCTGCCGATCCGCTACGTCATCGACACACACGTGCACGCCGATCACATCTCCGGGGGGCGTCGGCTCGCCGAGCTGACCGGCGCATCGTATGTGCTGTTCTCCGGAGCAGGAGCGCAGTTCGACTTCACGCCGGTTGCGGACGGTGACGAGCTGACGATGGGAAACGTCGTCGCACATGTGTTGCACACCCCCGGCCACACGCCCGAACACATTTCACTGCTCGTGACAGACCGGGCGCGGGCGCCGGAGCCGTGGTTCATCATGACCGGCCACACCCTGATGGTCGGCGACATGGGCCGCACCGAGCTGGCTACATCCGCGCAGGAAGGCGCGCGGGCTCTGTTCGCCACGGCTGAGCGGCTGCGCGCTCTTCCGGATCAGATCGAGGTACTTCCAGGCGCCTATTCCGGATCCGTCTGCGGCCGGGGCCTCAGCGGAAAGCCGACATCCACCATCGGATTCGAGCGGAGGTTCAATCGCGCATTCGGTCTGACCAACGAGGATGAATTCGTCGAGCTGATGCTGCGGGACGTGCCGCCACGTCCGCCGCGTGCGACTGAAATCCGCGCCATGAATCTGGGCGCAGGCGTGACGGCTGTGATCTAGCATGCAGTCGGCGAATAGCAACGCGTCGAGCTCGAAGCCTGCGATCGAGCTCGGGCTGCGCGCGAACTGGCGGCAGTTCTGGCTGCTCGTGCTGGTGAACGCTTTCGTCGGCGCGATGGTCGGACTGGAGCGCGCTGTCCTGCCACTTCTTGCGGAGGAGGAGTTCGGTCTCGCATCGAGCAGCGCGGCACTCTCCTTTATCGCGACGTTCGGTGCAGTCAAGGCGATCACGAACCTGCTCGCCGGACGACTCGGCGATGTGTTCGGCCGCCGGCGAGTCCTGATCGTGGGCTGGCTCTTCGCGATACCGGTTCCCTTTCTCGTGATATGGGCTCCGAGCTGGAGCTGGATCCTGTTCGCCAACGCGCTGCTCGGCGTCAATCAGGGACTCGCCTGGTCGACGACCGTCATCATGAAGATCGACCTGGTCGGCCCGCGCCAGCGTGGACTCGCAATGGGCCTGAACGAGTTTGCGGGCTACCTCGCCGTAGCGCTCGCCGCCCTCGCAACGGGATTCATCGCGGCACGTTTCGGTCTGCGACCCGAACCGTTCTATATCGGAATTGCGATCGCCGCGGTCGGTCTTGCACTGTCGCTCGCGGTCGTGCGCGAAACGAAGCAGCACGCCACCCTCGAGTCCTCGATCTTCACGCGTCGTGTCGTCGCAACGTCCGCCGACCACACATCGAGCACGCGCGCCATCTTCGCGAACGTGAGCTGGCGCGATCCGGCACTATCGAGCGTGAGCCAGGCGGGCCTCGTGAACAACCTCAATGATGGTCTCGCCTGGGGCCTGTTCCCGCTCTTCTTCGCGGCCGCTGGACTCAGCGTTGGCGAGATCGGCACCCTTGCCTTCGTCTATCCGGCTGTCTGGGGAGCGCTCCAGCTCATAACCGGGCCGCTTTCCGATCGCTGGGGGCGCAAATGGCTCATTGCCGGAGGAATGATCGTCCAGGGCGCTGCACTCGCTGCAATCGCACTCGTCCACGGCTTCGGTAGCTGGATCGTGGCGTCGGCGCTGCTTGGCGCCGGCACCGCCATGGTGTATCCCACCCTGCTCGCCAGCATCGGCGACGTTGCCCATCCGAGCTGGCGAGGCTCGGCGATCGGCGTGTACCGGCTGTGGCGCGATGCGGGGTACGTGGTTGGTGCACTCCTCGCCGGCGCTGCCGCGGATCGCTTCGGCATGTCCGCGGCTATCCTGATCATCGCTGCGTTGACCGTGGCATCCGGCGCGCTCGTCGCCATACGAATGCCGGAGACGCACCCGCGAGGTCTACGCCACGTTTAGCGCGTACGGCTGAAGATTTCCGCTTCAGCCGGTGCGACTCGAACGTCGAGGTTGTCCTTTCCGCGCTTGCGCCGAAACGGTCGAGCAGATGGTGCGCCAACCGCCATGGCAGGCTTGGTGCATCGCCCGCAGCACCCGGAATGTCGCGTCGATCGTCAGCGGGAGATCACAAGTGGTTGGACGAATCTGCTGCACCGGGGCCGCTCTATCTGCGGCCATCTTCGCGCTCTCGGGGTGCGATAACCCTCCCCGTGAGACGACAGAGGAGTCCGTCGAGGCGGCTGAGCTTGCCACGGACGGCGGCGGCGCAGCTGCCGGACCCGCCGCACCGGCGCCTGATGGCGTGACGACGCAGGAGCGGTCGATCGAACGTGACCGCGCAATTTTCGAGGCCACGATCGAGCGCGCCCTGCGAGAAGGTGTAGACTCCCTGGCCATTGGCGACCGCGTCGTCGCAGTCGGGCGCTGGTTTGTCGGTGCCGAGTACGTACCGGGCACACTCGAGGTCGTGCCCGAGCGGCTGGTGATAAACCTGGAGCAGTTCGACTGCGTCACGTACGTGGAGAGCATCCTGGCGATCGCGCGCGTGCTCGACGACGCCGAGCCCTCGTTTGACGCGTTTCTGCGCGAGCTCCGGTCGATCCGTTACCGTGATGGCGTCATGGCTGGCTACCCGAGCCGACTGCATTACTTCAGCGAGTGGATCGAAAACAACGAGCGTCTCGGTATTGTCGAGAATGTCACGCGGGAACTCGGCGGCATCGTCCTGGGCGAAGAGATCGACTTCATGTCCACGAACCGCGAGCAGTACCGCGCCCTGGAGTCCGCGGAAGTCCTGGAACGAATCCGCGCGATCGAGCGCGTGCTCAGCGCAGACACACTGTACTACATTAAGAAGGACCGCATCGCGCAGGTGGCACCGCAGATCCGTGACGGCGACATTATCGCGATAACGAGCACCATCCAGGGTCTCGACATCGCACATACCGGCTTCGCAATCTGGATCGACGACCGGCTTCATTTCATGAACGCGCCGCTCGTGGGAGAGAGCGTCGAGATCAGTGAGCTGCCGCTCAATGAACGCATCCGCAGGATCAGCGGTCAGGACGGCATCATGGTGGCGCGGCCGCAACCCGCCTCATAGCGACAGACAGCGCAGCAGATGCGTATTGGGTCGCCACGATGAACACGACAGCGTGAGACGTGACGTTGAGTGGGTCCTCGACAGCAGACGGCGGACAGAAGTAGAATGCGCTGGCAACACTCACGTGAGAGAATCGATCTGAGGCTCCTCCATGATGGATGAACCCGACCGCGCGGTGCCGCTCGCGTGCGTTCCCGGTGCGATACTGCCTGCGGAGCGCACCGCCCATTTCGAGCTGCTGCGCCGGCTGTTCGGCAACGAAGCACTCGAGCGGATGGATACCGGCACCGGCTACGCGTTCCGGTTTCTACCGGAGATGGTGCACGATGTCGCAACGTTCGTCGCGAACGAACGGAAGTGCTGCCCCTTCCTGAATTCAGAATAGATGTGCACGCCAATGAGGGGCCGCTGTGGCTCACGATCGAAGGACCTGAAGGTACCCGGCCGTTTCTGGACGCAGAGCTCACACCATGATGGAACCTGCTTTCTCCGCCGCGACCGTGCTTCGGTCGATCGCATTGTTCATCGCGGTCGGTCTGCTCGAGATCGGCGGCGGCTATCTGGTATGGCTCTGGTTGCGGGAGGGGCGCGCATTCGTCATCGGCGCGCTCGGAGGCATGATCCTGTTCGTCTATGCCGTCGTACCGACATTGCAGCCGGCACACTTCGGCCGCGTCTACGCTGCGTACGGCGGCGTGTTCGTCGTTCCTTCGCTGCTGTGGGGATGGTGGCTCGATGGGACCAGGCCTGATCGTGCCGATGTCATTGGTGCTGCGCTCTGCATCATCGGAGTGGCGGTGATCATGTACTGGCCGCGAACAGTGTCGCAGTGACGAACGCGCTGCGCCTGTGATGGCCGAACGCCTCGAGCCGCCGCCGACATACCGGGAACTGGCGAGCGTATTCCTCCGCATCTCGCTGCTCGGGTTCGGCGGTCCGAACGCACACCTGGCGCTGATGCTGGACGAAGTCGTGGAGAAGCGCCGCTGGATCGACCGTGAGCACTTCCTGCATCTGCTCGGCCTCACGAACCTGCTGCCCGGACCTAACTCGAGCGAAGTAGCGATTCATGTCGGTTACACACAGCGCGGCTGGAAGGGCGCCCTGGTGACTGGCCTGACCTTCATGGCGCCCACGTTCGTCTTCGTCGTCCTTCTGTCGTCACTCTACTTCCGCTATGGCACATTGCCGGCTGTCGACGGTGTCTTCTGGGGACTCAAGCCCGTCGTCATCGCGATCATTCTCGGTGCGGGCTGGAAACTCGCGAAGGCGGCGATCACCGACGGGAAGCTGCTGACGCTCGCACTCGGAGGCGTCCTGGTCGCCGTGTTCCTCGATGCATGGGAAGTCGTCGCGATGGCGGTCGGCGGCGCAATTGCCTGGGTGCTCTATCGAAAGCCAGTGAAGCGTGAGAATGCGCATCCGGGTGGCACGGATCCGGACGCCGCAGGTCCGCGTGAACCGCCGCAGGATTTTACGCACGACCGGCCGATGATGCTTGCGCTCCCAATCGGGGCCGTGGCGCTCGGTACCGGCGAGCTGTGGCGCCTGCTCTGGCTTACACTCTGGACCGGCTCGGTGCTCTTCGGCGGAGGTTACATGCTCGTAGCGCTGCTCGAGCCGTATGTCGTGGGTCAATACGGCTGGCTCACCTCGCAGCAGTTCCTGGACGGCATCGCACTGACGCAAAGTGTACCGGGTCCGATCGTCATGCTGGTGGCCTTCGTCGGATACGGCGTTGCGGGGTTGCCCGGCGCTGCAATCGCGACCTTCGGGATCTATCTCCCATCGTTCGCAGCGGTGCTCGCCGTAGCGCCGTTTCTCGAGCGGTGGCGACGGGTGGACTGGATACGCGCGGTACTCAAGGGAGTGAACGCCGTGGTGGCGGGGGCCATCCTGGGCGTAGCGCTTACGCTGATCCCGGCGGCGGTGCCGGATGTCTGGGCCGGCTTGCTGCTGGTGATAGCCGGAGTCGCTGTCTTCCGTTTCGGCATCGGCCCCATCTGGCTCGTGCTGGCCGGCCTCGCCGCGGGACTGATCCGGGCTCTGCTTGTGGGGTGGTGACGTCAACGACTTCATGTGTCCGTAATCACCGCGAGCATGTCCTGGCATTTGATCCGCCACTTCGGTCTGCGTTATTCACCTCACCTCCCTCAGCTCCGGCACACCGGCAGACATGACACACCGACCGTTGACCCTGCACCTTGGTTCAGGGTTTATGTTGCAGGAGGAGGTGAGTCCCATGGGCCTGACCACAGGAGCGCTGGCGAAAGCGGCCGGAGTGAAAGTCGCGACCGTGCGATACTACGAGCGTCGCGGTCTGATCGCCGCGCCGCCTCGGACAGCGGCGGGGTATCGGTACTACGACGCGAGCGTCGTCGACCGCATCCGGTTTGTTCGTCGTGCGCAGGACCTGGGGTTCACGCTGGAGGAGATCGAGGATCTGCTCGGGCTTCGGGTGGACAATCCGGCGAGTTGCGGGAGGGTCGAGGCTGCGACGCAGGCGAAGCTGGAGTCGGTGGAATCGAAGATCCGCGAACTCGAGCGGCTCGGAGCAACGCTGCACCGGCTCGTGCAGTCGTGTCAGGAGCGAAGGAAGACTGTGAAGTGCCCGGTGCTCGAGATGCTGGAGGAAAGGGAGTCGTAATGAAAAGGGTGCAACTGGAGATCAGCGGGATGACGTGCGACCACTGCGCCCGCACGGTCGAGCGTTCGCTGCGGACGGTGGAGGGAGCCGCAACCGTTCGGGCGAGCTACGCGGAAGATCGGGCCGAGGCCGATGTCGCCGACGACGTACCGGACCATGCCCTCGTGAAGGCGGTGGAGAACGCTGGCTACAATGCGCGGGTCATCCACGGCGGGTCGAAGAAACGCTCTGATGCCAGCGACACGGGCAATTCGGGTGATGCGGACGAACGTTTCGATCTCCTCGTGATCGGCACCGGCGCAGCCGGGATGGCAGCGGCCATCCGCGGCGCGGAGCTGGGACGCCGTGTGGCGATCGTGGAGCATGCGACGGTCGGCGGCACGTGTGTCAACGTCGGCTGCATTCCGTCCAAGAATCTGCTGGCGGTCGCGGACGCATACCATTCCGCACAACGGGGATTTCCGGGCGTCGACCGGTGCACTCCGTCCCTGAGCTGGCTCCGTATTCGTGAGATGAAGGGAGAGCTGGTGGCGTCGCTTCGTCAGTCGAAATACGAGGACGTTCTCGACTCCTATCCCGAGATCACCCTGCTTCGCGGCCGTGCATGCTTCACCGGCAGCGGCGCGGTCGAGGTGGATGGTCGCGCACAGCAAGCGCGGAAAGTCGTCATCGCGACGGGTACATCGCCCTGGATTCCGCCGGTTCCGGGACTCGACTCGGTGAACGTCCTGACCAGCACGACCGTCATGGAGCTCGATGATCTGCCATCATCGATGATCGTACTGGGAGGCAGCGCGGTTGGCCTGGAACTGGGTCAACTGTTCGCGCGCCTCGGCGTTCAAGTGACCGTGCTGGAGGTGCTGCCTCGCCTGCTCCCGGGAGAGGACGACGATGCCGCGGCCGAGCTGCGTCTGCGACTGGAGGCGGAGGGGCTGGAGATCTTCACTGACGCGACAATCACGATGGCCGAGTCTGTTGGCGAGCGAGTCGCGTTGCATGCCACAGTGTTCGGCGAGAAACGCATCTTCGAGGCCGATCGGGTCCTCGCCGCCACGGGTCGGCGCGCCAATACGGACGCGCTCGAGCTCGAACGCGCGGGAGTGAAGCTGGACCCGAGAGGCTTCGTCTCCGTCGACGACGGCATGCGGACGTCAAACGCCGACGTATTCGCCGCCGGCGATGTCACGGGAGGGCCGGGGTTCGTTTATGTCGCCGCGGCCGGTGGTCGGGTCGCGGCGGACAATGCACTGGGTGAGGGTGGCAAAAAGCTGGATCTGCGAGCGGTGCCCCGGGTGACGTTCACATCGCCGCAGGTGGCGGCGGTCGGGCTCGGTCCGGGCGAGGCGCGTGCGAACGGACTGGACGTGGAGGTGAGTCGGCTGGGGCTGGAGCATGTGCCGCGCGCGCTGGTGGAGCACCGGGCCACCGGTTGGATCCAGGTCGTGGCCGAGAAGGACAGCGGCCGGATCGTCGGCGTTCAGGCGGTGGGTCCGAACGCGGCGGAACTGCTGGGCGAGGCGACGCTGGCAGTGCGGCTCGGCCTGACTATCGAGCAGGTGACGGATACGCTGCATCCGTATCTCACATGGGTCGAAGGGTTCAAACTGGCGGTGCAGGCCTTTCGCATGGACGTGTCGAAGCTGAGCTGCTGCGCATGAACGAGGAACGCAGGACGCTGCTGCTCGGTGCCGGCAGTGTCGGTGCGGCTGTGGGATCCGCATTGTGTTGCGCGGGACCGCTGATCGCGGTCGTGGCCGGCGTTTCCGGTGCAGGGCTGGCCTCCACATTCGACCCGCTACGCCCCTGGTTCCTCGGTGCGACGGCGGCTTTCCTTCTTCTGGGGTTCTGGATGGTGGATCGCGAGGAGCGCAAAGCGTGCACGCCAGGACGTCCATGCACGGATCCCCGGACACGACATCGCATGAAGATCACGCTCTGGACAGCCACGGTGGTCGCAGTGCTGTTCGCCACGTTCCCGAGCTGGCAGGACGTAATTATCTGAGGAAGGGAGGCTGAACGTGTCGTGGAAGCAGTGGACTGCAGTACTCGTTGTCATTGGTCTTGGAATCGTCCTTCAGATTCCGAGGCATGACGGCGACACCATGGACGAGCACACGCACACGCCCGGCGGCGCCGCGAGCCCGACTGAATCCTCTGCCGTTCCCGTCGCGCCGGAACCGGCGGGACCGTATCGCACCATGGTCCTCGAAGTGACGGGCATGACCTGAACGACGTGCGCGACAACGGCCCGTGTGGCCGTACAGCGGATCGAAGGGGTGCGCGACGCGGAGTTTTCATATCCGGACGCGACAGGAGTGGTGGCGTACGATACCACGCTTACTTCGGAGGGAGAGATAATTGCGGAGTTGAAGCGGGCGACGGGGTACGTGGCCGCCGTCCGGGAAGACGATCGCACCGGCCGTCGGTGACGAACCCGCGAGATGACCATGAAGACAGAGCACTACCAGAAGAAGTCGGAGGAGGCATGGATGTACGCGCAGTCGGGCAGCACTGCCAGCCAACGAGCGGAACACCGGTCGCCTGCTTCGCAGCCGGTTTCGCGGTCATTTCACGCACTCGCTCGTGCAGCAAGTGCCTATGAGATCCGCAGCGCGCGAATACCGTTCGCGATCACGATCAGGCTCGCGCCCATATCGGCTAACACTGCCATCCACAGCGTAGCTACGCCCGCAACTGCCAGCACCACGAACGCCGCCTTCGTCAGGATTGCGAACGCGATGTTCGTGCGGATGATGCTCTCTGCCTTTCGTGCGAAACGCACCGTCTCGGACAGCTTCGAGAGATCGTCCGCCATGAGCGCGATGTCCGCAGTCTCGAGCGCGACGTCGGTACCGGCCGAGCCCATGGCGACACCCACATCGGCCGCCGCGAGCGCCGGCGCATCATTGACGCCGTCACCCACCATGATGACGCGAGCGCCTCCGCGTCGCATATCCTCGATGGCAGTCACCTTGTCGGCGGGGAGCAGGCCCGCGCGAACGTCATTCACGCCTGGTTGACCCAGCGCGTCGGCAACGGCCCTGGCCGTCGCTTCGTTGTCGCCGGTGAGCATGACGATCCTCTCGATGCCTGCGCCGTGCAACGCGGCCAACGCGGCGGATGCGTTCGGACGGACCCGATCCGCGATCGCGATCGCGCCGCGAATCTCAGGAGGCATATCGGAATCATTCGAGACTCCAACGAGCACGGCCGTGCGACCAGCGTCATTGAATTGTTTGAGCACGCTCACCATCGAAGCGTCGAGCGCACTCAGTTCACTGAACAGCCGTTCACTGCCGACATATACCTTCCGGCCATCCACCGTCGATACCACACCGCGTCCCACGGCCGCCGATGTCTCGGATGCTGCTGCGGGGACCACACCCTGCTCCTCTGCATAGCGGAGCACGGCGCGAGCGAGTGGATGCTCGCTGCGGGCCTCGGCCGCTGCGGCAAGCTCCAGCACTTCGGTCGACGACGCGCCATTGAGCGCGACGACGTCCACCACTTCCGGCTGCCCTTCCGTCAGCGTACCAGTCTTGTCGAGCGCGACGATGGTTGCGCGTCCGGCGTTTTCCAGATGCAGCCCGCCCTTGATGAGAATGCCTCGGCGCGCCGAGCCCGCGAGCGCGCTCACGACCGTGACTGGTGTGGAGATCACGAGTGCGCACGGGCACGCCACGACCAGCAGTACGAGTGCACGATAGAACCACTCGCCCCAGGCCCCGAATCCGAGAAGCGGCGGAAGCAGGAACACGGCGAATGCGGTTAGAACCACGATGGGGGTGTAGACGCGCGCGAAGCGATCGACGAACGTCTGGCTCGGCGCACGACTCGCCTGCGCTTCCTCGACCGAATGAATGATGCGCGCGAGCGTCGTGTCAGAAGCCGGCTTGCTCGAGCGAACCTCCAGCGCGCCTTCACCGTTCAGGGTGCCGGCGAACACTTCTTCCCCGGCTTCCTTGTCGACCGGGATGGACTCGCCTGTAATCGGCGCCTGATTCACCGACGAGCGGCCGGACACGACCTCGCCGTCGACAGCGATCTTCTCGCCAGGCCGCACGACCACCAGCTCGCCGACCTCCACTCGATCTGCGGGAACGCGTTCCTCGATCCCGTTGCGAAGCACTGTGGCTTCCGCAGGCGAGAGATCCATCAGCGCCTTGATCGCGTTGCGTGCACGATCCATCGAGTACGTCTCGAGGAGCTGCGCGACCGCGAACAGGAACAGCGCGGACGCGGCCTCCTCGTATTCGCCGATGAACAGTGCGCCGACGGCCGCGATCGACATCAGGAAGTTCATGTCGAGGGCACGGTTCATCGCCGCACGAATCCCTCGCGGGATGATGTACCAGCCGC
>CAYLME010000116.1:2026-11361 GCA_964384585.1 uncultured Gemmatimonadaceae bacterium | reverse complement strand
CGGTCACCCGGGCGTCGACCCGTACACCACGGCCGTGTCCGACGTCTACCAGGACCTGTATCGCGAGGGCAGCTACACCGGCAAGGGCATCTACGACGTCGATGCATTCGAGGCCGCGACACACGGCCGGTTCCCCGAGAATTCCCTGCTCTCGCACGACCTGATCGAGGGCAGCTACGCGCGCGCCGGACTCGCGACCGACATCACGGTCTACGACGACTATCCCAGCCATTACCTCACGTTCACGCGCCGCAAGCACCGCTGGATCCGCGGCGACTGGCAGCTGATCGGCTGGCTGACACCGCACGTGTGGGGGCCGCGCGGCCGTGAGCCGAACCGGCTGTCGATCCTGTCGCGCTGGAAGATCTTCGACAATCTGCGCCGCAGTACCGTCGAGATCACTACCCTGGCGTTCCTCCTGGCCGGCTGGTTCCTGCTGCCCGGTTCGTCACTGCGATGGACGCTGCTCGCGCTGGGCGTGATCGCGACACCGTGGGTGCTGTCCGTGCTCTTCGCCGCGCTGCGCCCACCACTCGACCGCTCATGGCGCGCCTATTACGCGTCCGTCGGCCGCGACGCCATGCGCAGTGCCCAGCAGTTCGCGCTCGCCGTCGTGTTCCTGCCGCACCAGGCGTGGATCTCCGCCCACGCGATCGTGCACTCACTGTGGCGCGTCCTGGTCTCGCGTCGAAACCTGCTCCAGTGGCAGACCGCGTCCGTCGCCGAGGACGCAACGAAGCGCACGCCGCGCGCCACGTGGCGCGCGATGCTCGCCGTCGTCGTCGCAGTCGCGGCACTGCTCATCGTGACGGCCGCGCTCACGATCACGCGCGCCACGGGCCCCGATGCGACCCTGACAACGCGCGAGTTGTGGCACCTCGCACTGGCAGTGCTGCCGCTCACGGCACTGTGGTTCGCCTCACCCGCGATCGCGCACGCCCTCGGTGCACCCGCACTCGAGCCGGACGCGCGGCCGGGGCGGCCGCACCGGCGGCAGATGCTGCGTTACGCACTGCTGCACTGGCGCTTCTTCGACCGCTTCGTCACACCCGAGACGCACTGGCTCGCGCCCGACAACTTTCAGGAAGACCCCGCGCCGGTACTCGCCGTACGTACTTCGCCCACGAACATCGGGCTGCAGCTCCTCTCCACGGTCAGCGCGCACGACCTGGGACTGATCACGCTCGCCGACATGACGACGCGCCTGGAACACGCGTTCGCCTCGCTCGAGCGGATGCAGCGCTACCGCGGCCATTTCTACAACTGGTATGACCTGCACACCCTGCAGGTGCTCGAACCGGGGTACGTGTCGACCGTCGACAGCGGCAACCTCGCCGGCCACCTCGTCGCGCTGCGCCAGGCATGCCTCGAGCTGGCGGCAACGCCGGCAGCGGGCCGCGACCACGTGCGGCGCGCGCTGGAGGCAGCACTGCTGCTCGCCGACGAGCGGCTTGCCGACGTCGCCGAAGCAGACACAGTGCCCGACGAGGCCCACCCGGCGCTCGTCCAGGCGCGCGAGCACGTGCGCACGGCCAGCGAGGAACTCACCAGCGCGATCGCGGACGGGCTTGCGTTCGGCAGCGTCGTGGACGCGCTGCAGCACGCGCAGTCGGTCGTGCTGTCTGCGTCGCTCACAGAGCCCGAAGCCGTCGCCGCCGTGGAATGGATCGAGTGGTGCCTGCATCGCATCACGGCAGAGCGCGACGCGGCCGGCGCCGACCCGGCCGCTTTCGCGACCCGGCTGCGCACGATCGCGGAGCGCGCATACGCGTTCGCACATGAGATGGATTTCCGGTTCCTGTTCGACGAGGAGCACAAGCTCTTCGCGATCGGCTACGACCGGAGCGCAAATGTGCGCGATGCCTCGTTCTATGATCTGCTCGCCTCCGAGGCGCGGCTCGCCAGCTTCATTGCGATCGCGAAGGACGACGTACCGGTCGAACACTGGTTCCGTCTCGGCCGCAGCCTGACCCACGCGCACGGCGCGACGGCGCTCGTGTCGTGGAGCGGCAGCATGTTCGAGTACCTCATGCCGCGCCTGGTCATGCACTCCTTCCCGCTCACGCTGCTCGACCATTCCAACCTCGGCGCGGTGAAGCGACAGCAGGCGTATGGCGCGGCGCGTGGCGTGCCGTGGGGCGTGAGTGAAAGCGCCTACAACCTGCGCGATCACCATCTCACCTATCAGTACCGCGCCTTCGGCGTACCGGACCTGGGACTCAAGCGCGGCCTCGCGCATGACCTGGTCGTCGCGCCGTACGCGAGCGCGCTCGCGCTCATGGTCGATCCACTGGATGCGCTCGAGAACCTCACCGCCCTGGAGACGGCCGGCGCGCTTGGTCCCTACGGCTTCCGCGACGCGCTCGACTACACCCGCCCCGCGCCCGGGGAGTCGTACGCCGTCGTCGGGACGTACATGGCGCACCACATCGGGATGAGCTTCGTCGCGCTCGCGAACACACTCCTCGATCACGTCTGGCCGCGCCGTTTCCACGATGACCCGCTCGTACGCTCGGCGGAGCTGTTGCTGTACGAGCGTATCCCGCACCGCATCACGCTACAGGCTCCGCAGCCGGCACGGCCGGAGGAGGAGGCGGACGGCGGGCCCGAGTCCGATGTGCCGGTCGTTCGCGAGATCGACCGTGCGGATACGCTGCGACCGCAGGTCGCACTGTTCGGCTACGCACCGTACACGCTCATGGTCAGCCACGCCGGCGGTGGTCGCGCGAGCTACGACGGCCTCGACGTAACGCGCTGGCGCGCCGACGGCACGACCGACGACACCGGGCAGTTCTGCTACGTGCACGACGTCACGACCGGCCGCACCTGGTCGGCCGGCCACCAGCCACTCTGCACGCGGCCCGACCGCTACAAGGCGTTGCTCGCCGCAGATCGCGCGACGTTCCTGCGCGTGGACGGCGACATCGAAACACGCACGGAAATCGCCGTCGTGCCCGAGGACGCGGCCGAGGTCCGTCGTATCACGGTCACGAACAACAGCGACACGCCGCGCGAGATCGAGCTGACCAGCTACGGCGAGGTCGTGCTCGCACCGGGGAACGCGGACCGGGCGCACCCGGCCTTCTCGAATTTGTTCATCGAGACCGAGTGGCACGAGTGGTGTTCGGCGCTGACGGCAACGCGCCGGCCGCGCTCCGCCGACGAGCGGACGCTGTGGCTCGTGCATGGCATGGCAACGGGGCCGGAGCGTGTTGGCGACATCTCGTACGAGACCGATCGTGCACGCTTCCTCGGCCGCGGCCGCTCCGTGCGCGACCCCATCGTGCTCGAGCACGCCGGCGCGCTACCCGGCACGACAGGCGCCGTGCTCGACCCCATTGTCAGCCTGCGTGCGCGGCTGCGCCTCGAGCCCGGCCAGTCGGGCTCCGTCGCGTTCACCACACTGGTCGCGACCACGCGCGAAGCCGCGTTCGACCTGGCCGACCGCTACGATGATCCGCACAACGCGCAGCGCGCCTTCGACCTGGCCTGGACCACCGCACAGGTCGAGTTGCGCGGCCTCGGCATCAGCTCGGCCGACAGTGCGCGCTTCCAGGAGCTTGCCGCACACGTGCTCTTTCCCGGTCCCGCGCTGCGTCCACCGCCTGCGGAAACAGCAGCCAACCGGGGCGCGCAGTCGCTGCTCTGGGAGAACGGCATCTCGGGCGACCTGCCGATCGTCGTCGCGACGATCGATTCCGTCGATGGGCTGCCCACACTGCATGACCTGCTCGCCGCGCATCACTTCTGGCGGCGGCGCGGACTGGGCGTCGATTTCGTCGTGCTGAATGCACACCCGCCCGCGTACTTCGAGGAGTTGAACGACGAGATCCTGGCCGCGATCTCCGCCGCGAGCGGGACCGGCATCACGGACACGTCGGGCGGCGTGTACGTGCGCCGACGCACACAGCTCTCGCCTGAGAGTCTGCTCATGCTGGAGGCAACGGCGGCTGTGCTCATCGCCTGCGACGGCCGCTCCCTCGCGCAGATGCTCGACGGCGCACGCCGCAGCGAGGCGCCGTTGCGAGCGTTGGCACGGGCCGACGGCGTGATGCGCGACGCAACGGACCGATCCGGGCGCGACGGCGACCGGCCACGCGCGCAGCGCCGGGGCTCCGCATCCGTCACGACACGTGGCGCACCGCCGGCGACGGCGCCGAATGACGCCGAACTGCTCTTCGACAACGGCACCGGCGGCATGACCGGGGATGGCGAGTACGTCATGCGCGTGCGCGGCGATCACCTGCCACCTGCACCATGGTCCAACGTCATCGCGAATCCGCATGGCGGCTTCCTCGTCACCGAGCGCGGTGCGGGCTACACCTGGGCGGAGAGCAGCTACTTCTTCCGGCTGACACCGTGGTCGAACGACCCCGTGTCCGACCCGCCAGGCGAGGTGCTGTACCTGCGCGATGACGAGAGTGGTGACACCTGGAGCGCGACGCCCGCGCCGATGCACGACGACGTGCCGTACCGGGTAAAGCACGGTGCGGGCTTCTCGTCGTTCGAGCACGAGCGCGCCGGCATTGCGTCAAAACTCGACCTTGGCATGGCGCCCGACGAGCCGGTCAAGCTCTCGCTGCTGCACCTCACGAATCGCGGCACCACGCCGCGCCGCATCACCGTCACTGCGTACGCGGAATGGACGCTCGGCTCACTGCGCGAACGCACGCAGCACCAGGTCCGCACGCGTTTCGATGCGGACGCGCGCGCGATCTTCGCGTACAACGATTTCGATCCTCATTTCGCGTCGCGCACCGCGTTCTGTGCGTTGAGCGAGCCGGTCAGCGCGCACACGATGGATCGACGCGCCTTCCTCGGCCGCAACGGCTGTGCGGCCGACCCGGCAGCACTGCGCCGCCCGTCTCTGGGTGACTCGACCAGACCGGCACCCGATCCGTGTGCCGCGCTGCAGTGCACACTCGAGCTGGCGCCCGGTGAGACCCGCACCGTCGTGGCGGTGCTCGGCGCCGCCGCGGACGATGCCGCGGCGAAGCAGGCGATCGCGCGCTATGCCGACGCGGGCCGCGCGGTGGCCGCCGTCGCAGAGGCGGTACGCGACTGGGACGAGCGACTCTCCGTCATCAAGGTGAGCACGCCGGATCCGGCCTTCGACGTGATGATCAACCGCTGGTCTCTCTACCAGGCGCTAGCCTGCCGCATGTGGGGCCGGTCGGGCCTTTACCAGAGCAGTGGCGCCTACGGCTTCCGTGACCAGCTCCAGGACGTGATGGCGTTCGTGCACGCGGAGCCCGGCATCGCGCGCGAACATATCCTGCGTGCAGCCGCCCGCCAGTTCGTCGAGGGTGACGTGCAGCACTGGTGGCATCCGCACAGCGGCCGCGGTGTTCGTACCCGCTTCTCCGACGACCTCGCCTGGCTGCCTTTCGTCGTGGAGCACTACGTGCGCGTCACTGGCGATCACTCCGTGCTGGATGAAGAGGTGCCGTTCATCGAGATGCGTGAGCTGCTGCCCGGCGAGCACGAGGTCTATGACCTGCCTCGCGTCAGCCGCGAGAGCGCGAGCATCTACGACCACTGCGTGCGCGCGCTCGAGCGCGCATGCACGACCGGACCGCACGGGCTGCCGCTCATCGGCACCGGCGACTGGAACGATGGCATGAACCGCGTCGGTGCGGACGGCCAGGGCGAGAGCGTGTGGCTCGGCTGGTTCCTGGTCGCGACCCTGCGCTCGTTCAGCGCGATCGCCCACCAGCGCGGCGACGCGACCGTCTACCGCGACTGCCTGACACGGGCGGATGCGTATGTCGCCGCCGTGGAAGCGCACGGCTGGGACGGCGAGTGGTACCGGCGCGCGTACTTCGACGACGGCACGCCGCTCGGATCCGCGGCGGCCGACGAATGCCGCATCGACGCGATCGCGCAGAGCTGGAGCGTGATCTCCGGGGCCGGTGACGCGCACCGCCAGGAGCAGGCGATGCAGTCGGTCGAGGAGCACCTCGTCCGCGAGGACGCACGTCTGATTCAGCTGCTCGCGCCACCCTTCGACGAGAGTCCGCTCGATCCGGGCTACATCAAGGGGTACCTGCCTGGCGTGCGCGAGAACGGCGCGCAGTACACGCATGCCGCGTTGTGGACCGTGCTCGCAACCGCGCTCGCCGGCGACGGCGACCGCGCCTTCGAACTGTTCCGGATGCTGAACCCGCTGACACACGCGCAGACCGCGGAGGACGTGGGGACCTACAAGGTGGAGCCGTACGCGATTCCCGCCGACGTGTACACCGCGGAAGGACACCTCGGCCGGGGCGGCTGGACGTGGTATACCGGCTCGGCAAGCTGGTTCTATCGCGTGGGACTCGAGGCGATCCTCGGCTTCGTGCGCGAAGGCGAGACGCTCCGCATCGATCCGTGCGTGCCGACCGCGTGGAGCGACTTCACCATCGAGTACCGCTACGGCACCGCTACCTACGTCATCACGGTCGAGAATCCCGCGGCCATCGGCCACGCACCTGCGCAGGTCATGCTCGATGGCCGGCCGCTCGCCAATCCGCTCATCCCGCTCACCGACGACGGGGGCCGGCACGAGGTCGTCGTCCGGCCGGGCGCGGGCAGCGCGCAGCTCTCGCTGAAGGGCGTGTGAGGATGGCGGCTGCGGGAGCGGTCACCGCTGGCGTCTCCCGCCCGCGCTCGCCGTGAACTCGACTGTCGCGTTTACGGCGGTCAGGCGTGCTGTGACGCTACGCGCTGGACCGCCTCAAAGAAACGGTCGAGCGGGGGCCCGCTCAACCGGCTGAGGCGGGCGAGCTCGTCGCGCGTGACCCAGCCGCGCTCGCGACGCCAGTCCCGCTTTCGCTGCTCCACGACCCGGTTGTGCCGGACGATGTCATCGACCGACGTCATCACAAGCGGCCGCATGCCGGGTTGCCCGGTCGCATACTGGCGCACGCGCTGGCGATGTCGCTCGATCACGGCGTCGAGCGGCGTCTTCGGTGCCATCAGTTCGCGCCGGTGAAAGTCGGGCAGATCCCACACCAGCTCGGCCGCGGCCCGCGCGGTTTCCAGCTCGACGCCATCGGCCGAACTGCCGAAATACGTGCCGATCTCGATGAAGCTGCCACCGCCGCGCATCATCCGAGCGATCATGCCGCCGACCGTCCAGCGCAGTGACATCCGGTAGTGGCCCATCACCTCCGTGCCATCGGGTCCGGAAAACATCGCCAGCGCGGTGCGGCGCATGACCTGCGCGGCGGGCTCGATGCTGACAACGTCGACGTCGGCAAGGTGGCGAAAGCCGTGTGATTCCGCCTCCTGCTGAAAACGACGGTACGCCTTCCACGAGACGTGTGGATGCGTCCGTTCGTCGGCCGGCTCGACATCGAACCGGCCCGACGCCATGTTCAGGATCTGGTCGACGACGAAGTCCGCCTGCTTCTCCATGGCCATGTTCAGGCCTCCATGGGCGAGGGTTGAGACCCGACGTTACCGCGTCCAGACCTCCAGCGCACGCGTTGAGTTCGGCCTCGACACACGACGTCGTCGCCCGCGGCACTACCGCTCACCGACCCGGGGACCGGACCGATGCCCACTCGACCGATGTACCTCACACCTGCATTGCTTCTGTCATTCACACTCGCTGCCTGCGCCGGCGGCGACGCCGATCGCGACGTGGTACTGCGCGCCGACTCCGCCGGCATCGAGGTCGTCACGAACTCCGGCGTCGACCGACCGCTCACCTGGACGTTCCAGCCGCTCGCACGGATGGGCGCCGCGGACGGGCCCGATGTGTTCGGCGGCACCTTCACCGGCGGGATCGCGAGCGACGGCGAGCGCATCTACGTGCTCGACGCGATCACGAAGGAGGTGATCGTGTTCGCCGCCGACGGAACCGAGTTCCGCCGCTTCGGCCGCCGGGGTGGCGGACCCGGCGAGTTCGAGTTTCCATACGCGCTCACCGTCGAACCGGATGGCGTTGTGGGTGTGGCAGCGTTCGACAAGCGGGCGCTGGTGCGCTTCGACTCGCTCGGCGCGCCACTGGAAGAGCGTCGGTTTGATGATGCTCAACCGGGCGATCCCGTGTCCGTGATGGACGACGGACTCGTCCATGTCACCGCACTGAGCCGGGAGCAGGCCGACAGCGATACGCCGACACGTGCACTCGTGCACGTGCGCGAGGGCAGCGCGGACACGATCGCACGCCTCGCCGTCACAAAGCCGCGCTTCTTCCAGCTCCCGGACTGCGCGATCGGCCTCAACGTCCCACCGCTGCTCGCGCCCGAGCTGGTCTGGACAGCGACGTCGGATGGTGTGTACTGGAGCGCCGGTGCGACCGCGGCGGTGCACGTGTGGGCAGACGGATCTACGCGACGCATCATCCGCCGCACGATCGATCCGATCCGCGCGACGATCCGGACGGCTGCCGCCGAGATGCCGGATACCTACCGGATCAGCGCCGGCGCATACGACTGTCGGATCCCCGCGGAGAAAGTCGTCGAAGTGCAGGGGTACTCGGAAACCGCACAGCACGTCGTCGAGATCGCGGCGGCGCCCGACGGCCGGCTCTGGGTACGTCGGCGTACGGTCGATGGCACGAAACCGATCGACGTGTTCGCTGCCGACGGTACGTACCTCGGCACGTTGCCGCCGGATTCACCGTGGCCGAGTGCGTTCCTCGACGACGGGACGATGCTTTCCCTCGAAACGGATGAGCTGGATCTGCAGAGCGTCGTGCGGTATCGGATCGAATCGTAGCATCCGTTCCATCCGGCCGGGGAAGGACGTCAGCGGGTCCCGACCTCCAGCGTACGAGCGTTCGGACGGTTGCGGCTGGCCGAGCAGACGCCGTCTGCGCTTCGCCGACGCCATCGAACTTCAGGATGCACGCGACGTCGCCCGGTTTCCGCGTCGCGTACGCCGACCGGACCGTCCGTGTCGCCTCGTTGTACAACACCACCGCCTTTGGACGCATCCCGCCCGCCGAAGAGCCGATGCGGTAGATCTCCGGTATCGTCACGTCCGCATCGCCCGCGATGATGCGACGTGCATCGACAACGAGCTGGGTGAACTAAAGCGCATCTGCTTCCGCCCCACGCAGCGGCAACGGCTCCACGGGATGAAACTCGAGCGCGCCGATCGCACGCTGGCCGACGTACAGGAGATGCTGCACTGGCGACAGCGCCTTCCGCTCCTCGCCGCGCGCCGTGTAGAAGGCACGGATCACCGACGTACCGAACGCGTCCGGCAGTGCGTCCGCCAGCACACCGGGTAGACCGCGGAAGGCCGGCTTACGACGTAACTCGTCGTACCGAACCGGCCCGCGCGTGCGCAAGGGCAGGTGCAGCGGCGAGATCTCGAGCCCGGACGTCCTGAACGATGGG
>CAYLME010000116.1:0-2016 GCA_964384585.1 uncultured Gemmatimonadaceae bacterium | reverse complement strand
GGGTCGTACTCGAAGACGACCTGTCCATCATCCACCTCGGCCACGCCGCCGACCGTCCTGCCCCAGAGACGGACTACTGCGAAGGCCGTGACCTCAGCCACGGCGTCGTGCCTCGCGCACGAGCTGCATCGGGCTCACGCCCGGCTCCGGAATGAACGAATCGAGCGCGGCGAGGCGGCCATACACGCGCAGCAGGCGAACGATCATGAGTAGCGTCGGATTGTCGCCCTGCTCCGCACGGGAGACGGTGGAGCAGTCCAGAGCCGCCCGCTCCGCCGCCTCGGCCTGGTTCAGACCGGCGGCCTGCCGGAGCACGGCGAGTCGGCGTCCGATCGAGGCCATGATCTCGGCGTCAGTGCTTGTCTCGACGTATATATCCATCATAATGGGCTATCAAAGCAGCGACGATGGGTATATCCAACATAGCACTAACCTAAAATGAGACTCCTGCGCGGTCAGCCGCCGTATCAACGACCGGCGGGCGGCTCCCGTACGAACACTTCCTCCCCACCCACATACACTCTTTCAACCCGGGAACGCACGCTTAACGGCGGTCCGTCCAATATAATGACGTCAGCATCTTTACCTACCTCAAGGCTACCGACGCGGTCGGCGACCCCTAAGATCTGGGCAGGACGCAGCGTCACAGCACGCAGTGCTTCGATCTCTGGGAGCCCGTAGCCGACGGCGAGTCCCGCCTCCAAGAGGAGCCACTGCCCAGTACCTGCTGGACCAAGCTGCCCGAAGGCGCGGGAGAAGCTGGCGATAGCGAAGGGAACTCCTGCCTCCGCGAGCCAAGCGGCGCGACGTTCGTCGGGGTCTGGATACTCACTCTTGTCCGGGATCTCCTCGCCGGAAACGTATGGGTGCGAAGTGGGCCCGAGCACTACGGGGATTCCGCGCGTCGCCAACTCCACGGCCAGCTCATGGGCAGCAATGCCGCTCTCAATGACAATGTCGATCTCGAACTCGTCGGCCAGCTGGAGCGCATTGCGGATTTCCACCGTACGATTCGCCTGAATGCGAGCGGGAATCTCACGGCGTAGGACGCGAACCAGCGCTTCCATGCCTAAGTCCCGAGTGGGCGGCGGCTGCGCACGCATCTGAGTGGAGGGGAGCTCCTCGTACTTTCGTTGCCGCGTGGCGTACTCGCTGGCTTGGATAAGGGCGGAGCGAAGCTGGGCCATGACAGCGAGACGCGAACCCGGCGAGGCGTTGGTGCTACGAAAATGGTTCGCCGGACGGCCACCGATGGTCATGCCGACAGCGGCTGGCTCACGAAGGACGAGGGCGTCGAAGCTCGGACCGGCTGACTTCACTACGGCACCCTGCCCCGCCACGACTGCGCGGTCCCCGGGCGCAATGTAGTGAGCCGTCACTCCGCCGCGCAGAAGATCCTCCGCCCGCGGTTGAACGAACGGTCCGCTGCCGAACTGGCCGAAAGGATAATAGGCTTCGATCACGCGTAGTTCCGGTGCGATCGCGCGGCTACCTTCATTAAGGTCTTCGGCGGCTATGCCGTAGTAACTACGGGCATCGACGAGCCCAGGCATGACATAACGACCGGAGGCGTCCACTTCGACCGCGCCGGCCGGAACCCGGACGTCCCTACCGACGGCTGCGATGAGGCCGTCCCGGATAAGCACGGTCCCGTTCTCGATGGGCGGACCCGAAACCGGGATCACGAATCCGCCCCGGATTGCAGTGACACGCGCCTCCTGCGCATGGAGGAGTGCCAGTTTTGGACTCAGCGCCGTGAGCGCCAACATCAGAACCGTAACGCGGCAGATCACGATGCGTCCTCCTCACTCCGCGTGTAAGCAAGCATTCCATCGACGAACACCATTTCGATCCTCGACGTAAGCTCATACCAAGGTCCGTCGATGACTACCAGATCGGCATCCTTGCCCGGCTCAATCGAACCAACACGCGCGTCGATGCCGAGAATCTTCGCCGCGTCGATCGTGATGCTCGCGAGTGCGTCTTCGAACAGCAGGCCGTTGGACTTGATCTCGC
>CAYLME010000115.1:0-11364 GCA_964384585.1 uncultured Gemmatimonadaceae bacterium | reverse complement strand
GCGGATCGCGTCCGGTTCGCCGATCAGCATCGGCTCGGCGATCTCCTCCTCCACGATGGCCTGGCAGGCGCGCAGGATCTTCTCCTCCGTTGCCTCCGGGAACACGATCCGCCGCGTCGATGAGCGCCGTGCCTGGCTGATCAGGTTGCGCACCACCTTGTGCGACGTGCCCTTGATCCTGCGCTGCAGCGCCTCGGTGTACTCGTCCCAGTCGTCGATCGGATGGCGTGCGACGCCGGTTTCCACGGCAGCGCGCGCCACGGCCGGCGCAACGTGCGTCAGCACACGATCGTCGAAAGGCTTCGGGATGATGTACTCGCGGCCGAATGAGAACCGCTCGCCGCCGTACGCGTCCGCGACGCCGTCCGGTACGTCCTGCTTCGCCAGGTCGGCGAGCGCGCGGGCCGCGGCGATCTTCATCTCCATGTTGATCGCGCGCGCACGAACGTCGAGCGCGCCGCGGAAGATGAACGGGAAGCCCAGCACGTTGTTGACCTGGTTCGGATAGTCGGAACGGCCGGTCGCCATGATCACGTCGCGCCGGGCGGCAACCGCCTCCTCGTAGGTGATCTCGGGGTCCGGGTTCGCCATCGCCATCACAATCGGTGAGTCAGCCATCGAACGGACCATGTCGCCGTTCACCGTGTTCGCCTGTGAGACGCCGACGAACACGTCCGCGCCGCGCAGCGCATCCTCGAGCGTGCGCGTGTCGGTCTTCCGCACGTATCTCTGCTTGTACTCGTTCATCGCGTCGCCACGGCCCTCGTACAGCACCCCCTTGCTGTCCGTCATGAGGACGTTGGCCGGATCGACACCGAGGGCGACCATCATGTTGGCGCAGGCGATGCCGGCCGCGCCGGCGCCGGCAAAGACGACCTTCACACCCTCGATCGACTTGCCCGCGATCTCGAGTGCGTTCAGCAGCGCTGCACTCGAGATGATCGCAGTGCCGTGCTGATCGTCGTGGAAGACGGGGATGTCCATCTGCTGCTGGAGCTGCTCCTCGATGTAGAAGCACTCCGGTGCACGAATGTCCTCGAGGTTGATCCCGCCGAACGTCGGCTCCATCAGCTTCACGGCACGGATGATCTCGTCGGGATCCTTCGTCGCAAGCTCGATGTCGAAGACGTCGACGTCCGCGAACCGCTTGAAGAGCACGCCCTTGCCCTCCATTACCGGCTTGCCGGCCAGCGCACCGATGTCGCCGAGCCCGAGCACGGCCGTGCCGTTCGTCACCACCGCGACCAGATTACCACGGCCCGTGAAGCGGAACGCGGCGTCCGGATCCTTCTCGATGATGCGACAGGGAATCGCTACGCCGGGCGTATAGGCGAGTGACAGATCACGCTGCGTCATGCAGGGCTTCGAGGCGATGACCTCGAGCTTGCCCGGCCGCTGACCCTCGTGATACTCGAGAACCTCACGTTCCTGGATCTTCATGGCATATCCGTTCGGCAGTGCCGCGCACCACGCACGGCGACCCGTTAATCGAGTGGAGACGTCATCGTACGTCGCGCCATGCGCCGGCTCAAGCGGCATTCGACGACGCGATGTCGGGAAATCACCACCTGGATGCCCGTGGGGCACGACGCGTTCCAGCCCACACCGGGCACGCCAGCTGAAACAGGAACCGGCCGAAATACGTCATTGACGCGCATGGTCCGGACGTCGATCCTGTAAGGACGTGGCGGACAGGAACCGCCGCTCGTCCCGGTTCATCACCAGATCTTCCTGTCACGGAGAGAGGTCAGCATGATGCGCAGCATGCGCGTGTTGTGGCCAGCCGTTGCCCTGGCGGCATGTGCGGGCAACCCGCAGCCGGTCACGCCCGCCGATACCGGGGGCACAGATCGGACGGCCGCGCCGGCCACACCGGCCGCCGCCGTCACCGTCCCCATCGACTACTACAAGCTGGACAACGGGCTGAAGGTGGTCCTGTCACAGGACAACAGCGCGCCGGTCGCGACCGTCGCCGTCTACTACAACATCGGCTTCCGGATCGAGCCGCGTGACCGCACCGGCTTTGCGCACCTGTTCGAGCACATGATGTTCCAGGGCTCCGGGAACCTCGGCAAGAACGAGTTCATCCAGCTCGTGCAGAACAATGGTGGCAATCTCAACGGTTCGACGCGCTTCGACTTCACGAACTACTTCGAGATGGTGCCTTCGAACGCGCTCGAGACAATGCTCTGGGCCGAGGCGGACCGCATGCGCGGCCTCGACATCACGCAGGAGAACCTGACGAACCAGCAGGGCGTGGTCATGAACGAGGTCAAGGTCAATGTGCTGAACCAGCCGTACGGCGGGTTCCCGTGGATCGACCTGCCAATGGCCGCGAACGAGAACTGGCACAACGCGCACAACTTCTACGGCGACCTCGAGGATCTCGAGGCCGCAACGCTCGAGGACGTGCAGCTCTTCTTCGAGCAGTACTACGCACCCAACAATGCGGTGCTCGTCGTCGTTGGTGACCTCGAGCCGGCGCAGACGAAGGCGTGGATCCAGCAGTATTTCGGCGACCTTCCTGCCGTGGAGCTGGCACCCAAGCCGGACATCAGCGAGCCGCGCCAGACGGCCGAGAAGCGGCATAGCCGCGTGGACCCGCAGGCGAACCGGCCGGCGCTCGCACTCGGCTACAAGGCGCCCACGACAGGTACCGCCGAGTACTACGCGCTCGGCGTGCTCGAGCAGATCCTGTCCGTGGGCCGCGACAGCCGCCTCTACCAGTCACTCGTGCAGGAGAACGCACTGACGGGAAGCGTGGCATCGAGCATCAACCCGCTCGGCAACATGCACAACATCGATGGACCCACGCTGTACCAGATCTGGCTCTTCCATGACAATGACAACACGGCGGAGCAGATCATTGCCGCCATCGACGAGCAGATCGCGGCACTGCAGTCGACGCCGGTCGACCAGGAGACACTGGATCGCGCGCTCGTCAAGATCCGCTCGGGGCTGTACAGCAACCTCGAGAGCGGCTTCGGCCGCGCCGACCTGCTCGCCGCCTTCGCGCTCTTCGATGATGACCCGGACAGGATCAACCGCCTCGAGACGGAGTTCCGCAAGGTCACGCCCGAGCTGATTCAGCGCGTTGCACGCGAATACCTGCGCAGCACCAACCGCACGATCGTCACGGTCGAGCCCGCGAG
This sequence comes from uncultured Gemmatimonadaceae bacterium, assembly GCA_964384585.1. Classification (GTDB taxonomy): domain Bacteria; phylum Gemmatimonadota; class Gemmatimonadetes; order Longimicrobiales; family RSA9; genus DASTYK01. Next base: position 8,212 of record CAYLME010000115.1, on the reverse strand, counting down.
CACATCATGAGGAGCACGAACATGAAATGGGAAATACCGGCGGCTGTGTGCTCGCTGATCCTGAGGCGGGCCGGGGCCGGGGTGGGAACTGCGGGGATGCGGGTGCTTCGGGGGGCCGCTGCCGCTTCATTGCTCGGACTCGCTCTGCCGCTGACGGCGCAGGCACAGAAGGAAGCGCCGCCGGAGCCGGGGCCGGCGAAGAACATCATCCTGCCGACGCCACGTACGTTCACGCTCGACAACGGGTTAGAGGTCAAGCTGCTGCAGTATGGCACGGTGCCGAAGGTCGCAGTGCAGCTCGTCGTGCGGGTTGGCAACGTGGATGAAGCGGCTGACGAGGTATGGCTCGCCGACCTGGTGGGCGACATGATGATCGAAGGCACGACGTCGCGCAGCGGTGAGCAGATCGCGACGCAGGCGGCGAGCATGGGCGGATCACTCAACGTCGGCGTCGGTACGGACGAGACGACGATCGGCGGTGATGCGCTCGCCGAGTTCGCGCCGGAAATGGTCGCGCTCGTCGCGGACGTCGCCCGCAATCCAGCATTCCCTGCGAGCGAGGCGGATCGGCTGAAGGCCGACATGCTGCGCTCGCTCGCGATCTCGACCAGCCGGCCGCAGGCGCAGGCGCAGCAGTCCTTCATGGCCGCACTCTACGGCAACCATCCGTACGGCCGTGTCTTCCCGACGCCCGAGATCGTCAACTCCTTCACGCTCGAACAGGTACGCGCGTTCCACAACGAACATTTCTCCGCCGCGCGCGCACGCCTGTACGTAGTCGGCCAGTTCGACGACGCTGCAGTCGAGGCAGCGACACGCGCCGCGTTCTCGAGCTGGGCGGCCGGAAGCAAGTCGGCGCCGCCGCCTGCGACGGCGCAGGGCAGCACGCAGGGCCAGCCGGTTATTCATCTCGTCGATCGACCGGGTGCCGTGCAGTCCTCGATGTACATCGGGCTGCCGGTCGTCGACCCCACGCACGCGGACTACGTACCGCTGCAGGTGACGAACACGCTGCTGGGCGGCGCGTTCTCTTCGCGCATTACGCGTAATATCCGCGAAGACAAGGGCTACACGTACTCGCCCGGCAGCTTCGTGAGCAGTCGCGTGCGCAGCGCGTTCTGGGCAGAGGTCGCCGACGTGACGACAGCGGTCACGGGCGCGTCCATCAGTGAGATCTTCAAGGAGATCGACCTGCTCACTGCGGAGCCGCCGTCCGAGGAAGAGCTGCGCGGTGTGCAGAATTACATGGCAGGCACGTTCACACTGAACACCGCGTCACGCTTTGGCATGCTCGGGCAGCTTCGCATGCTGGACCTGCACGGGCTGCCGGCTTCGTATCTCACGAACTACGTGCAGAACGTGTACGCGGTCACGCCGGCCGAGATGCAGCGCATCATGCGCGAATACCTGCCCAAAGACCGCATGATCATCACGGTCGTCGGTGACAGGGCGCAGATTCTCGACCAGGTCCGGCCGTTCGGTCTGCTCTTCTCGGAATTCAACCAGCCCGGCTGACCTCCACTGGTCACAACGCCACTGCGGTATCCCGGTCGCGCCCGCGATCGGGATGCCTGCAGCGGATCCTCATCGAATTGGCCCCTCACCTCCGGGGGTACCTGACGGTTGTACAGGCGTGCCACGTTCTTCGCCCGGCCGGGACTTGCCCGGGACAGTGATGCGAAAGAGCGTAGAGTCTGCGGTTGCCCACAGTGCGCTCAGTGCCGTCGTGTAACGACTCGCCGTCTCCGGTCGGCCGGCCGCATGATGCAACTCACCCAGCCGCCGCAGGATGCGACCACGCCAGAGTGCGTCCGAGCGGTACCGGAGACGTGCCGGTGTCATGAGATAGCGTTCGTAGTACGCGATCGTACTGTCGGCTTCGTTCTTGAGGTCGTAGAGATGGCCGAGGTGTGCGAGCACGGGCAGCGGATCTTCGCTGCGGTCGTCCTCGCGGTGCCATTCCAGGATCGCATCGTCGTAGCGTCCCTCCGCCTCCGCGAACACTGCGCGTACCGCTGGGGGCACGGTCCTGCCCGGAATATGCCCCGCGACGTCCGTATCCCACGCACGCATTCGTTCGTTCGCCTGGGCGAGTTCACCCGCGCGCGCATAGAATTCCGCCAGCATGAGGTGTGGTCGATCGAGCGGGTCCAGCCCGGATAGGGGGTGTCTGCGCAGCCCCTCGGCGACCAGTTCCAGTGCCGCGACCGTATCGGCGCGGAGATGCATCCGTGCCTCGGCGAGCGACACGAGATCGATGAAGAACAGGTCGGTCTGGCCTGCTTCGCTCTCGGCATCCAGCGCCTCGCGGAAATACGACTCTGCTTCGGTCAGCCGGCCCAGTGCCAGCGAACGGTAACCCTGGAGACCGACTGCACGCGCGCGCGCCGCAGGATTGCCGCGCGCCGACTCGTAACCAGTTGCCAGCGTGGCGCCCGCTGCATCCCAGTCGCCCGCAGCCACCTGCGTCGTTGCGCGCCACCATGTGACATCGATGCCCGGCACGGCCGCCTCGACCTCGACGAGCGAGCGAAGCGCGTCCTCGAACCGGCCCTGTGAGGCCTGGTAGCTCGCCATGTTGATGAGCGCGATGCGGCTCGTCGTATCCCGCGCCAGCGCTTCGGTCAGCAGCGACTCTGCGCGCGCAAAGTTCCGTCCCTCAGCGTGCAGGTTGGCGAGTGCGAAAAGCGCCGACGTGCGATCCGGGTATCGGGCCAGGTACGCATCCCACGCCTGGATCGCCTGCACACGATCATCTGTCACGAACTGGTGGTATACGGCCGTGAAGCGCAGGCGTTCATGCTCCGTCATGCGGTCGCGCATCTGGTAGACGCGCGATCGATCCGCGATCTGTTGCGCATAGTTGCGGCGCATGTTCTGGTTGCATGCCGCACGTGCCTCGTAGGCCATCGCGAAGAGCGAGTCCTCAGCGATCGCCTCGTCCATCAGCACGGCGCATCGCTCGAAGTCACCGCGTCCGTTCGCCGCCGTCCCCGCGGTGTAGCTCTTCAGTGCCTCGAGCGACGCTGTGCGCACGTAGCTCAGCGGCGGGCTGCGTCGCACGGATACGAGCGACTCGCCGATCCGTTCGCGAAGGCGCAGCGACAGACGTTCCACTGCACTGATCAACTCGTCCTCGCCGGATGCCGTCTCGATCAGCGATAGCAGCTCCTCGCCGCTCCCGGCGGCGAGGACGCGCGCGGAAACGGTGTAGCGCTTGCCCACCCGGTGGATCTCGCCGCCGATCGCCGCACCCAGTCCTTCGCGGATCGCGACTTCCCGTGCAACGGTGAGCGTCAGTGGGGCAGATGGATCGATTTCCATGCGACCGCGTGCATCGGCGACCCGTGCCGGTGACAGCAGCAGCACGGACGGGGATTGAGAGAGGTGCACGCGCAGCGCCTGGCTCAGCGCGGTCGCGAGTGCCTCGTCGCCTGTATGGTCCTCGAAGTCCGCAACGACTACGGGCGAGTTGCTGGTCATCATCCCGCGCGCTGTCAATGTGCCGAGCGCGCCGATCCCGAGTGCCCGCGCCGAGAGATGTGCCGCGGTCGCCAGGCCGAGCAGTGCGAGTGCCACGACGCCGGCAATGACTGTACGCCGCCATGTGAACACCCGGCCCAGCCTGCGCCGCAGGGGAGACGCTCCCGCGGCGAACGCCCGGGCAGGCCGCTGCAGCAGCGCGGTGAGTGCTACCACGACCAGTCCCGCAGCGAGCAGCACAATGACGCCGGCGCCGAACCAGAACGGCAGACCGATCAGCGACGCGAGCGTTTCCGTGACCTGGAGCACGATCCACGCGACCAGTACGTATCCAGCGACAAACTCCCACGGTGAGCGGCGCTCGAAGAGCGCACGCAATCCGCGTTTCGAACGTTCTGGTTCCGACATTGGCGATTCCGGAAGGGCAGAGGCGACGCGAGCAAGTGGCCGCAGAACCACCATAGGTAATGGCACCCTCCAGTCGCGTACAATGGTCAGGGGACAACAGTCCGGCCCGAGGGGACGAGACAGGGCCATACTTCGTCATGAAGGGTCGGTGCGGTGCCCGCCCGGCGGCACCACGACCCTGCGCGGCAACGTCGTTGCCCCCTGTGGTCGGGTGCCGGGATCCCCCGCTGCCTGCATGGATGTCACAGGCCCGCGGCTGCAATTGCACAGGCTGGCGCGGACCTGTTGCACCGACTATCGTGCCGTTGCGCAGCAGACTGACACCTTTCGCGTCATTCTTCCGTACTGATACCAACACGCCATTGCTGGCGCGTTCCGATCCACTCCGGCTCCGGGGTGACGCATGCACACGATGTTCACCATCGCGCTGCTGACAGGCGGGGTCATTCTCGGCATCCAGGTGCTGCTCAGCCTGGTCGGCATCGACAAGTCTTTCGCGGACGTTGACCTGGACGTCTCCGACGGAGGCAGCCACGGTCTCAGCGGTGCGGAGCTGCTCAGTGTCCGCTCACTCGCGGCGGCGGCGGCCATCTTCGGCGCGACCGGTCTCGCGCTCGATCGCTACATGCCGGGCGTCCTGGCCGCGCTGCCCGCTCTGGTCGCTGGCTTCGGCGCCGCCGTACTGAACGCGTATCTGACGCGGCTCATGCTGCGCGCGCAGAGTGACGGCTCGCTGCGGCTGGCGAACGCGGTCGGCGCAACGGGACGGGTCTACCTGCCCGTGCCGGCGGCGGGCGAAGGCACCGGTCTCGTACAGTTCGAGCTCCAGGGCCGTACGGTCGAGCTCAGTGCACGGACGCGCGAGAGCGCAGTGCTGCCGACCGGCACATCGGTTCTCGTAGTCGCCGTCGATCCGGCAGGGGAGACGGTCGAAGTCGTACCCACCTCCAGCATCGAGGCACTGTCATGACACGACTCCATGCCATGATCGGTGTGCTGCAGCTTCCGGATGTCAGCACGCTGTCGCCGGCCGCTCTCATCACGGGCGTGCTCGTATTGCTGTTCCTCAGCATCACGATGCTGTTTGTCAGTCGCTATCGCCGGTGTCCGGCGAACCGTGTGCTCGTCATTTCGGGTCGGGTAGGTGCGGGCGAGTCGGCGCGTGTGATCAACGGTGGCGGCGCGTTCATCTGGCCGGTGATCCAGGAGTATGCGTTCCTGGACCTGACACCGTTGCAGATCGACATCAACCTGACGGACGCTCTCTCGCTGGAGAACATCCGGGTGAAGGTGCCGAGCCAGGTAACGGTCGCCGTGGGTGACACGCCGGAGTTCCAGCAGAACGCAGCATCACGCATCCTGAACCTGACGGCGGATGCGACGCGCGAGCTCGCGGCGAACATCATCTTCGGCCAGATGCGGCAGGTCATCGCGTCGATGCGGATCGAGGACATCAACCGTGACCGCGACCAGTTCCGCGCGAACATCGAGCACGCGCTCGAGCCGGAACTGAAGAAGATCGGCCTCAAGCTGATCAACGTGAACATCAAGGACCTGAACGACGAGTCCGGCTACATCGAGGCGATCGGCCGCGAGGCGGGTGCGCGCGCGGTGAACAAGGCGAAGGGCGACGTCGCCGAGCAGGAGAAGCTGGGTGCGATTGCGGTCGCGCAGGCGGAGCAGGAGAAGGACATCGAGGTCTCGAACGCGAATCGCGAGCGTGAGATCGGTGTGAAGTCCGCGGCGCGAGATACGGCAGTCCGCATTGCCGACCTCGATCGAGAAACTGCGGTCGCGCAGCAGCGCGCGGAGTTCGCGCGCGACACGGAGATCGCGAAGGCGGACCAGGACCGACGCATCGCCGTGTCCGCCGCGAATGCGCATGCGATCACGGGCGAGACGGTGGCGCAGGCCGATATCGCAGCCGCACAGGCGCAGCTCCAGGTCAGGCAGGCGGAAGCGTTCGAGCTTGGTGAGACGCGCAAGCGCGTGGCGGCGGCTGCGGTGTCGGAGGCCGAGAACCGCGCGCAGGCGCGGGCTGCACTCGCCGAGGCCGAGCGTATCGAGGCGGAGCGGCGTGCGGCGCTCGAGGCGCCCGCGAAGGCCGAGAAGGCGCGTCGCATCGTGGAGGCGGAGGCACTCGCGGAGAGCCAGCGGCTCGAGGCGCAGGGCGAGGCCGCGGCGATCTTCGCACGCCTCGAGGCGGAAGCGCGCGGCGAGTACGAGAAGCTGTCGAAGAAGGCCGAAGGTCTCGAGCGCATCGTCGCCGCATGCGGCAGCGCGGACGAGGCGTACCGCCTGCTCATGCTCGAGAAGATCGAGTACCTGGCCGACAAGGCGGCGGAAGCGGTGAGCAACATCAAGTTCGACAAGGTCGTGATGTGGGGCGGTGCGAACGGGAACGGCACGGGAGCCGGAGTCAGCAGCTTCGTGACCGACCTGATGAGCACGATTCCTCCGGTGCTGCATACGATGATGAACATCGGCGGCGTCAAGGTGGCGGACGGACTTGTTCAGATCGTGGAGGACGAGAGTCCGGCTTCGTCTCGCGCGCCGACGGGAGATGGCATGAAGAAGGTTGTGGAGCTGCCTGAATAGATCGCTTGAACGGCGGGTGGTGGGTGGCGGGTGAGGGGGCCGCGTGCAGGCAGCATGCCCTGGCCAGATTAACGACGGCGGGCGGATCCGGTTGGATCCGCCCGTCTCGTTCTACACTCGTTACGTCATTGCTGCTGACGGGCCTGCTGACGATTCACCGGGTAACCTCAGCGCCCCTGGCGCTCTTTGCGGTAAATATTCCGTTCAGCGCGTCAGGGCACGCCATAACAGCGGCCAGGTCGCGATGGTCTGGCCGCGGTAGTTGGGCTGGAAGCCGAACAGTACGACGTCGCCCTGGCCGACGTTTGCAGTGACCAGCGCGGGTTTGCCGGCGATGTGTTCGGGGCCGAGGATCCAGCCCGAGACCTTGGGGTCGCCGGTGGCGTAGCGTGCGGCCACCTGCACGTTGTCGCCCGTGATCTCGAAGGCGCGCGAGTCGCCCCAGTACCAGACATTGACGGTAGCGTCCATGCCGCGGGTGAGCGGGTTGGACGTGTCGAGGTCGGTGCGCAGGATGGAGCCGGGGATGTAAAAATCCTGGGGTCGCAGGTCCTCGACGGCGCTCTGGATCGGGAGGTCGAAGACCTCGGTGACGAAGTCTGTTGCCTGCTCGATGGCGACGACGCGTCCGCCGTTGCGGACGAAGTCGCGGATCGCGGCGATACCCGCCTCGCTCATGCCGCCAGTGTACTGCTGTGGCAGTGCGCCGGCCGCATAGCCGGTGCCGATCGATCCGGGACTCTGCGACTGGAGCAGAATGACGTCGTAGTCGCGGTTCAGGTTGCCCTGTCGGATGCGTGCGTCCTTCAACGTGTCGTAGCGCAGCTCGTGCATGTCGAAGACCCAGCGCGTCCAGCCCGCCTCCATCGGTTCCTGCCACGACTTGTAGATCGCGATACGGGGTGCGCTGGCGCCGCGCAGTGCAGGCGGCAGCTCGAAGCGCCAGTCCACCTGGTCGATCGGTGCCGAGAGTGCTGGCGCCGCGCCGCTCCACGCCTCGACTGCGACGGCCTCGATGTCCATGAGCAGCGGCAGCGTGTGTGCTGTCACGTCGTATGGCCGGCGCGGTGGGCCGCCCGGATACTCGCGCAGGTCGGGGTACTCCTGGACTTCGAGCATGGACTGCGCAAACGACGCGTATGGCTGCTGCATCGGGATCACGTACGTGCCGGCTGCGTACTGCCGACCGTTCGCGTTGAACGGCGCCGTCGCACGATGCACCTCGACATCTGCCATCGTGAGGATGCGCAGCACGTGCGACATGCCGATCGCGTTGTCCTGCTCCGCGGGAATCACCCACGCGGCAGGCCATGCGTCCCAGCCATCGACCGCGCGACGGTTGACCTGGTAGAAGTTGCTGACCCAGAACGTGCGGTTGCGGGCGGCATTGGACAGCAGCGCCATGGCGCCCGAGTCCATGTAGTCGACGATGTCCTCGATCGTCCACCGCCCGCCCGTCCACGGCATCGGGAACTTCCAGTTGGCTGTCGCCGCGTCGTACTCACGCCCGCCGCGTACGCGATCTGCCGGCACGTCGATGGGAGTGGCCAGGCGAGCGGATGCCGTCTCGCTCAGGATGCGCACACCGCCGTGGTAGTGCTGATAGGCGCGTGCCGGTGTAAACGCGTCGTAGATCGCATTGATCACGACACCGGGCATGTCGCGCGCCGTCAGGTCCGCTGCCATGTACGCGCCCAGCTGGTTGAGCGCACTCACGAGCGCG
>CAYLME010000114.1:0-11427 GCA_964384585.1 uncultured Gemmatimonadaceae bacterium | reverse complement strand
ACATCGATCACGGCACCACATTCGAGACAGCGGGCATGATGGTGCGGGTCCGTACGGCCGTCATAACGGGCAGAGCCGTCACCGTACGTCAGCTTTGTCGCGAGACCACAGCCTACCAGCGTCTCGAGCGCCTTGTAGACCGTCGCCAGCGAAATGTCCGGGATCGTCGCACGCACCGCGATGAATACCTCGTCCGCCGTCGGATGCGTATCCGTCGAGGCGAGGTGCCGGTAGACCGCGGAGCGCTGCTCCGTGAAACGCTGGCCGCTCGCCTCGAGCGCCTCTCGCAGGCGCTGCTCGGCGCTGGTCGCGTATGTGGTCGTGTTCCGCTCCACGATGTCCCTGCTCTCCAGCCGCTCGCATTCACCGGTTACGCACATCTAAGATTACCGGAAGTCGCCTTGCACTGTCAATAGTAATTCTTGTCTTTCACAAGGTGGATCTGGTTGTCTGACAACGAATTGGAGCCTTCTGTGGTCGCGCTGCCGGCTGACCTCATGTTCGCGAGCCGGATCCGCGCGGCCGCACAGGCAGCGGGCACCGTGATCGACCTGGTGACCACGCCGGCCGCGCTTCATTCCCGCGTGCGCCGCGCCACGCCACGTCGCGTGCTGATCGACCTCGATGCACGCGGCTGGGACCCCGTCGCGCTCATCCGCGAGTTGAAGCAGGATGCCGAGACCCGCGGCATCGAGATCGTGGCCTGGGTGTCGCACGTGCGCGAGGATGCGATTGCTGCGGCGCGCGACGCCGGCGCGGATCGCGTGCTCGCACGCAGTGCCTTCACGCGTCAGCTGCAGGACTGGGTCAGCCTGAAGCCCTGAGCGCCGCGCTCCACACAACGAGAAGCTCGCGGCAGTAGTGTCATTACCCGTGCACAGCGCGCCAGTACGGCGTGCCGGTACACGCGAAAACAGAGCGCCCCGTCACCCTTGGGAGGGTGACGGGGCGCTCGCCTCCGGCAATCGTCGCTCAGGCCGCGTCGGCTTCTTCCTTCAGCTTGCAATCCAGGCAGTAACGCGCGTGCGGCAGCGCGTCCAGACGCTCGAAGTCGATCAGGTTGCCGCAGTTGTGGCAGATCCCGAACGCATCCGGGTCCTTGTAGAGCCGTCGCAGGGCATCTTCCACGCGGTAGAGGTAGCGCCCCTCCTTGCTCGCGAAGAGCAGCATCTTCTCTCGCTCCATCGCATCCGTGCCCAGGTCGGCCATGTGGTCCGAGTAGGAATACATGTCCGAGTCCTGCTGATGGTCCGCGCTCGACTTGGCCATCTCGTCGAACTGGCCGAGAGAACGCAACGCGCGGTCGCGCTCGCGCAGGAGCCGCTGCTGGAGATGCTCGATCTGCTTCTTCGTCAGCTTCTTCGCCACGGGATTACCACTCCTGCTGCAGGAAAATCGGAGGTGCCCGGCCACGGGGGCGGGCGCGTCCGTCAGCGGACGTTGCAACAGCCTTCAAATTTAGCAGTGTCAGTGAGTTGGGACAATCCCGCCCGCTGGGCGCTAGTGGCCGAGGGCCTGGCGCGCAACGCTTCGGCCCCCGTCCGTCAGCAGGAGCCGGCCGGCCGGGCCGCGCTGGATCAGACGCCTGTTCTCCGCGCTGCGGACGACCCTGCGCGCGAAGTCCGCAGGCCAGCGGAGGTGGTGGCGCAGGTGCGCCTCACGGGACTCGTCGTCGGCCTCTGGCGTGCCTTCGTGCTGGAACAGGTGGATGGCCAGCATTACGCCGGCGAAGGAGAGCTGCTGGCGCCGACGTCGCACGGCGACGGGCACCAGCCCGCGCGCAGGTGCGAAGAGGAGGGCGAGCACGAAGATGATGCCGGCCACGGACGCCATGGAGCCGGCGATCGAGGCGTCGATGAGCCAGGCCAGCCAGAATCCCGCGATCGCGCTCGCGGCAGCAAGCGCCACACTCAGCAGGAGCACACGCTGCAGCGTATCGGCGATGAGGTATGCCGCGGCTGGCGGCGAGATCATGAGTGCGACGACGAGAATCGAGCCGACGGCATCGAACGCGCCTACCGCAGTGATCGAGACCAGTGTCATGAATGCGTAGTGGAGCACGACCGGCGCAAAGCCGAGAGCGGCCGCGAGCGGTGCGTCGAACGTCGAAAGCTTCATCTCCTTGTAGAACAGCGTAATGAACGCTGTGTTGATCAGGAGTATACCGCCCATGACGTAGAGCGTGCGCGGCCCGAGGTCCACGCCGCCGACCACCAGGCGCCGGAACGGTGCAAAGGCGATCTCGCCCAGCAATACGGCGTCCGTATCTAGGTGCACGTTACCGGCGTACCGGTTGATCAGGATGACGGCAATGCTGAAGAGGGCAGGGAAGACGAGGCCGATCGCCGCGTCCTGCCGGACCAGCCGCGTGCGCACCAGCGCTTCGACGAGTGCGACGGTCAGTACGCCTGTCAGCGCGGCGCCGAGCACGAGCACCGGTGAATCGATCATGCCGGTGTAGAGGAAGCCCAGCACGATGCCGAGCAGCACCGTGTGCGTGATCGCATCGCTCATCAGTGCCATGCGGCGCAACACGAGGAACACGCCCGGCAGCGCACACGCTACCGCGACGACGACCGCGACGAGCTGCAGCTCTATCTCGACCCAGCTCATTCACTCACCCCGCGTGCAGCCGTGATGATCTGCTCCGCATGGTGGCGTTGCCGGATCCAGTTCCAGACGAGTCCGCGGCGCGGCGCGAACGCGAGCGAGACAGCGACCAGCGCGCTCGCTGTGAGCACGACGCTCGGCCCGGTCGGCAGGTCGGGCGTAATGGCGCTCGCGACAGCACCGACGATGCCCGCAAGCGCGCCCAGCAGTGCGGCACCGATCACCATCGTGCGGAGCGAGTCCGTCCACTGTCGCGCCGCGGCAGCCGGTGCCACGACCATTGCACTCATCAGCACCACACCCACGGTCTGCAGCCCGATCACGATCGCGAGAACCAGGAAGCTGGTCAGGAGGATGTCGACGACGCGCATGCGGTACCCGAGCGAGGTGCCGAACTCGCGATCGAAGCTGAGCAGCTTGAACTCTTTCCAGAATACGAACACCGCGATGAGCGCAATCGAGCCCAGCCCGACGAGCACGACGACGTCGCTTGCGAGCAGGGTGGCCGCCTGACCGAAAAGAAAGCGGTCCAGGCCCGCCTGCGCCGCGTCCGGCTTCTGCTGCACGAACGTGAGCAGCATGAGACCGAAGCCGAAGAACACGGACAGCACGACGCCGAGTGCGGAATCCTCTGGAAGCCGCGTGCGCGCGACGATCGTCATCACCAGCAGTGTGCCGACCCAGCCCGCGATCGCAGCACCGAGCACGAGGACCAGCGGTGCCTTCGAGCCGGTGAGCATGAACGCCATCACGATGCCGGGCAGCGCCGCATGCGAGACCACGTCGCCCAGGAGGCTCTGGCGACGCAGCACGGCGAACGAGCCGAGCGCTCCGCTCACCATGCCGAGCACACCCGCACCGAGCGCAACCGTGCGCACGGTGTAGTCGAAGAACAGGTCGTGCAGGATCTGCGGGATCATCAGCCGACGCTGGCCACGAGACGGTCGCTGCCGTTGCCGTCGCCCAGATAGGGAACACGCCCGCCGTACGTCTCGCGCAGGTTCGCCTGCGTGAACACCTCGCCCACCGGACCCGCCGCAATGCGACGTACGTTCAGCAGCAGCACGTGGTCGAAGTATTCGGGCACGGTCTGCAGCGCGTGATGCACCGCGACGACCGTGTTGCCGCGCGCACGAAGGTCCTGCAGCACGTCCACGATCGCGCGCTCCGTCTTCGCGTCCACACCCTGGAACGGCTCGTCCATCAGGTAGACGCGCGCATCCTGTACAAGCGCGCGCGCGAGGAACACACGCTGCTGCTGGCCGCCGGACAGCTGACTGATCTGGCGGTGGGCCAGGTCGCGCATGCTCACCTTCTCCAGCGCCTCCAGTGCATCCGCACGCTCGCGCCGACCGACGCGCCGCAGCCAGCCCAGCTTGCCGTACGTGCCCATCGTCACGACGTCGAGCACTGACGTGGGGAAGTCCCAGTCCACCGTGCCGCGCTGCGGAACGTAGGCGACGAGCCTGCGCTGCTCGGCGTACGGCTTGCCGTGCACGAGCACGCGCCCCGCGACGGGCCGGATCAGGCCCAGCGCCGCCTTGATCAGTGTCGTCTTGCCGGCGCCATTCGGCCCGACGATCGCCATGAGGACTCCCTGCGGTACTTCCAGGTCCACGTCCCAGAGCACGGGCTGCTCCCGGTACGCGACCGTCAGGTCGTTGACCTCGATTGCGGGCGTACTGTTCATTCCGCTGCCACCCCTCCCAGTGCGTGCACGATCGTGCTCACATTGTGCTTCACCATGCCGATGTACGTGCCTTCCGGCGTGCCTGCCGTGCCCAGTGCATCCGAGAACAGCTCGCCCCCGATCGCGACGTCGTGTCCCCGCGCCGCCACCGCTGCCTGTACCGCCTCCACGGTCCGGCGCGGTATCGACGTTTCGACGAAGATTGCCGGGATGCGCAGCACGGCAATCTCCTCCGCGAGTCGCTGCACGTCCCGCGTGCCCGCCTCCGTCGCCGTGCTGATGCCCTGCAGCCCGATGACGCGGAAGCCGTACGCCCGGCCGAAGTACGAAAACGCGTCGTGCGCCGTCACAAGCACACGCCGCTCCTCCGGAAGCGTCGCAACCCGCTCGTGCACCCACGCGTCCAGAGCAGCCAGCTCGTCGAGAAGGACGCCCGCATTGCGCCGATAGTCGGCGGCATGCACTTCGTCGTACGCGACCAGCGTCCGCTCGACCGCACGAACCGCGTACATCCAGAGCTCGACATCGAACCAGACATGCGGATCCCATGTGCCGGCATAGCCCGTGGGACGCATCAACAGGAAGCGCGGAATCGAGTCCGTCACCGCGACGCTCGTCGTGCGCGACGACATCTCTTCCAGCACCTCGCCCATCGCCGCTTCCAGGTGCAGGCCGCCGTAGAAGATGATCTGCGCCTCCGTCACCTTGCGGACGTCACCCGCGCGCGCCTTGTACAGGTGCGGATCCACGCCGGGACCCATCAGCCCCTGTACACGCACATGCTCGCCACCAACACGCGCCACGATGTCGGTGATCATCCCGATCGTCGTCACCACGCGGATGCGACCGTCTTCAGCTGGCGCCACGCGCTGCGAGCACGCCAGCGGTACGACCGCCACCGCGAACAGCAGCGCCCCGCGCAGCAACAGCCGACTGCGCAGCAGCCGCCCACGCGGCAGCAGTCGAATGTCACCCGCCATCCGCCCCATCCTCCCCCACCGGTTCGACCTGCACCGCGCGCGACAGCTCCGCGCCAACGATGTGCTCCACCTCACCCACGCGAACCCGCAACGGACCGTTGCACGGCGCACGGCTCACGACCTCTACCTCGACTCCCGGCCGCATGTCGAGCTCCGCCAGGTAGCGCAACGCGACCGGGTCCTCGTCCGGCACACGACGCAGCACGCCCGCCGCCCCCGCGTCCATGTCCCACAGTGACGGGTACTGTCGATCCTCGAACGCGACGCCCACTCCCGGAATCGGCGCGCCGTGCGGATCCTCGGCCGGGTCGCCCAGCACCGCCGCCATCCGCTCGATCAGCTGGTCCGAGACGGCGTGCTCCAGTCGCTCCGCTTCCTCGTGCACCTCGTCCCAGCCGTATCCCAGCACCTGGACCAGGAACAGCTCGAGAACCCGGTGCCGTCGGATCAGCCGGATCGCCTCGTCCTCGCCCGCCGCCGTGAGACGTGCACCGTAGTACGGCACGTGCTCCACCAGCCCGCGGTTCGAGAGCCGCTTCAGCATGCCGGTGACCGATCCGGCGGCCACCCCGAGACGCTCCGCGATCAGCGACGTCGCCGCCGAGCCACCGCCCACGTTCAGCTCGTGGATCGTCTTGAGGTAATCCTGGACGGCACTCGTCTCCGTCGATTTAGCCATGGACATCTTTCAATTTTAGTGCAAACTAAAAATTATGTCAAACGTCGTCCGGGCGTTTGTGGACAGCGCGAGCACGGGAATAGATTGCGCGCGTGCGCAGGGGGTGACCGGACAAGGAGAGGGTAATGGCGAGCAGCGAGAGGGCGCTGGAGGCGTTACTGCAGGAGAACCGGCGGTTCGAGCCCGGTTCCGGGTTCCGTGCCGCGGCGAATGCGAACGACCCGGCGATCTACGAGCGGGCGGCGGCGGATCCGGAGGCGTTCTGGGCGGAGTGGGCGAGGAAGCTGGACTGGTTCGAGCCGTGGCAGACGGTGCTCGAGTGGAAGGCGCCGCACGCGAAGTGGTTCGTGGGCGGGAAGCTGAACGCTGCGTACAACTGCCTGGACCGGCACCTGTCGGATGCGCGTCGCAACAAGGCCGCGCTGATCTGGGAGGGTGAGCCCGGCGACGCGCGCACGTACACGTACTGGGACCTGCATCGCGAAGTAGGCAAGTTCGCGAACGTGCTGAAGTCGCTCGGAGTCGTGAAGGGCGACCGTGTCGGCATCTACCTGCCGATGATCCCGGAAGCGGTGATCGCGATGCTTGCGTGTGCGCGTATCGGCGCGGCGCACAGCGTGGTATTCGGCGGCTTCTCGGCCGAGAGCGTGCGCGACAGGATGAACGACGCCGAGGCGAAGGTGCTGATCACGGCGGACGGCGGTTATCGTCGCGGTCGTGTCGTTCCGCTGAAGGAAGCTTCGGACCGCGCGCTCGAGGAATCTCCGTCGGTGACGAGCGTGGTCGTGGTGCGGCGTGGCGCCGGGCTGCACGTACCGGTGCACATGAAGGAAGGACGTGACCACTGGTGGGATGACCTGATGCAGGATGCGGCGTCGGAGTGTCCCGCGGAGCCGATGGACGCGGAAGACCTGCTCTACATCCTCTACACGTCGGGAACGACCGGCAAACCGAAAGGCGTCGTTCATACCACCGGCGGCTACCTGACGCACGTGGCCGCGACGACGGAGCTCGTCTTCGACATCAAGGACGAGGACGTGTACTGGTGCACGGCGGACGTCGGCTGGGTGACGGGTCACAGCTACATCGTGTACGGGCCGCTCGCTGTGGGTGCGACCGTGCTGATGTACGAGGGTGCGCCGGACTGGCCGGACCGCGGCCGCTTCTGGCACCTCGTGCAGAAGTATGGTGTCACGATCCTGTACACCGCACCGACGGCGATCCGCGCGTTCATGCGCTGGGGCACGGACTGGCCTGCGAAGTACGACAAGTCGTCGCTGCGTCTGCTCGGCTCCGTCGGTGAGCCGATCAATCCGGAAGCGTGGATCTGGTATCAGCAGAACATCGGCGGCGGGCGGACACCGGTGGTGGACACGTGGTGGCAGACGGAGACCGGTGGAATCATGATCACGCCGCTGCCCGGCCTGACCGAGACGAAGCCGGGCAGTGCGACGGTCGCGTTCCCGGGGATCGACGCCGCTGTGCTGACACCCGACGGCGACGCGGCGAAAGCCGGCTATCTTGCGATCACGAAGCCCTGGCCGGGCATGCTGCGCACGATCTGGGGCGACGATGAGCGTTTCCGCAGCACGTACTGGTCGCGCTGGGACGGTCGCTACTACTTCCCGGGCGATGGCGCGAAGCGTGACGACGACGGTTACTTCTGGATCCTGGGCCGCGTCGATGACGTGCTCAACGTTGCAGGTCACCGCATCGGCACGATGGAAGTGGAGAGTGCACTCGTCGATCATCCGTCGGTTGCGGAGGCAGCGGTCGTCGGGCGCGTGGACGAGCTCAAGGGGCAGGCGATCGCGGCGTTCGTGACGGTCAGGGAAGGTGTCAAGACCACGGATCTGCTACGGCAGGACCTGCGGCAGCACGTCGCGGACAAGATCGGTGCGATTGCACGGCCGGACGACATCCTGTTCGCAGCCGACTTACCGAAGACGCGCTCCGGCAAGATCATGCGGCGACTGCTGCGCGACATCGCGGAGGGACGCGCGCTGGGCGACACGACCACGCTCGCGGATCCTGCCGTGGTCGCGAAGCTGAAGAGCGAGTACGAAGAGAAAGAAGCGTGACCGATAGCGGGCACTGTCGCCGACAGTGCCCGCCCCGTCCGTGTCGGGGCTAGTCCCCGTCCGCGAGCGGATCCTGTGTGGGCGGATGATTCGGTCGTTCGGCAACCGGCGGCTTCGTGAGCTTCGGTACCGCCGGAATTCCCAGTGCGACCTTGCCGGACTCGACGTCTTTCGTCGCAACGGCCATGGTGCCGAGCATCGAGTCCGCCTTCAGCGTCACACCTGCCAGGATCACGGCGTGGTATGCGACCCGCACGCCGTCCTCCAGGTGGACCGGCTTGCAGTCCACGTCGCGCTGGTCGCCGAGCGCATGCGTGTGCGTGTAGATGTTGGTGTAATCCGCCACGGACACGCCGTTGCCCATCACGATCGGTGCACGATCATCCAGCAGCACATGGCGGTGGACGACCACATTGTCGCCGACTTCCATGTTGTAGCCAAAGGAGAACTTCACGAACTGGAAGCACTTGAAGTTCTCACCGCAGCGACGGAACACGTGCCTGGCGAGGATGCGCCGGAAGCGCACACCGATGTGCACGTTCTCGCCCAGCGGGGTCTTGTCGAACATCTCCCAGAGCCAGAGCAGCGGCTTGACGCGGGCGAATGCTTCGACGTCCGTCTCCGCGTAGTACTCGGGCTCGAGCGTGACATTGCGCGGGTCGAGCTGGAGCAGTGCGATCCGGGCCGTGGGCCGGAGCGTTGCCGGATCGGCGCCGGCCAGGCCGGGGTAGTACAGGTCTGTCAGAATCTCCCGGCAGAGTTCGTTGCGATCGGTGGCGGCGTCGGCCAGACGGGCCTCGATCATGCGGAGCCAGTCGTCGTAGAGGGCGAGCGTCGCTGCTGTCGGCGCAACATCCCTGAGTGGCAGAAAGGCCATGGGTTTCGTTCTGGGGTTCAGCGGGTGGACTGTGTCCGGATGCGGAAGCTAGACGCGAGCAGCGGGCGCCTGCAACCGCGATCCGGGACAGAGCGTACTGCATCAAGCCGTTTCATGTCATGTTGCCGCGTCCGTGAGAGGAGCCATGCACGACATTCTTCGTGAGCGAATCCTGCGCAAGCTGGACGCCCTGCCCGAGGCGCAGGTCTACCAGGCGCTGGACTTCATCGAATTCCTGGAAGCACGCTATGCCGCGGACCAGGCGCGCCGGCCCGATGGCCTGCAGCGCTTCGCGGAGCGGCTCGAGGACAGCATGCGGGTACGCAACGTCGCGCCCAAGGTGATTGCCGGTACGGTCGGCGCCCTTGGCTCCGCACGCAGGGTGATCCAGGATGTGA
Organism: uncultured Gemmatimonadaceae bacterium; assembly: GCA_964384585.1. Classification (GTDB taxonomy): domain Bacteria; phylum Gemmatimonadota; class Gemmatimonadetes; order Longimicrobiales; family RSA9; genus DASTYK01. The sequence goes on along the minus strand of CAYLME010000114.1, from coordinate 2,112 downwards.
CGGGCGTCGGTCGCGAGTTCCTCGATGCTGCTCTGCAGCCGCCCGCAGCCGGCACGCCTGTGACACCGGCACCACCGGCGCGCACGACCGAGCCGCCGCGACTGCGGGAGACCAATCCGCGACCGTTTCCGCCGCCGGCAAACGGACGGGAGGACGGGTGAGCGAGCGCATCCGGCTGGGGCGCAGGCGACGCGGCCGGCAGACCGTACGGCGGCTCGTCCGCCAGCTGCCGCGCCTGCTCCGGCTCATCATCCGGTTGCTCGGTGACAGCCGGGTGCCCGCGGTGGACAAGGCGATCTTCGCCGTGGTCCTCGCCTACATCGCAGCGCCGCTCGACCTCATGCCCGACTTCCTGGTGGGTATCGGCTTCGCCGACGACCTCTACCTCCTGGGCATTGCAATGAACCGGCTGTTCGCCGGCGCCGGCGGCCGGGTCCTGCTCGACAACTGGGACGGCGACGTGCGCGACCTCGAAATGCTCGTCGAAGGTGTCGACGAGATCGGAACGCTCATCCCTGGCCCTGTGCGCGGGGAGCTGGACAGCGCGCTGCGGCGAGTACGTCGGCGCGCGCGACTGCGCCTCGGTCGCAGGGTGGCCGAGGCCTGAGTGCACGCGGGTTGACTGCCATGGGGGGCGCGGGTAGCTTCCCCCATGGCAAGACCAGTCTACTGTAACTGCTGGCACATGACGCCCGCGGGCCTTCGCATCCAGGATGCGACCGGCCGGCGGGTTTTGCGCATTTCATCCCTTCGAGTACGATGACTGAGCCCCGCAACCGGCCCATACAGGATCGTTTTCTCGGTGAAGGACTGACCTTCGACGACGTCCTGCTGCTGCCCGCGCACTCCGAGATCCATCCGAGCCAGACCGACATCTCGACCAGCCTGACCGCACGCATCCGATTGTCGATTCCACTGATCGCCGCGGCCATGGACACCGTGACCGAGTCGCGCATGGCGATGGCGATCGCGCGTGAGGGTGGCATCGGCATCATCCACAAGAACATGCCGATCGAGCGCCAGGCGGCTGAGGTGGATCGCGTCAAGCGCTCCGAGAGCGGCATGATCCTGAACCCGATCACGCTGCAACCCGACCGACCGCTCCGCGACGCACACCGTCTGATGGAGCAGTTCTCGATCAGCGGTGTCCCGATCGTGGACGATGAGAGCCGACTGCTCGGCATCGTGACGAACCGGGACCTGCAGTTCGAGACCGAAACGAGCCGGCCGATCCGCGACGTGATGACGCGCGAAAACCTCGTTACCGCACCGGTCGGCACCTCGCTCGATGAGGCCGAGCGGATCCTGCATCGCCACCGGATCGAGAAGCTGCCGGTCGTCGACGAGGCGGGCAGGCTGCGCGGACTCATCACGGTCAAGGACATCTTCAAGCGTCGCCAGTTCCCGAACGCGGCAAAGGATGAGCACGGACGTCTGCGCGTCGGCGCCGCGATCGGCACGAGCGCGCGCGATCTCGATCGGGCAGCCGAACTGGTGCAGGCCGGCGTCGACGTGCTCGTCATCGACACCGCGCACGGCCATTCCGCGGGCGTGTTGCGCGCGCTCGAGCTGGCACGCTCGAAGTTCCCCGAGACCCAGATCATTGCAGGCAACATCGGCACGGCCGAAGGAGCGGCCGCGCTCGCCGAGCGTGGCGCCGACGCAGTCAAGGTCGGCATCGGGCCGGGCAGCATCTGCACGACGCGTGTCGTGACCGGTATCGGCGTGCCGCAGTTCACCGCCATCGTGGAAGCAGTGAAGGGCGTGGACGACCGCGTGCCCGTGATCGCCGATGGCGGCGTGCGTTACTCCGGCGACATCGTGAAGGCGCTCGCGGCCGGCGCATCGACCGTCATGATGGGCTCGCTCCTCGCCGGCACCGAGGAAAGCCCCGGCGAGAGCTTCCTCCTCGAGGGACGGCGCTACAAGACCGTGCGCGGCATGGGGTCGCTGTCCGCGATGGAGCAGGGAAGCGCGGACCGATACTTCCAGGCCGAGACGCGCGATGTCCGCAAGCTCGTGCCCGAAGGCATCGAAGGACGCGTGCCCTACAAGGGCGCCGTAGGCGACGTCCTGTACCAGCTCGTCGGCGGGCTCCGCAGCGGAATGGGA
>CAYLME010000113.1:0-11438 GCA_964384585.1 uncultured Gemmatimonadaceae bacterium | reverse complement strand
CTACCGACAGGGACGCCACGTCCGTCCAGATTCGCTGGCTATCGGCCCGGCCGGGAGCCAGCACACCGCCCCAGCAGCTCATCTCGCGGCTCGCCAGGCGCGGACTGCTTTACGAGCCGATCCAACGTATTCAGCGGCTGTCCACCCGCGACCCCGCGGGTGTAGGCGCGCTCGAGCTGTCTCCACCGCTTGATAGCTACCTCCGTCAGGCAGGACCTGTCGACTGGCCGCACGAGTTTCTCCCGTACCAGCGTGACGGTATCCGCATGCTGGTCCAGCGTGCGAGCTTGCTGCTGGCGGACGACATGGGGCTCGGCAAAACCGTGCAGGCAGCCGCCGCGATGCGTATTCTGATCCGGACGCAGGCCGTCGAGAATACGCTCGTCGTGGCGCCTGCCTCGATCATCGGCCAATGGTATCGGGCGTTGAAGCTGTGGGCGCCGGATCTCCGCATCAGCACGATCCGGGGTTCGAACCGCGCATGGCGCTGGCGCGTCGACGCTCATGTGTACCTAGTCTCTTTCGAAACGCTGCGCTCGGACTTTACAGAGAATCCCGCTTCCGGTCCGCGTCGTCGGTCGTGGGGCGTCGTGGTCCTGGACGAAGCACAGAAGATAAAGAACCGGGACGTGGATGTCGCGCGCGTGTGCAAGCGTCTCTCACGGGACCGCTCGTGGGCGCTGACCGGGACACCACTCGAGAATCGAATCGACGATCTGCGCTCGATCTGCGAGTTCCTGCTTGCAAGCGAATCGGCAGCTCGGGACCTCGCTGACCGCGAGCAGTTACGGGCGACGCACGCGCGGCTCCAGCTCCGCCGTCGTAAGCGCGACGTACTCAAACAACTGCCGGAGAAGACCTTCATCGAGGTGCCGGTCGAACTCGGTGCCCGGCAACGTGCCTCGTACGATAAGGCCGAGCGCGAGGGCGTAGTATGGCTTCGACAGCTCGGACAGACGATCACGATCACGCACGTGCTGGAGCTGATCACACGTCTCAAGCAGGTCTGTAACTTCTGTCCCGAGTCGGGTGAATCAGCGAAGCTGGATGACCTCAGGGAGCGGCTGGACGTACTGACGGAGGAAGGCAACCGCGCGCTGATTTTCACGCAGTACACTGACCGGCACTTCGGTGCCGCTGCGCTCAGTCGTGAACTTGCCAGCTTCAACCCGGAAGTCTACACCGGAGCGCTTGCGGCCGAGGATAAGGATGCCGTCCTAAGGCGTTTCCGTGAAGCGGAGGAGCCGCGGCCTCTGATTCTCTCGTTGCGAGCGGGCGGATCCGGTCTCAATCTCCAGGAAGCGTCCTACGTTTTCCACTTCGATCGCTGGTGGAACCCGGCTGTTGAGCGGCAGGCAGAGGACCGTTCCCACCGGATGGGGCAGGAGCAACCTGTCACAGTGTACGCATATGTTTGTCGCGGGACTGTGGAGGAGCGGATTCAAGAGATTCTGAACGCCAAGGGCGTATTGTTCCGTGAATGGATCGACGACGTCTCGATCGAACGACATGCGGCACTCACGGAGGAGGAGATCTTCGGGCTGGTCGGCATGAGTGCGACACGTGGGGCGTCCAGGCTTTAATGAAGAATACTCTGCCAAGCGAATCCGGCTGATTAGGATTCCGATTCTGCGTCTGCGGACCCCGTCGATGTAACCCTTGAAGGTATGCAACTGTAATGACCGGTTCTCCAGCAAGCGCGGGCAGAGGAGTGGATCGTGCGGCCATCAGTGCCAGGGTCCGGGCGGCACAGCTAGATACCACAATCGTCCTGGTCCCGCCTTTCCCTGATATCGTTGCGCACACCCAGGTTGCAGCACCACTCCTGCCAGTACGAGCTGCCAACGCGCTTAACCGTGTGGGCATACAAACGTTCAAGCAGATTGTCGGGTGGTCATTCGTCGATTTCCTTGTCGACGGAATGGGGATCGCTTCGATCGAGGAAACGACCTACATTCTGGAGGTGCTTGCGTCACTCTCGCCGAGCCGGCTCACACGATTGAGTGCAGCGCAACCTGCGGTCGTACCCAATCTGCCAATCGAAGTCCTAATCGCCCTCGCAAACGCGAAGTCTATCGACGATGAAGTCGTCGGTCTGCTGGCAGATCTGGATCAGCGGAACACGGACCTGATTCTCGCTCGTTGGGGCTTTGGGGCCGGTGGTCCGCGCATCTTGGAAGAGGTAGGAGCCGAATTCGGTATCACCCGCGAACGTGCGCGGCAGATCGTGACCGCCAAAGAGAAGCAGATCGTAAACAGCGGTGTGCGTCTGCCGTTGGCGACGGACGCGGTGAACGATCTGGATGAGGCGGGCGGCGTACTGCCAGATGCTCACTACGAGATTCTGCTCCGCTATAGTTTCGTGACCGCATCGTCATCGGCGGTCGCGGTACTGCCATGCCTGTCGGACCTTGGCGTGGTCCCCGAAGTTCGGTTCGATGAGACGGCCAGGCTGTGGGTCACCAGCAACGGGGAGTGTCGCGTTGATGGAGCCGCGGAGGTGCGTGAGGGGATCGTCGCTGCACGCCGCCGGGTAGCGCGTTACCTTCGCCGACTCGGAGCAGTACCGGTTGAACTGCTTGACGAACTGTCTCCGTTCGGGCGGGGTCACGCTCTGTCGCTACTCGAACAGAATGGTGTGCAGTTCACCCTGCTGGTTGATTACGCGCTGCGGATACCCATCCGTGATTCCGCGCTCTTGCGTCAATGCCGTAAGACGCTTGTGGCCACCCGCGAGCTTCAGCTGGATGAACTCCTTCGCGGTATTCGTGCGAACGGATTCTCGGTAAGTCCTGAGCTCCTGGAAACCGTTCTCGATCGATCCGACGATTTCGTCATCACCGGCGACCGTGTCCACCTTGCTCAGGACGTCATTCGGACCGGCATCCTGTCTGGTGCCGAAGCGCAAGCGTTGACCATCCTTCAGCAAAGCGGAGGTGTCACATCGTGGTGGGAGTTCATTGATGCGATGAAGGCTGCGGGCTTCTCCGCGCCGATGGCGTCAGTCGTGCTGAAGAAAGCATGGATCAGGCGCCTCGGCCCCGGTTTATATGGGCTGCGGGGCCGCGCCCACGATCCGGCTGTGATCAGAGGCCTGAACGGTACTCGCAGGCGTGCTATGCGACGCCGCGTGATCCGGAAGACCGTCAGGACGGAGGCGGGTAAGGTTCGTACCTCCTACACATTGAACCGTTTCGCATTACAGGGAGTGCTTCCGGCACCGGCGGCGATCAAGGAGCATCCCGGAGCTTGGACCGCAAGATTACCCGACAACCGCACCATCCGCATCAAGGTGTCCAAGGGGTTCATGTGGCCCTTCCAGACGTTTATGCAGCGTTTTCAACTAAAGCCCGGCGACGGACTGGAAATGGCGTTCAATCCGATGGCACGAACGGTTGACATCGAGGTCACCTCCCGCAGCGCTGATCGAGGTGTTGGCAAACCGATATCGAGAGAGCAGCAAGTTCTTCGGGCGTTGTTTGGGAGTGATATCTAAGTCATGATGCGACTAGCGACTCCCGCACCCGAGCCGGGCCAGATCGTGCGCGTCCGCTCGCGTCAGTACCTGGTGGAGGCGACGACATCGCCGCCTTCCCCAGGCGAGCAGACGCTGGTCCGTCTGTCCTGCTTGGACGACGATGCGCAAGGGACGCCGCTCGAAGTCCTTTGGGAAAGCGAGTTCGACGCGCAACCCGTCGGCCGGCCGACGTGGCAACACGCTGCTGAACGTGGCTTCGATACTCCCCAGATGTTTGCGTCGTACCTGCATGCGCTGCGTTGGAACACTGTGACGTCGACGAACCCGAAGCTGTTCCAGGCGCCGTATCGGGCGGGCATCGAGGTGATGGCGTACCAGCTGGAGCCGCTGCGGAAGGCGTTGCTGTTGCCACGCGTGAACCTCTTCATCGCGGACGACGTGGGACTCGGCAAGACGATCGAGGCGGGCCTCATCCTGCGCGAGCTGATCATGCGCCAGAAGGTGCGGCGCGTCGTAGTCGCATGCCCACCGTCGGTAGTAGCGCAGTGGCGTGACGAGTTGGAGTCGCGGTTTGGTCTCGGGTTCGTCGTGATGGACCGGAGTTACGTGTCCGCCAAGCGACGGGAGCGCGGGTTCTCTGTTAATCCATTCACCACGCATTCGCGCTTCATCATCTCGCACGCGCTCCTCCGCGATGAGAGTTACACGGCGTCACTGCGCGATTGGCTGTGCGATTTCAGCCGGGGGGCGTTGCTGATCCTGGACGAGGCGCACAACGCGGCGCCTTCGTCCGGCTCGCGGTATGCGATCGACTCGCGCTTTACGCGCGTGATCCGTGACCTTGCCCCGCGCTTCGAGCATCGGCTCTTCCTGTCAGCCACGCCGCACAACGGACATTCGAACAGCTTCGCCGCATTGCTCGAGCTGTTAGACGCGCAACGCTTCACGCGTGGCGTACCGGTCAGGAACGTCAGCCAGCTCGAACCGGTCATGGTGCGCCGCCTGAAGGAAGACCTGCGTGAAATTACAGGCGTATTCCCGAAGCGCGTTCCGGTGCAGCATGACATCGTTGACCTTCCTGACGATGCGCCCGAACTGGTCCTGTCGCGTTTGCTGAACGAGCTTAAGCAGATCCGCCAGGAACGCCTCGCCGGTGAGCGGAAGTCGACACAGAATGCGGCGGCACTCGTCGTTACGAACCTCCAGAAGCGGCTGCTCTCGTCGATCGAGGCGTTCGCGCTCACGCTTGGCGTGCACCGCCGCTCCGTCGTGAAATGGATGGAGGTCGAGCAGGAACAACCAGACGCTGCGGACCTCGACCTTTCGCTGCTCGTCGAGGCGCCCGGCAACGATGACGACAGAGCCGAACTCACGGAGGAGGATCTCGATGCGGAGTCAGCCGCGCAGATGGATGCGGCGACCGCCGCGACGACGCGTGGCGAGAAGGGGCGCCTTCAACGGGAGCTGGAACTGGTCGATGAGATGCTGCGCATCGCGAACGCCGCGCGCGGCCTGCGGGACGCGCGTGTGCAGCGATTGATCGATTGGATCCGCGAGCACATGATGAGCGGCGACGAATGGACCGCTCGACGCGTGCTCATCTTCACCGAGTACATGGACACGAAGCGGTACCTTGAGCAGCAGCTTACCGGAGCGTTTGCGAGCACAAACCGTGGCGATGAGCGCATCGACAGCTTCACGGGTGGCATGGGCGAGGACCGGCGTCGCGCCTTACGTGAGGCATTCAATCGCGATCCGCGGCAGCATCCGCTACGCATCCTTATTGCGACGGATGCCGCCCGCGAAGGTGTGAACCTTCAGAACTATTGCGCCGACGTCTTCCACTTCGATGTGCCGTGGAACCCCAGCCGCATGGAGCAGCGCATCGGGCGTATCGACCGCAAGCTCCAGCGCGAGCCGGAGGTTCGCAGCCATTACTTCGTGCTGCATCAGAGGTCGGAGGACCGCGTGGTCGAGGTCCTCATAAAGAAGCTGGGCGTGATTCGCGCCCAGCTCGGGAGTCTCTCCGCCGTCGTCGAACGCCGGCTGGAGAAAATGCTGTCTGGCGGGATCGCGGCTGACGAGGCGGACCGGCTCCGGCAACGCATCGAGGAAGCCGATCTGGATCCGGCTATGCGTGCCGTCGGTGAGGAAGAGCTGGAAGCCGCGCGTGTCGCGAAGCAGGACCTGTCGCGACAGCTCGATACACTGCGTGACCTGCTCGATACGTCACGCCGCCACCTCGACCTTACTGTGCCGACGTTCAGGAACGCGATCAATTCGTCGCTCCGGCTTCTCGGCGCGGAGCCGTTGGCAAACGACGGAAGCGATGCTTCCAAGAGCTGGCGCTTCCCGCCGCTCGATCGGACCGATGCAAGCTGGGCTGATACACTGGACGCGCTGCGGGTACCGCGGAGGCCGGAGCAGAAGCCATGGGAATGGCGCAGAGAGGCTCCGATCCGGCCCATTGTTTTCGAGGATCCGGGCACGCTCGACGGTGAGGTTGTGCACCTTCACCTGGAGCACCGTGTCGTGCAGCGGCTGCTCACGCGCTTCCTAGCGCAGGGCTTCGTACGCGACGACCTGGCGCGCGCCTGCGTTGGGCATAGCCGCGATGCGATCCCGCGTGTTGTACTGCTCGGCCGGCTGTCTTTGTACGGCGAGGGCGCCTCGAGACTGCACGACGAAATCGTCGCGATTGCCGCGCGTTGGAGCGATGTCGATTCGCGTAGTGCACCGCTCAAACCGTATGCCGAGCAGGCTGAGGGACGCACGCTTGATCTGTTGTACCAGACGCTGGCGGAGCCGACGTCGCACACGCCGAACGAGCAGGTCCTGGAGAGCTTGCTGCGCGGTATCGAGCACGACGTTGCCGAGCTGGAGCCGCATCTGCGTGAGCGCGCGCAGGCGATCGCCGAGCGTGCGATTCAGAAGCTCGCCGCCCGTGGCGAGAAGGAGAGTCGTGAAATGCGTGATGTCATCGTCGCGCAGCGCGAGCGGATCCTCGCCCGCGTTTCAAGCACGAGACAGCTCACACTCGATCTCGACGAGGAGCGAAAGCAGCTCGAGGCGGACCGTCGCCACTGGGAGCGCCGGGTCGTGTCGCTCGAGGAAGAGCTCGAGAGCGAGCCCGGACGCGTGCGCGCGATCTACGACGTGCAGGCGCAGCGTGTCGATCCCGTCGGGATCGTTTACCTCTGGCCCGTGTCCGGCTGATGGCAAGGTCTCCCGAACTGCGTGCGCACCAGGAGTGGCTGGGCCTCGTCCAGCCCGTCGGTCTCGTCGTTTCGCCACCCGCACTGCTTGCGGCGCAGGCTCATGTCAACCGCAACATTATTGCGGAGCAGCAAGCGCTGCACGCTGTCGTCCAGGAGGTCGATGACGAACCAGTGCTGAGCGGCTTCATCGCCTTCACGCAGCGCGTGCTCGGCTGGGAGGTCAGCGACCTTGTGCACGCCGTGCCGGATTCGCTGGTCGTGCCACTCCCCGAGTATGGTGACGTGCTGCGCCCGACGTACGCGGTGCCCGATGCCGACGACGCGGACGCGTGGCTTCTGCTCGTGCAGGTGGTCGATGGCGACGACGACTTCGATACCGCGGGCGCCGACGCGGGCCCCGGCTGGCACGCGGCGCCACAGGCCCGCTTCGAGCGACTGCTCCGCGAGACCAGGGTGCCGGCGGGCTTACTCGTGAACCGGCGCGCGATCCGGCTAGTCTACGCGCCTGCCGGCGAGTCGTCTGGTCACCTCACGTTCCCGGTCTCGGCGATGATGACGGTGCCCGGTCGGCCGATCCTGGCGGCACTGCACATGCTGCTCTCCGCCGATCGGCTGTTCTCGCTGCCCGTCACGCAACGCCTGCCCGCACTGCTCAGGAGTTCGCGCAAGTACCAGAACGACGTCTCCACCCGCCTCGCCGGCCAAGTGCTCGAATCGCTGTACGAGCTTCAGCGCGGTTTTCAGCAGGCTGATGACGCGACGCGCGGTGAACTACTGGGCGAGGTACTGCGCGAGGCACCGGAGGAGGTGTACGGCGGACTGTTGACTACGATTCTGCGCCTCGTGTTCGTGCTCTACGCTGAGGACCGCGGGCTGCTGCCGACCGATTCCGTGTACGTGGCGAACTACTCGGTGGCGGGACTGTTCGAGCAGCTTCGCGAGGACGCCGCGCGCTACCCGGACACCATGGACCAGCGCTATGGCGCATGGCCGCGGTTGCTCACGCTTTTCCGCATGCTGCACGACGGCGCCGCGCACGGCGATCTGTGCGTGCCCGCACGCGAGGGCCGGCTCTTCGATCCGGATGCATACCCGTTCCTCGAGGGGCGGCCGTACGGGTCCAACCTAGTGATGGGCGAGCGGCCGCGGCCGCCGCGTGTGCCCGACGGCGTCATCTACCGCATCCTCGAGAAGCTGCTCGTACTGGACGGCGACCGGCTGTCCTACCGGGCACTCGACGTCGAGCAGATCGGATCCGTATACGAAGCAATGATGGGCTTCACGCTCAGCACCGTGAAGGGAACATCGATCGCGGTAGGGAAGACGCACGACGTTGTCGATCTCGATGCCGTGCTGCGGACGGTTCCCGCCTCGCGAGGCAAGGCGCTCGAGCAGCAGGCCGGGGTCAAGCTCACCGGCCGGGCGTTGAACGAACTGAAGCAGGCCGCTTCCGTTGACGAGCTCATCGCCGCCCTCGGTCGCCGCGTCTCGCCGATGACGCCGCGGCTCGTGCCGCGTGGCGCGATGCTGCTCCATCCGACCGAGGAGCGCCGCCGTTCAGGATCGCACTACACGCCGCGTTCGCTTACCGAGCCGATCGTGCGCACGACATTGCAGCCGGTGCTGGACGCGTTCGGAACGCAGCCCCGACCGGAGCAGATCCTGGGGCTCAACGTATGCGACCCTGCGATGGGCTCCGGTGCCTTCCTCGTCGAGACCTGCCGTTTCCTGGCCGACCAGCTGGTCGAGGCGTGGGAGGTGCACAATGAGATGCCCGACATCCCGCCCGACGAGGATGTGCAGCTCTACGCGCGTCGGCTGGTCGCACAGCGCTGCATCTACGGTGTCGATCGGAACCCGTTCGCAGTGGACCTCGCGAAGCTCTCGCTCTGGCTTGTCACTCTCGCAAAGGATCACCCGTTTACGTTCGTAGACCATACGTTGCGCCAGGGTGACTCGCTGGTCGGGTTCTCGCGCGAGCAGATCGCGGCGTTCAACTGGGAGCATACACGACAGGTTCCGATCGTGCGCGAGTTCATCGAAGAGCGCGTGCGTGAGGCAGAGCGGCTGCGCGACGAGATCGAGTCCCTCGCGGAAAGCGACGACACGCGCGAGAAGCTGCGGCTGCTGCGGGAAGCCGATGATGCGGTGAACGACGTGCGGCTGATTGGCGACGCGCTCGTTGCGGCGTTCTTTGGTGCGGGGAGGGACCGCGAGAGGAAGGCGCTGCGCGTGTCGTATGACGAGATGGTGCAGGCATGGTTGTCGGGGGCGGGTGTTCGCGGTGCGGTTGAGGAAGTCGTGGCGGAACTGAGAAGCGGCGAGATGCCGATCACGCCGTTTCATTGGGACGTGGAGTTTCCGGAGATCTTTGAACGGGAGAATCCGGGATTCGATGCGTTTGTGGGAAATCCGCCGTTCGGTGGCAAGAACACAATCATCGCCGGCAATGCGAACAACTATCTGCCGTTTCTCCAGCTCATCCATGACGAAGCGCACGGCAACGCTGACCTCGTCGCGCACTTCTTCCGGCGGGCGTTCAACCTGCTACGGCTGAATGGGACGTTTGGACTGATCGCGACGAACACGATCGCGCAGGGGGACACGCGCTCGTCCGGGCTGCGGTGGATCTGCAAACATGGCGGAACGATCTACAACGCTACGCGGCGATACACGTGGCCGGCCGGCGCAGCACTGATCGTGAGTGTCGTGCACTTGAAGAAGGGCAAGATCGCGCCGCCGTACGTCTTGGATGGACGGGAGGTGGAGCGGATCACGGCGTTCCTGTTCCACGAAGGCGGACATGACGATCCCGTGAAGCTGGCAGCGAATGGGGGGAAGAGCTTTCAGGGCAGCATCATTCTCGGGATGGGTTTCACGTTCGATGACGACCATCCCGACGCAACGCCAATCGCCGAAATGCGTGCGCTGATCGAGCGAGATCCTCGAAATGCGGAAAGGATCTTTCCGTACATCGGTGGTGAGGAGCTGAACAACAGTCCAGATCATAGCCCGAAGCGATTCGTTATCAACTTCGGCGATCTAGGCGAGGGGGTGGTGCGGAAACGGTGGCCGGACTTGATGGCAATCGTCGAACGGAAGGTCAAGCCGGTTCGCTTAGCTCAAAACGACGCTGGTGCGCAGGAGCGTTGGTGGCAGTTCATACGAACGCGACCGGAACTCTATTCCTCTATCGCAGGCAACCAGCGGGTTCTTGTCATCGCTCGTGTAAGCAACTCCTTCGCATTCACGTTGTTGCCGCCTGGTCAGGTCATTAATGAAAAAATTGTTGTGTTCATCGACGAAAGCGGAACTGCGTTCGCTTGTCTGCAATCGCGCTTGCATGAGGTTTGGGCTCGATTCTTTGGATCTACGTTAAAGGATGACCTGCAGTACACGCCATCTCTCGTTTTCGACACGTTTCCATTCCCGCCGGATAATGGGAGCTACAATGGACTCGATGAGGTGGGACTGCGTTACTACGACTTCCGCGCCGATCTCATGGTCCGCAACGATGAAGGCCTCACCGCCACCTACAACCGCTTCCACGACCCAAACGAGCGCAGCCCCGACATCCTCTGCCTGCGCGAACTGCATGACGAGATGGACCGCGCGGTTCTGGATGCTTACGGCTGGACCGATCTACAGCCGAAGTGCGAGTTCCTGCTCGACTACGAGGAAGACGAAGACGAAGAGGAGCAGACGTCACGACGTCGCAGGAAGCCCTGGCGCTACCGCTGGCCTGACGATTTCCGCGACGAAGTCCTCGCCCGCCTACTCGAACTAAACCGCCAGCGCGCCATCGAGGAGGGGCAGTTGCTTTCGGATTCACAGTCATCGGTCCGGGCGAAGAAGGCGTCGCGTAAGGGAGCGCGCGCGAAGAGCCGGCCTCCCGAGCCAACTCTCTTCGACTAGGGGGCGGCTCTTGTGTTTCTCCACCGTTTGGAGAGGATACGAAAAAAGATCCGGAGGCCGTCAGCAAGCAACTGTTGTTTGACTGTTCTGTGCTAGAGGTTCTTGCACAGTGATCATCAACCGTTACCAAATACAAGATGAAGACCCGCGCACTCTATCAGTTGCTCGATGACCTCAACCGTGAGATCTACCTGCCCCACATTCAGCGGCCCTTTGTGTGGGGCGAGGATCAGGTGCGACGGCTCCTCGATAGCCTGCTCCGGGGCTATCCCATTCAGACGCTCCTGCTCTGGCGTACTCGTGATGAGATCAAGGCCCGTCGCTTTATGGATCTCGTGCAGAATGACGTTGATCTCCATTCACTGTATGACCAGCATGCGTCGGAAGGCGGTAATGAGCGTCTGTTCGTCCTGGACGGACAACAAAGACTTCAGGCGCTCCGTACTCTATTCGACGGGGGCATCCGAACTGATAAGGCGCAACGGCTGGATGCCTGGATCGACCTCACGAGCGGCCACCAACAGAACGATGACGGCTTCTGGTATGACATCAAGTTTGTAGAGGATGCTCCCGGGCCTTCTTGGTATCGGATTGCGAATCTACGGTCAATTCATGCCCGGACCGGTGGAGCGGCTTTGGGTCGGCAGGAGGCGAGACGTATTGAGTCGTACCTTCAAGGCAGCTCAGAAGAAGTGGACACCGTTCTCGACAGAGTTCAGGACAATGCAAACGCGCTTGTCCGTATCCTGAAGGACGAAGGCGTGTTCTGGTACGATGAGCTCGACGGCGTCGTCAATGACTTCCACTACGAGCGTGTACTGGAAGTC
>CAYLME010000112.1:0-11554 GCA_964384585.1 uncultured Gemmatimonadaceae bacterium | reverse complement strand
CCTGCGGCAGCCCACCGACACGGATCTTCACCGCATCCGCGCGATCCATGCTCTCGATCCCCTTTGCGGCGAGGATGTTGACCATCCCGGGTGCAAGCCCGCAGTCAGGGATCACGGAAATTCCGCGCTGCAGCGCTTCGCCGTCGAGCTTGAGCTGGTCGAACACGATCGCGGTGTTGCCGCCCAGGTCGCAGTAATGGATGCCGACGTCGACGGCGAGCTTCGTGATGTCGAGATTGAAGTAGTAGGGCAGTGCATTCATGCACGCGTCCACACCCTGCATCGCATTACGCACGCTGTCAGCGTCGCGCGCATCGACTTTCACGAGCTCGAGCCGATCATCATTCGCATACGGCTGCAGAAACGGAGGAAGCCGATCGATCCGCTGGTCTGCCAGCCGGACACGGCTCACCCCGTCACTGTTGAGCAGGTCATACGCACAGGCCGAGCCCTGCAGCCCGGCCCCGAGTACCAGCATTCTCATCTCTTGTAACCTTCCTGGAGCGCGTCAGCGCGCGCTTTCATCGCATCTTCCGCCCGGGTAACCGCACGGTCTCTCGGCGGCGGAAAGTGGCGAGCGTACGGCCCGGCTGTCAAACAGGGTAGAACGCTGACCGGCCGTGCACGGAGTCGTACACGACCGGTCGGAGAACTGGCGCGCTGCGCTCAGAGCGGCTGTCGCACTGTGCCCGAATCGGGCGGCGGTTCCCGGCGCACGGGCTCGCCCAGTATTGGCGGATTGCTCGTCGTGTCCGTCGGCTGCTGGCGTTGTTGCGCGCGCTCCGTGCGCGTGGCCGGCGCCGTGTCGATCGTCGTCTCCGGCGACTGCCGCACGTTCAGCGAGTCCTCCTCCTCACCGAAGACACGCGAACGAAGGCGATCCCAGAAGCGATCGCGTTCTTCACTGCTGACGGACGTGGTGTCGTAGGGATAGCTATAGGTTGTGTCGTACGGGTACGCGTACAGTGAGTCGTACGGATCCGTCCCGAGTGAGTCCTGCCACCACGTCTGGTAATAGCTCGGATCGCGGTAGCACTCGCCGATCGGCGCGGTACCGGCGAGGAAGTACTCGGTATGCGTCGCGCCGTAGGTCGGGCAGCCCGCGCCGACGATCGATCCGGTCTCATCGACTTCACGCGTCTCGACGCCTGCCGGCTGCGTCCAGCCCTCGGAGGACGTTGCGATCTGGCGCATCACGCGACCCCATACCGGCGCAGCGATCTCGCCGCCGGTTGCTCCGGTCAGGATGCGCGCGCGCTTGTCGAGACCGTACCAGATCACGCCGACGTATTCGGGTGTGAAGCCGACGAACCACACGTCCGCCGCATCCTGCGTGGTACCTGTCTTTCCGCCCGCCGGACCCCGGAAGCCGCTGCCACGCACACCCGCACCCGTGCCGCGATCCACGACGTCCTGGAGAATGTCGTTCGTGATGAACGCGACGGACGGTGAGAGCACGCGTTGGGAGATGGGCTGCTGCGCCCACACGGTGCGGCCGTCACGATCAACGACGCGTTCGATCAGGCGCACGTTCGTTCGCTGTCCGAGCGTCGCGAACGGCGTGTACGCCTGTGCAAGCTGAACCGGCGTGACCTCGCTCGTGCCGAGGACGACCGCCGGATTCGATGCGATGCGGCCGAGACCTACCTGCTCGGCAAGCCCGATGATGCGTGACAGGCCGACTTCACCAGAGAGACGCACGGTCGCGACGTTCTTCGACTGGACCAGCGCGTTCCGCAGACTGATCACGCCAGCGTAGCTGTTGCCGTAGTTCTTCGGCTCCCACGAGCGATTGCGATCGACCATCAACCGGATCGGCTGATCCACGAGCTGGTAGCTCGGTGAGTAACCGGCCGAGATCGCGGCCGCGAACACGAACGGCTTGAATGCAGAACCGGGCTGTCGCATGGCCTGCATCGCGCGGTTGAACTTCGAGTCGTTGTAGTCACGGCCGCCAACGAGCGCGATCACGTCGCCCGTGTGTGCGTCCATGACGATGCCTGCGGTCTGCAGGTACGGCGTGCCGCGCTCGAACGTGGCATTGGAATCGGCGTGCGCACTGGCGTACGTCGCATGCCGGTAGCCGCCGTAGGTACCCGCCTCGATCCTGCGCGCCTGCTGCGCGAGCTGCTCCTCGAGTGCGCTCTGCGCAGCCAGATCGAGCGTCGTGTGGATACGATAGCCGCGCGTGTAGATCGCATCTCCGAGCTGCTCCTCGAGGATGCGGCGGACCGACTCGACGAAATACGGCGCCCGCTCGTCGCTCGTCCGGTCACCGCGCCGCAGCGTCAACTCTTCTTCTGCAGCCGACTGGCGTTCGGCGCTGCTGATCAGTCCCTGGTCGCGCATGCGGTTGAGCACCACCTCACGCTCGGTCCTGGCCAGCTCCGGATTCACGCGCGGGTTGAGTCGCGACGGGGCACGCGGCAATGCCGCGAGCGTCGCCGCTTCCGCCAGGTCGAGTTCGGTTGCCGACTTGCCGTAGTACTCCTGCGCAGCCGCCTCGATGCCCCAGGCGCCCTCGCCGAAATAGATCTGATTCAGGTACAACTCGAGAATTTCCTGCTTCGTGTAGCGACCCTCGATCTGCCGTGCGACACGCGCTTCGCCGACCTTGCGCCACACCGTCTTCTCGTTCGCCGGCAGGTCGTCCGGAAAGATGTTGCGCGCCAATTGCATGGTGATCGTGCTCGCACCCTCCTGCACACCACCCGATCGGACGTTCTGCAGCATCGCACCGAATACGCGCTGCACGTCCACGCCACCATGGTCCCAGAAGCGCTGGTCTTCGATTGCGATGAACGCGTCGCCCACGTGCTTCGGCAGGGAGTCCAGACCAATGTACACACGGCGCGTCACGAACAGCTTCGCGATCTCATCACCGTTGCGGTCCACGACAACGGACGCCTCGTCTGGCATGTAGCCGCGCAGCATGTCCACGTCCGGACAGCCGGCGACGCCGCATCGGAACCAGAGCACTGCGCCTACCGCGAGCAACACGAGGAACACCGCGCCGGCTGCCGCCAGCACCCGGCGACCGCGCGTGCGATCCTTCCAGCTTGCGCTGCGAACTTCCGCGTCCTCCGGCTCGGACGCGCGCGCAGCGCCACCGGCCGTGCCCCTGACCGGCCCGTACTCGCCGGGCGGCCTGGACGCTTCCCCGTCCGGCGGCTCACCGCCCGGTCCACCGCCGGGCTGCCGATCCTTCTCCATATCAGTCCCTTCGCATCACCGGCATCACCCGGTGGATTCGTTGTGTGCTGTGCCGAATTCCCGGAAGAGCAAGGAGGATACCAATCCCGGCCTGGGGCGCGGACTGGAGTACAGCTTGCGCAGGCTGCTGTGGCACACCAACTTCCGGCATTGTCGAACGATCGTTCGAAATCCGCGGGAGGGCACGACGTGAGCCGGTTCACCGAAGAGGAAATCAAGCAGAAGGTACGTGACGGCTACATCCTCGAGTCACCGGACGAAATGACCGAGGGGTACCGCAAGTCGCTGATCGTGCAGCTTCTGGTGCAGGCGGATACGGAGCTGATGAGCGCGCCGGCGTACTGGATGGCCGCGCAGGACGCGCCGTCCACGAACACGCAGGTGAGCGCCGTGGCGATCATCCAGGACGAGCTGGCGCACGCGAACATCGCGTACCGCATCCTGGAGGACATGGGGCTGGACAAGGAGCAGCTCATCTATGGCCGTGAGCCGCACGAGTTCAAGCACCCGTACGGCTTCGACCAGCCGCTCGAGAGCTGGGCGGAGCTCGTGACTGCGAACGGCTTCTTCGATCGTGCCGGCATCACTCTCCTGTCCGACGTTTACAAGAACACGAGTTACGGCCCGCTCAAGCGCGCCCTCGTGAAGGTGGATCTCGAGGAGACCTTCCACCTGCGTCACGGTGAGGTCTGGATGAAGCGCCTCGCGCAGGCGGGCGGCGAAGCGCGCGAGAAGCTGCAGCGCGCCGTGGACTGGATGTTCCCGATGACCGTCGAGTGGTTCGGCCTGCCGGACGACATGAAGCGCCACAGCGGCCAGCTCGAGTATCGTCTCAAGGGCCTGACGAACGACGAGCTGCGCCAGGTCTGGATGAGCGCGACCGTGCCCCTGTGCGAGAGTCTCGGTCTGAAGGCGCCGGCACACTGGAGCGATGAAGAGCAGAAGTACGTGCTCGATTACCCGTTCCCCTGCGAGTACGACGCGGCCGCGAAGCACTGGGATTTCACGGGCGGACAGATCAGCTGGGAGCGCGTCTTCGAGCGCTGGAAGAAGCGCGGTCCGATGAACGAGCGGTACGTGGAGAGCATTCGCCGGAGCCATGCACCGCTCGGCCGCATGATGGCGCAGGCGGCGTAGCAGGATGACGCAAACGGAAGCCATGCGTTCGGTGGCCGCTGCGTCGCGTCGGACGCGCCATGATCTGGTCGCGTTGCGGACCGCGGAAGCCGTACGCCGCGAAGAAGCCGTCGCGGAAGCACGGCTACGCGCCGGCGTGGACGAGGCGGCACTGAAGCGAGCGCGCGAGGAATGGCTCGCTGCGCTGCCAACCGATACTGAGGCACTCTGGCTGGCCCTCTGTGATGTGAGCGACCCCGAGCTGCCGATTTCGCTCGTGGACCTGGGCCTGATCTACGACATCCGCCGCGACGGTGCGCACGTGGACGTGGATTGCACGTTCACGGCGTCGGCCTGTCCGTGCATGGCGTTCATCAAGGAAGACATCCGCGACCGGCTGCTGGAAGAGGCGGATGTCACGACCGTGGATGTGCACGAGGTGTGGGATCCGCCGTGGACCGTGGATCGCATGACGGACGAGGGACGCGCAGTGCTGCGCGGTGCGGGGGTGACGGTATGATCTTCGAAGTGTTTGCACGCAAGTCGCGCGGCGAGCCGCTCCGCCACATCGGCAACCTGAACGCGCCGGACCAGGAGCTCGCCAGGGTGTACGCCTACAACACGTACGACGAGGAGCGCTGGTTCGACATGTGGGTCACGCCGCGCGAGCATTTCGTCGAAGTGTTCAACGCAGAGCGCGAGAACGGGGACAGCCGGTGATGACACGTGCAGCTACGACAACCGTCCAGCTCGATGAGGCCGCGCGCACCGCGGTGCATGACCTCATTCTCGTGCTTGCCGACAGCAAGCGACTGCTCGGCATGCGCTACGCCGAGTGGATCCTGGGCGCACCAGAGCTCGAAGCCGGCATCGCGTGCGCGTCGATGGCGCAGGACGAGTGGGGTCACGCCCGCCTGCTCGCCGCGCTGCTCAAGGATTTCGACGTGGACGTCGAAAGCATCGAGCACGGACGCGAAGCGGACGAGTACTGCAACATGGTCACACTCGATGAGGCGCCCCGGGACTGGGCCGGCCTCATCGCGATCAACGTGCTCTGCGACGGCGCACTGACCGTGCAACTCGAGGCGCTGCGCGCGTCGAGTCATGTGCCGCTGCGGCAGCGGGTCGGCAAGCTGCTCGATGAAGAGAGCTTCCATGCGGCTCATGGCGCCGCGTGGTGGCGGCGGTTTGCGTCGGCGTCCGACGCATCCCGCGCCGCGCTGCACGACGCCGTGCAGACCCGCGCCGCAGACATCCTCGCCTGGTTCGGGCCCGACGGACCGAGTGCACGTACGCTCCTCGACGCATCCATCGCGGATGGCGCCGGCAGCACACTGCGCGAGCGCTTCGTCGAGCGTATCGCACCGCTCCTTGCCGCCGCCGGCCTCGGCGATGTCTTCACGAACATCGAGCCCGAGTTTGGCGAGTTCGACGAGGCGCGCCGCCGCCCCGTCGGCAGGACACCCGACCAGGCCACGATCGAGCGCATCCGCGGTGATCGGAATCGCGCGTTCCTGATGGACTGAGCAATGGCAGCGTCACCTGCGCACGACGCGACCGCGTTCGGGCTGCCGGAGCACCCGCCCTGTCCCTTCTGCAGTGGGCAGCGAACGGAGCTGCACTCGCCGTTCGGCCCGCAGCTTTCTGTCGCCACGTACTGGTGCAACGACTGTCGTACGGCGTTCGAACTGCTGAAGTGGCGCCGGCAGTAGGCCGTTTGCGGCAACAGACAGGTTTATGAACGTTCCGTAATACGGCGTTCACCGTCCCGTCAGTCCGCCTGCCGCATCTTTCCCGCAGTCATGGTAACCGGGAAGAAGGGCAGGCACCCATGAAACATCGCGACTGCATTCGGTGTGGGACGCGACTGGCCAGCACAGAGCACGTTTGCCGTGAGTGTGGCACATCCTGGCCGCATCTGCGTGTGCTCGATTCGGGACGTGAGACCGCTCGACTCGACGAGGCACTCGTGTGGGTGCTCGGAGCGATGCTGACCGTGGTGACGTTCTTCATCATTTTCGTCGCCTGGTAGTGCGCTTCACCTCAACCGGCACATGTCGTGGGATGCAACTGCTTTACTGCAGGCCTGGATGACGTGTTCGGCGAGCGTTTTGCCCGCCGCGAAGCCTTGCGATTCCGCTCACGCGGCCTGCCGGAGCGCGCGGAGCGACTGATCGAAGCCGTCCGTCCTCTCGTCCAGCTCCACGAAGCAACGGTCCTCGAAGGCGGCGCCGGTGTCGGCGGCATCTCGATCGAGCTGCTCCGGCGCGGGGTACGCCAGGCCACTGTAGTGGACGCGATTCCTGCCGCAATCCGCACCGCCCGCCAGCTCGCCGAGGAGTACGGTGTGACCCATCGCATGAGCGGCGTCGTCGGCGATTTCGCGGAGATGGACGACGAAACCGTTCACGACCTCGTCGTGCTCGACCGTGTCGTCTGCTGTTATCCCGACTGGCGCGCACTGCTCGAGGCGGCCGCGACGCGGGCATCGCGCGCCGTCGCCTTCACCTATCCGCGCAGTGCGTGGTGGACCCGTTGCGGCGTTTCTGCGGGCAACGCGGCTCTCTGGATGATGCGCAGGCGTTTTCGCGTGCACGTGCATCCACCGGACCAGATGCATGCACTGCTGCGCTCACACGGCTTTGCGCCGCGGGTCACGGAACGTCTCGGTGCCTGGGAGATCTGTGTCGCACCGCGCCTGGTCCATCACTGAGCTGCACCCTTCCCCATACATGGGGCCGACGTGTTACGGCCACGGCGTCGCTGCACGCGCAGTACCCGCTGCGACGGTATCGACCATCGCCGTATCGGACGGCAGGGCCAGGCTGTCCGGCAATGCCGGCAGCGGCTCCGCGCGCAACCGAATCGAGTCGGTGATCACACGCAGCGTGTCGCCAGGCAGTGAGTCCGGCAGCATGATCGAATCGAGCGCGGGGATCACGATACGCGGCGCGATCGGCCGGAATGAATCTGCCGGCACGATCGGGTCGGCTACTTCGACGGCACGCGGCAGCCGTGGTGTACCGATGTAGCGTTCCTCCGCCCGCGGCGGGATCGGCCGTGCCTTCTCCGAGCCGATGTGGCGGGCAAGCACGTGCCGCGCCCGCTGCCAGGTCCGCTCGACCCAGGCGCCAAGCCGCGCAAGGACGCCGCGCGACTCGCGCGCAGGCGTACCGGCCGGACACACCGCCGCAGGCTCGTCACCGGCAACGAACAGTTCCATGACTGCCGTCCCACGCTCGGGCTGGCAGCCCTCGACCAGTACCAGACCGGTTGCCGGATCGACCGGCAGCTCCACGACGCCGTCCGGCGCCACCCATTCGGGTGGCGTCGGACGCTCTTCGTAGACCGCATCCATCAGCCGCCCCCAGAGCGGCGCTGCGAGATGTCCGCCGCTCGCACCCTCCACGATCGATGCAGGTGCGTCGAACCCGATCCATGCCCCGGCGACGAGATCCGGCGTGTAACCGATGAACCAGACGTCGGCACCATCGTTCGTCGTGCCTGTCTTGCCTGCCGCCGCCGCACCGAAGCCGACCTGTCGTACGGCCCGGCCGGTACCTTCATCGATCGCGTCGCGCAGCACGTCCGTCATGATGTATGCGACGGCGGGATCGAGCGCGTCATTCGCCTCCACATCGGCCTGCCACACGACATTGCCCGACTCATCGATCACGCGATCGATCAGCCGCGGCCGCACCGCCGTGCCAAGGTTCGCGAACACGGTATATGCAGCAGTGAGTTCGAGCGGTGTGAGCGCGCCCGAGCCGATAGCAGCGGACGGCACATCAGGAACGTCGCTGCTGATTCCCGCATCGCGCGCCAGCCGTTCGACGTTCGCAAGACCGACATCCTGTGCCAGGCGGATCGTTGGCACATTGCGCGAATCGACGAGTGCATCGCGCAGTGTCACGAATCCGCGGAACTCGCCGCCAAGGTTCGTCGGCTCCCAGACCTCGCCGCCCGCGAGCTCCATGCGCAGCGTGTCATCGAGGATGTGCTGGCTGATGACGAACCCCTGATCCAGCGCGGCCGCATACACGAACGGCTTGAATGCGCTGCCAGCCTGACGGCGTGCGCGTGTCGCACGATCGAACTGTGAATGCCTATAATCGCGGCCACCGACCAGCGCCAGCACGTCTCCGGTCGCGGCCTCCATCGTGACAACGGAACCCTGCAGGTAGTGCGGCATCCCGTCCGCCCCTGGCTGGTACTGCTCACCCGCGTACCGCCCGTAGCGACTGCTCTCGATCCGTTCGAGCTGGCGTCGGAGCTGACGTTCCGCGATCTGCTGCACCGTCGGATCCATGGTCGTGTGCACCGTCATCCGGGTCGTGTAGACATCTTCGCCGAGGCGGTCCTCCAGCACGCGTCGAACCGCTTCAGCGAACCACGGCGCAACACGCACCTCATCGTCGCGGCGCACTGGCGGATCACGGCGAACGTTCAGCGCGACGTCGCGCGACGCGGCGGCACTCTCCGCACTCACGCGTCCCTGTTCCACCATCAGCGTGAGCACGAGGTCGCGACGCTCGAGCGCGCGGTCCGGATAGCGCCGCGGATTGTAGAGCACCGGTGACTTCGGCATTGCAGCCAGCAGCGCGGCTTCGCTCAGGCGCAGCTCGGACGCGGGCTTGCCGAAGTAGTTGCGCGCGGCTGCATCGATCCCCCACGCACCGCTGCCGAAGTAGATGTTGTTGAGGTACAGCTCGAGGATCTCCTGCTTCGTGAACTTGCGTTCGATCGCGCGCGCGACGCGCACTTCGAGGATCTTGCGCTGCAGCGTGCGCTCGCGGCCAGGCAGGGTCTCCGGCCAGACATTGCGCGCGAGCTGCATGCTGATCGTGCTGAAGCCCTCCACGAATGCACGTGCGCGTGCGTTCGCGATGAGGGCGCCGGCGACGCGTTGCAGGTCCACGCCGCTGTGCTCGTAGAAGCGTTTGTCCTCGACCGCGAGAAACGCATCGGGCACGTGGTCCGGCAGGTCGGCGAGTGATACGACGTCGTGTTCGATCGGTGAGAGGTCGGCAAACTCATCACCATTGCGATCGACCAGTATGGTCGCGCCGCCCGGCTGGTAACCGGCGAGTCGCTCCACCCTGGGACAGCCGCCGACACCGCAGCGAAACCAGAGCACCGCGACGATCGCCCAGACGATGGCGTTGGCAATGAGGAGGTGGCGCGGCCGGATGGCGCGCATGCCGGCAGCCACGCGAGCCCTCACGCGCTGCAACCCCGCGCGCAGAGCCGGGCGCGGCATGGCTCAGCGGCCCGGCGAGCGGCGGTTGCGCGCCAGCTTCGCGCGGAAGAACGCCACGGTCTCAGGCAGGCCTGTGGCGAGCGGACGCGGGGAGAATCCGAGTTCTGCAGCCGCACATGCGTGCCCGAACGTGTAGCGACCGGCGGTCACCACGTTCACGCCTTCGAGCGACAGGGGAAAGCGGATCCCCGTGCGCCTGCCCACCGCATCGAGTGCACGCCCGATCCCGCGCGCGAGCGGTGCCGGCGTGATCGCCCGGGGGGCGAATACCTTGCCCAGCTCCGCAACGCGCTTCACGAAACGGTCGAAGCGCTCGTTCTCTCCGCCCAGCACATAGACGCCGGACGACGTCCCCTGCGTCGCCAGTACCGTAAGGGCGTCGGACACGTCGTCCACGTGCACGAACGAGTACCATGCGGGATCCGCGATGAGCGTCGGCACCCGACGGCGCAGCAGATCCTCGATCAGGTTGCCCGCAGGTCCCTCGTCGCCGGGACCGTACACATAGGCCGGGCACGCGATGACCACGGGTGCACCGCTCTGCTGCGCGGCCAGCGCGATGCGATGCGCTTCCGTCTTGGTTCGATGATAGATCGAAGGATACGGCCCACCGTACGGCGGCTGGTCATCGCCGATGCCATCCGGCGGGACCGGCCCGAGCGCAACCGTGGACGAGACATGGATCACGCGCGGCGTGCCGGCCTCCCGCGTCGCACGCATGAACGCACGCGTGCCGTCGACGTTCGTCGCCTCCAGCGCCGCCTCGTCCACTACACCAATGTCATAGATCGCGGCGATATGGTATGCGACGGCCGCGCCGCGAACACCTCGTTCCAGCGCGGCCGGATCGTTCACATCGCCCGGAATCAGCTCGGCACCCAGCTCCTCCAGTGAGCGTGCGGCGCGCGAGCCCGGAGTGCGAACGAGGCAGCGCAGTCGCGCACCACTCGCCGCCAGGCCGCGCGCGACCCGCGATCCGATGAAGCCCGTGGCACCGGTCAGGAATACGACGTCGCCGCTCACCCGCTACTCGCGTGTCGCGCGTCCGGCATCCGCCGGGCCTGCGCGCCACCCGATCTCGATGCGTGCACCATCGATCACCGACTGGTGCGCCGGGATCACGATGTCCAGTTCCCTCGTACGCTCGAGCCGCTCCTGCGTCTGGCGACCCGCCATGCTCGGGAAGCCCAGGATCTCCACGACGCCCGACCGCCCGTCGGGACCACTCACCTTCAGCCGCGCACCCTTCTTCAGGTCCTTCATCCGCGGCATCCCGTCCGCGATCTTCAGCCGCAGCAGATGGCCCCGGTACGGGATGCTCGAGGAATCCGATACCTGCAGTTCGTAGCTCATTTCGAAGCACTCCTCCGTGGATCGTTGCAGCAAGGTGGCGCCGCCTGCGACAGGTCGTCAACGCTGGACGGTTCACTTCGCGTCACCACCCTGGCGCACCCACTTGCGCACCCGACCGGGACGCGACTACCATTTGACTGGTGGCTTCATCACGTCCGTGCCCGAAAGACGTTTGCACGTGTACTCGCTTCAGTCGGTAGTTCATTCATCGCGGTTCTAGTCAGGGGACCTGCGCGCCATAGCGCGGGGCCCTTTTTTTGCGCCGGCCGCGGGCGCTTCTCCGCGGCAAATTTGCGAGGGTCCGGCACGTCGCACCGCACCTTCCATGGTCCCACCTTCATATCAGGAGTACCGGCGATGGCTCGTATCAATGGCACCGTCAAGTGGTTCTCGCAGGAGAAGGGTTACGGCTTCCTCCAGCGGGAAGGCGGGGCGGACGTGTTCGTTCACTACAGCGCCATCGATGGATCTGGCTTCAAGATCCTCTATGAGGGTGAGGAGGTCGAATTCGACATCATCGAGGAGGCGAAGGGCCCCAAGGCCGCCAACGTCGTGCGCCTGAATCCGCCGGCCGAGCCGCCGCGCCAGGGTGGTGGCCGTGAGGGCGGCCGT
>CAYLME010000111.1:0-11610 GCA_964384585.1 uncultured Gemmatimonadaceae bacterium | reverse complement strand
CGAACGGTGCCGGCAAGACGACGACCATACGGATGGCGCTTCGGATCCTGGAGCCGGACAGCGGCTCGATCGGGATCCTGGGTGCGCCTCTGTCGCAGGAGGGGCTCGACCGAGTCGGCTACCTGCCGGAAGAGCGCGGTGTCTACCGTCGCATGAAGGTTCGCGACCTCCTCTCCTTCCTGGCCGAGCTCAAGGGCATGCGGCGGCGCGACGCGCAGCCGGAGATCGACCGCTGGCTCGAGCGGATGGATCTGGGCGCCTGGGCGGACAAGAAGGTGCAGGATCTGTCGAAGGGGATGCAGCAGAAGATCCAGTTCATCGGTGCCGTGCTGCACGATCCGGAGCTCATCGTACTGGACGAGCCGTTCAGCGGACTCGACCCGATCAACCAGCAGGTGCTGCGCGAGATCGTCGTCGAGCTGAAGCGCGCGAACCGCACGATCATCTTCAGCACGCACATCATCGAGCACGCAGAGCGCATCTGCGACCATGTCTGCATCATCGCGCAGGGTCGCAAGGTAGCGGACGGCCCGGTGCCGCAGCTGAAGCAGGAGCATGGCGGCGACTACGTCGCGATCGGCTTCGAGCGACCGGACGTCGATGCCGAGCGCGTGCTGCGCGCGCTGCCGGGCGTCGCCGGCGTGCGCCAGCACGGCACGGTCGCTGAGGTCGGGCTGCATGCGGGCGCGGACCCGCAGGACCTGCTCGCGCATCTCGTGAACCAGGGCATACGGCTGCGTCGGTTCGAGTGCACGGAGCCGTCGCTCGAGGAGATCTTCCTCGAGTGCGTGGCATCAGCAGAGCCGCGACCGGAGATCAAGGAAGAGGAGCTCGCCCATGTCTAGAGCATTCGTCGTCATCAAGCGCGAGTTCACGGAGATGGTGAAGACGCGCTCCTTCATCATTGCGACGCTGCTCGGGCCACTGCTGATCGTCGGCTTCTTCGCGCTGCAGGTGCTGATCATCACGCAGGGCGGCGGCGGCCACTACACGATGGTGATCGCCGACGCGACCGGTGCAGGCGTCGGGGAGCGTGCGTCTGGACTGCTGCTGTCGGAATCCGCGGACGGCGGTGTGCGTCGCGACCCGCGCACGACCTACGAGATCACCGTCGAGAACGTACCCGCGGGCGAGTGGAGCACGCGGGAAGCGGCGCTGCGTGATCGCGTGGTCGCCGAAGAGGTCGACGGCTTCCTGTACCTCGCACCCGAGGTGGTGACCGGCGATACACCCGCGCGCTACCACGGCAGCAACGCGACCAATTCAACCGTCACCGCCGACCTGCGTGCGGCAGTGCAGTCGGCCGTGCAGACGACCCGGCTCGCGGAGGCGGGCATCGATCCCGACCAGGTCGGCACGGCGCTGCGTCCCGTGCGCATCGATGCGAACAAACTGGACGCGCGCGGCACGACCGGGTCCGCCGAAGCCGCGATCTTCATCGGCATCATCATGGCGTTCGCGATCTACATGGCCGTGCTGCTCTACGGTGCTGCCGTGATGAACGGTGTGCTCGAAGAGAAGCGCGACAAGATCGTCGAGCTGATCCTGAGCTCCGTACGCGCGCGCGACCTGCTCATCGGCAAGGTCCTCGGCATCGGCGGCGCAGGAATGCTGCAGATGGCGATCTGGGTGCTCGTCGCGGCGTTCATGCTGACGTACGGTGTTGCACTCGCCGGCTTCGTCGACGTCGATCCGACGGCGGTGCAGCAGGTGCAGGAGACGCCGCTGCTCGACATCATGCCGGCATCTGCTGCGCCGATCTTCCTGGTGTACTTCGCCGCCGGCTTTCTGATCTACTCGACGCTCTACGCGGCACTCGGCGCCGTCACAAACACCGCGCAGGAAGCACAGCAGTTCGTCTTCCCGGTCATGATGCCGCTGCTGATCGGTGTCCTGATCGCGATGAGCGGTGCGCAGAATCCTGACAGCACGATGGTCGTGATCGGCTCGATCTTCCCGCTCACGTCACCACTCGTGATGCCGGTGCGCGCAGTCACGGCAAGCGTACCCGCACTCGAGCTGGCACTCTCGATCGGGCTGGCATTCGCAACGGCAGGGCTGATCGTGTGGATGTCGGCAAAGGTGTACCGCATCGGGATCCTGTCGAGCGGCAAGCGACCGACGCTTGCGCAGCTGGCTCGGTGGGTTCGGTCGGCTTGACCTGTTCTACCACGGAGGGCACAGAGGTCACAGAGGAGCGCGCCGAGTTTTTAGTTCACCGCTGGGCGCTGAAGACGCTGAGGATGGCTGCGCGTTCATCGCGAAACGCACCTGACCGGCACGGCCTGCGTTCTGTATATGTAGTTTGCATTCCGCCGGCATCGTGCGGCCGGCGCGTCGTAAACACATAAAAAGGATGCTTGCTGGGGGTTCATTGCAGCGTTACGCGATGAACCCTCATCATCATTCTCAGCGTCTTCAGCGCCTCAGCGGTGAATAACTCTCCGTGCTCTCCGTGGCAGAAACAAAGCCCTAGTCCGCGGCCATCTCCTGCGCGGCCACCGAGAAGCCGATCCGCTTCGGGCCGCGCGGGCTTTCGCTCTTCAGCGTCTTGAGCAGCTCTTCATACTCCTGCTCCATCTCCTTCGTTACCGACGCGCGCGTTTCCTGGAATGCGGCTTCGAAGTGGTCGGCGTCGACGACGTCGCTGTCGATATTCTCACGCAGTGCTTCGAGGCCCGCGCGACGCACGAGGTCCTCGAGGTCGGCGCCGGTGTAGCCCTGCGTGCGGTCGGCCATTGCTTCGAGGTCGACGTCGTCGGCGACCGGCATCTCCGCGGTATGGATCTTCAGGATGTGCAGTCTGCCTTCGCGGGCGGGTACCGGTACGTACACGAGGTCGTCGAAGCGGCCGGGTCGCAGCAGCGCGGGATCCAGCAGTGCCGGGCGGTTGGATGCGGCAATCACGACGACGCCACGCAACTCTTCGAGGCCGTCCATCTCGGCGAGGAGCGTGTTCACGACGCGCTCCGTTACAGCGGGCTCGCCGAGGCCGCCGCCGCGCGCCGGGGCGAGGGAGTCGATCTCGTCGATGAAGATGACAGTGGGTGCGACCTGGCGCGCGCGCTGGAAGAGTCGCGCGATCTGCTGCTCCGATTCGCCGTACCACTTGGACAGCAGGTCGGACGACTTCGTCGCAATGAAATTCGCTTCCGCCTCGCGTGCGACGGCCTTTGCGAGCAGCGTCTTGCCGGTGCCCGGCGGACCGAACAGCAGGAATCCCTTCGCGGCGCGGATGCCGAGCCGCTGGAATGCCTCGGGGTGCCTGAGCGGCAGCTCGATGCCCTCGCGCAGTTCGCGCTTAGGGCCGTCCAGGCCGCCGATGTCGTCCCAGCCTACATTCGGCACTTCGATCATGATCTCGCGCAGGGCGCTCGGCTGGATGCGGCGGATCGCGTTCATGAAGTCGTCGCGCGTGACGCGCAGCTTCTCCAGGATCGTCGCGTCGATCTGCCCGGTATCCAGGTTCATCTCAGGCAGATGGCGACGCAGTGTCTCCATGGCTGCCTCGCGTGCGAGTGCCGCCATGTCGGCGCCGACGTAGCCGTAAGAGATGCGCGCCAGCTCGTCGAGATCGACGTCGCCTTCGAGCGGCATGCCGCGCGTGTGAATCGCGAGAATCTCGCGTCGGCCATTCACGTCCGGTACGCCGATGATGATCTCGCGGTCGAAGCGGCCTGGCCTGCGCAGCGCCTCGTCCACGGCGTCGAGGCGGTTCGTCGCGCCGATCACGATCACGTTCTGACGCGGCTCGAGGCCGTCGAGCAGCGTGAGCAGCTGTGCGACCACGCGGCGCTCGACTTCGCCCGTGACTTCCTCTCGCTTGGGCGCGATCGAATCGATCTCGTCGATGAACACGATCGATGGTGCCTGCTGCTGCGCCTGCTGGAAGATCTCGCGCAGCCGCTGTTCCGATTCGCCATAGAAGCGGCCCATGATCTCGGGGCCTGCGATGTGGAAGAACTTCGCGTCGCTCTCGTTCGCGACCGCCCGCGCGAGCAGCGTCTTGCCCGTGCCCGGCGGACCGTACAGCAGCACACCCTTCGGCGGGTCGATGCCGAGCCGCTGGAACAGCTCCGGATGCTTGAGCGGCAGCTCGATCATCTCGCGCACGTCGCGCAACGTGTCGCCGATGCCGCCGACGTCGTCGTACGTGACATCGAGCCGCTCTTCCTCCTCCTGCTCCACGTACTCCGGCAACAGCTCGATCTCTGTGTCCTGCGCAATCTGCACGATGCCGCGCGGCGTCGTGGAAATCACCTTGAGCCGGATCTCCTGCAGGCCGAAGGCTGGCTGATCGAAGAACATGCGGAACAGGTCCTCGGGCATGTTCTGCCCGCCGGGTGCGCCCGCGTTACGCTGATAGATCGATGTCGAGATCACGTCGCCCGCGACGAGCGGCCGCTGGAAGAGCGTGCGCCGCAGCATGTCGCCCGAGCCGACCAGGCGCAGGTTCTTCTGTGCAGGCGCGAGCTGGATGCGGCGCGCCGGCTTTGCGTCCGCCTTCTGGATCTCCGTGTGGTCGCCGATGCTGACACCCGCGTTGCCGCGCTGCAGCCCATCGAGCCGCACGACCTCGAGCCCTTCGTCCTCGGAGTACGGCCGCAGCGCGAGCGCCGCCGTCGATCGCTTGCCGCGGATCTCGATGACGTCGCCCTCACGGGCGCCAATCGCCTCGAGCGCCTTGCGGCCCACCCGCACCGTACCCGTCCCGACGTCCTGCGGCTTCGCGCCCGCAACCTGGACCTTCACCGCACCCCTGGTGCTTTCCTGCTCCGCCATCGCGTTTCGCCCCCGAGAATCCCTCGTGTTGCGGCCCAGGGGAGCAAGTTCCGTGCGTTTGCGGGCCCCGCCGCTCATGCGGCCGGCTGCGCTGACCGGGGCACATGAGCCAAACTGCGGCCGTTCAATCAGTTAGTCGGGTTGACGAGTTCCTGACAATTGCCCACGACACTCTGACATGGCTCTGACCCCGATGCCACCCGCAGGGCCCGCGGCGCGACTACTTTGAAGCGTGCCGGGGCCACCCGGCGAAGCACGCGCGGACGTGGAGTCACCCTCGGGATGGTATGGCAGGGCCATCCCAGACTTCACGTCCGTTGCTTTTTCTCCCGGCTGATCTCTTGCATTGCGCGGCTTCCGACGATTCACCGCTCACGGAGGAAGCCTGCGCATGGTCGTACTGCTCGACGTCGACGGCACACTCATCGACAGCAATGATGCACACGCACACGCGTGGGTCGAGATCGGCAGGCGCACCGGCCATCCGATCGGCTTCCACCATGTACGCTGGCTCGTCGGCATGGGTGGCGATCGCGTGCTGCCATTGCTGACCGGGCTCGACGCGGAGTCAGGCACGGGCAAGTCGCTGCTCGAGCAACGCGGCGCAATGTTCCGCGAGGAGTACCTGCCGAAGCTGAAGGCCTTCCCGGGTGCACGTGAACTGGTCGAACGCCTGCTCGAGATGGGACACCAACTCGTGGTGGCAACATCGGCGGGCGAGGAAAGCATGAAGGCGCTGCTCGAGCAGGCGAAGCTGGACGATCTGCTTCCACTGAGGACGAGCAGCGACGACGCCGAGGAATCGAAGCCCGCGCCTGACATCGTGCTGGCAGCGCTGCGGCGCGCGGGCGCATCCCCGATGGACGCGGTCATGATCGGTGATACGCCATACGACGTCGGGGCCGCACGTCACGCCGGCGTTCCCGTGATCGGTGTACTGTCTGGCGGCTGGACGCCGGTCAGCCTGGTCGGCGCGCGCGAGATCAATAGCGGTCCGCGTGATATCATCGGCGCGCTGCAGCAGAGCATGCTGTCCGCCTAGTGGCCTGAGTCTGGCTCAGGACATGATCTCCTGCCTCTCTCCATCCAGCACCGGCTCGAGCGCCTGCCACACGCGAGCAGCAATGAGCGCGTGGCCGTCCTCGTTCGGGTGGATGCCGTCTTCCTGGTTCAGCTCCGCGTGTGTGGCAACGTCCTCGAGGAGGAACGGGATGAGCTCCGCATCGTAACGGCGCGCGAGCGTGGGGAAGACGTCGCGAAACTCACGCGTATAGCGCGGCCCCAGGTTGGGCGGTGCTTCCATCCCGGCGATCACGATGCGCACGTCAGGGTAGCGCTCGCGCGTGCGGCGCAGGATCTCGTCCAGGTTGGAGCGCAACTGTTCGACGGGCAGGCCGCGCAGGCCGTCGTTCGCGCCCAGCTCGAGCACGAGCACCGCGATCGAATCCTGCAGCGACCACTCGAGCCGCTCGAGTCCGCCTGCGCTCGTCTCGCCGCTCAGCCCGGCATTGACCACACGGTACGACAGGCCGACCGAATCGATCCGCTGCTGGATAAGCGCAGGATACGCGGCGTTCGCGCCGACGCCGTAGCCCGCCGTCAGGCTGGTCCCGAGAAACAGCACCGCAGCACGGTCGTTCCGCGTGTCTGCGGTGGCGGCATCCCGCACGCCGATATCCGCTGCCGTCGGCGCAGTGTCCGTCGCGCCTGGGTCCGCGGCGCGCGCATCGTTCGCAACATCCGCCTGACACGCGATTAGCGATGCCGCGAAGAGTCCGACTATCTTCCGCCCCATGAGAATCATTGCCGAAGGCCTCACACAGACGTACCGGAGCGGCGGCCGGCCGCTCACCGTGCTGGACAGTATCGATCTCGCGATCGATACGCAGGAGTTCATCGCGATCATGGGTCCGTCCGGCAGCGGCAAGACGACGCTGCTCGGCCTGCTCGCCGGCCTGGACCGTCCGAGTGCCGGGCGCGTCCTCTACGACGACGTGGACCTCGCGGGTCTGGACGAAGACGAACGCGCGCGGCTCCGCGCGGAACAGGTCGGCTTCGTGTTCCAGAGCTTCCAGCTGGTGCCGACCTTGACCGCGCTGGAGAACGTGCTGGTACCACTCGAGCTGCGCGGACGTGCCCGTGGCGCCGACGCCCGTGCGCGCGAGCTGCTCGCGCGCGTCGGTCTCGAGGCGCGCGTCGACCATTATCCCGCGCAGCTGTCAGGCGGCGAGCAGCAGCGCGTTGCCATTGCACGCGCATTCGCCAACGACCCGCGCGTGCTCTTTGCCGATGAGCCGACCGGCAATCTCGACGCGCAGACAGGCGGGCGTGTGATCGACCTGCTGCTCTCGCTGAACGAGGCATCGAGCGCGACACTCGTCCTGGTCACGCACGACCCCGACCTCGCCAGCCGCGCGCACCGCACCGTGCGCATTGCGGCAGGCCGAATCATTGCCGACGAACGCGCAGCATGACGACGTGGTTCGCCGTGCGGCACGCACTGCGTGAAGCACGCTCCGGCATGCGACGCCTCGGCATATACACCGCCGCGATCATGCTCGGCGTCGCCGCGCTCGTCGC
Organism: uncultured Gemmatimonadaceae bacterium; assembly: GCA_964384585.1. Classification (GTDB taxonomy): domain Bacteria; phylum Gemmatimonadota; class Gemmatimonadetes; order Longimicrobiales; family RSA9; genus DASTYK01. The sequence continues at coordinate 4,248 of CAYLME010000111.1, read as the reverse complement.
GATCAATGCATACCGCGCGAACATCGTGGATTCGGTGCGCGCCGACGCACAGCGGCTGCTGGGCGGCGACGTGCGGCTCCAGTCCGACCAGCCGCTGCCTGACAGTGCAATCGTCCTGCTCGATTCGCTGCTGCAGTCCGGCGCACGCGTCGTGTACGTCACGGCGACGCTGTCGATGGGCACGATCCATCCCCTGGACGCGGCCGCCACTGGCGCCGCACGACTCGTCCAGCTGCGCGCGGTCGGCAGCGGTTACCCGTTCTACGACGAATGGCACACCACACCCGCGACGGCCTGGCCGCCATCGGCGGAGCGCAGCGACGCGCTCGTCGAGCCGTCACTGCTGCTCCAGACGAACGCGCAGGTCGGTGACAGCATCCAGCTCGGCAGTGCACGGTTCCGAATCGCGGGCACCGTGGACAATCTGCCGGGCGAGCTCGGCTTCCGTGGTGCGGCCGGGCCGCGCGTCTTCATTGCGCTCGAGCACCTCGAGCGCACAGGCCTGATCACGATCGGCAGCATCACGACACACCAGGCGTTCGTGCAGCTCGACCGGCCCGCGGATGCGCAGCGGTTCGTCGATCGATACCACGATCGGCTGCGCAGGATGCAGGTCCGTTTCGAGACGGCAGAAGGGCAGGGCGAGGACCTCGCGGAGGCCGTGAGCACACTGTCGCGCTTCCTCGGTCTGGTCGGATTGACTGCACTGCTGCTCGGTGGGCTCGGCGTCGGCAGTGCCGTGAATGTGTTCGTGCGCGAGAAGCGCGCGGTCATTGCGACGCTGCGCTGCCTGGGTGCCACGCAGGCACAGGCGTTCACCGCGTACCTGCTACAGGCGGCACTGCTCGGGCTTGCTGGAGCTGCTGCCGGCGTGCTGCTCGGCATCGCCGTGCAGGCAGTCCTGCCGCTCCTGCTGCAGGGGGCGCTGCCGTTCGACGTCGCGTTCCGCGTGCGACTCGCGCCGGTGCTCTCGGGCCTCGCGATCGGACTGCTCGTCGCCGTGCTGTTCGCACTGCTGCCACTGCTCGAGATCCGCGGCATCACGCCGCTCCAGGCCATACGCCACGAGGTCGAGCCCGTCCAGCGGCGCTTCGACCCGACACGCGCCGCCGCCTGGCTGCTGCTGGCTACGGGTGTCGCCGCACTCGCAACGTGGCAGGCAGGCGACTGGCGGCCCGGCCTCGCATACGCCGGCGGCATCGCCGCTGCGATCCTGCTGCTCCTCGCCTGCGCCTCGCTGCTGATCATGGCGACGCGTCGCTGGTTCCCGACACGCGCGCGATTCGTGGTACGACAGGGCATCGCCAGCCTGTTCCGGCCACACAACCAGACCGCGGCCGTTACGGTCGCACTCGGCTTCGGCGTCTTCATCATCACGACCATGCTGCTGGTGCAGCACAACCTGCTCGATCGCTTCGACATCCAGGCGCTCGATGACCAGCCCAACCTGATCGGCTTCGGTATCCAGGCGACACAGCGCGATTCAGTTGCCGCGGCACTTGCGGCAGCAGGCACAGACGCCCGCATCGAACCCATCATCACCGCACGCATCGCCGCGATCAATGGCGTCGCTGCCGACAGCCTGCTGAACAGCGCACGCGCTCGTGACATGGAGCCGTGGGCGGTGCGCCGCGAGTATCGCAACACGTACCGTGACTCGTTGACCGCAACGGAAACACTGGTCGCAGGTGAATGGTTCGGCGATTCGCCGAGCGACCGGGACGGCGTTACAGGCAGTGCAGGAATGCCGGCGCGCGTATCGATCGAAGAAGGCGTTGCCGGGTCGCTCGACGTCGGGATCGGCGACCGCATCACGTGGGATGTGCAGGGACGTCACGTCGAGAGCGTGATCACCAGCGTCCGCCGCGTGGACTGGGCACGACTCGAAACTAACTACTTCGTCGTCTTCGAGCCCGGCTCGCTCGATCGCGCACCGCAGAGCTTCATCCTGCTCACCCGCGTACCCGGCGACACTGCGCGCGCCGACATCCAGCGCACCCTGGCCATCGCCTTTCCGAACGTGACCACCATCGACCTCGCCGCGGTGCAGCAGACCTTCGAGCGTATCATCTTCCGCGCGACGCTCGGCATACGCTTCATGGGCCTCTTCAGCGTCATCGGCGGCATCCTCGTCCTGGCGGGAGCCATCGCCGCTTCACGCTATCAGCGGATGCGGGAGAGCGTGCTGCTCCGCACGCTCGGCGCACGACGCACGCAGATCCGCGCGATCCTGCTGACCGAGTACGCAGCGCTCGGCGCACTGGCCGCGCTCGCCGGTGGACTGCTGGGGCTCAGTGCGGGATGGGCGATCGTACGGTTCGTTTTTGATTTCGAGTTCACAGTGCCGCTCCTCCGCATCGCGCTCGTGATCGGCGGAACCGTGCTACTGGCCGTGCTGGTCGGTGCGGCAGGCAGCCGGCCGGTCGTGCGCAATACGCCGCTCGAGGTGCTGCGCGGGCTGACATGAGCGTTCGCCGCCGGAGCGTATCCAGCCCACTGTCCTCCAGATCGGACATCCAGTGGTACGCCGGCGCGGACAGTCGCCTGGTGGCCCGACTGACGTGGCGGACGGCACCGGAATTCGAACGGACATTCGTTACAGCCGAAACTGCGTGTGAACAGGCACTTTTTTCGCCGGCCCACCGTTGCCGGCGCGCAATAACCGCGGTTGCACGGGCACAAGCCCGCTGGCACCGGGTTTGCCTCCTCGGGTGCCGGACATGAACTCCTGGTCCCATCAAACGGATGAACGGATAATGCGGACGAAGCTTCGTACGAGCGCCGGAACGGTGCTGACGCTGGCCATGCTGGTTCCCTTCGCGGCGGGCTGCAGCAGCCTCTCGCAGACACAGAGGGGTGCCGTGATTGGTGCAGCGGGTGGTGGTGCGGTGGGCGCCGTGGTCGGCAGTGCGACCGGCTCGACGGCGCGCGGCGCGATTATCGGCGCGGCGGTCGGCGGTGCAGCGGGCGCGATCATCGGCCGTCAGATGCAGAAGCAGGCCGAGGAGCTGGCTGCTGACCTCGAGAATGCGAAGGTCGAGCAGGTCGGCGAGGGTGTGCTCGTGACGTTCGACTCGGGCCTGCTGTTCGATTTCGACTCGGACGTGGTGAAGGGTGCCGCTGCGGAGAATCTCCGCACGCTGGCCAACAGCCTGAACAAGTATCCGGAGTCCGAGCTGCTGATCGTGGGTCACACGGACTCGCGCGGCGCGGACAGCTACAACCAGGGCCTCTCGGAGCGCCGTGCAGCGTCGGCGCGTGCGTACCTGTCCAGCCAGGGTGTGAGCACGTCGCGGATCCGCACGTCGGGTCGCGGTGAGGTGGAGCCGATCGCATCGAACGAGACCGATGCCGGCCGCGCACTCAACCGTCGCGTGGAAGTCGCGATCTTCGCCAGCGACGAGTACCGCGAGCGGCTGCTGCGCCAGAATCCGGGCGAGTAACGCGACAGGCTTCAGTCTCTGACGAACGCCCGCGGGCCATTACGGTCCGCGGGCGTTTCTTCAACGCGGTGGCTCCGCGTGCTCACCGCTCTCCGCGGTGAAAAATCAGTTCTGCGCATCCTGCATATACCACAACAGCATGACGACAGCCAGTGCGATCCCGGCCGGTGCGGTAGCGGCCAGGATCTCGCCGTTCTGCTGGTTGAATCCAGGCAGCGCCTGGATGATGACGCCGGCTATGGCGATGACTGCGCCCATGCCGGTGACGATTGCTGCGGCGCGGTGGGCGCGGCGCATGAGCAGGGCGGGCAGGATCAGCAAGGCGGCAATCAACCAGAGCGGGTTGACGACGAACAGGTTTTCGTTGGCGAATGTTGCGGCGTGTTCGGACAGCATCCAGAGCGAGGCGATGATGACGCCGAGTACGCCGTTCGCGAAGGCCCAGAGGAACGCGACCAGGGCAAGTGCGATGCGGGCGGAGCGGCTGCGTCCGGCAACGTGGCCGAGGCCGAGAAAGAGCAGTGCGAAGAATATCCCGATGCCGAGGAAGGTGCCGAGCCGCGATGGCGCTTCTGCCGCCTCGGACGCGCGCACGGCGGGGTACCAGATCTCTTCCGAGATCACGAGCGGTCCGGTCGTGCGGTCGAGGTTCGCGACTTCGACGTTGCGCACGGCGTCGCGTAGCTCCATCGGAATGAACGCGGCCTCCCAGCTGGTGAGCGGTACGTCCGTCGGCTGGCCGAGCGCGAGCATGAGGCCGGCGTGCGGTGCGGGATCGTGCGCGAGCAGGCGCAGCGAATGCGAA
>CAYLME010000110.1:10580-11655 GCA_964384585.1 uncultured Gemmatimonadaceae bacterium | reverse complement strand
ACTGGCCTTGATCAACACACCCTACGGCGCCGCGCGACCGGTGCCTGCGACGATCGAAACCGGTATCGCGAGCACGTGCGCACCCGGACAGCCGATGACGAGCAATGTCAGCGCCAGCTCGATGTCGCGCCACAGGATGAGCGCGATTACGGCCACCACGATCACACCGGGCGTGTACCACGACGCGAACTTTTCCATCATGCGCTGCGAGGGGGCCTTCGCTTCCTGCGCTTCCTCGACGCGGCGTACGATACGTGCCAGCGTCGTGTCGGCACCGACACCGGTCGCGCGCAATTCGAGCATGCCGTCTTCCGCCACGGTGCCGGCAAACACGTCGTCGCCGGCAACCTTTTCCGCCGGGATCGACTCGCCCGTGATCATGGCCTCCATTACGGCGGCGCCACCGGACAGGCCGACGCCGTCCACGGGAATGCGCTCGCCCGGCAGCACGATCACGGTCTCGCCCGGCTCAACTTCGACCGGAGTAACATCGACACGCACGCCATCGCGAACGACGCGCGCGATCTCCGGCGCCAGCGCCATCAACTCACCGAGCGCCGCACGCGTACGCCGCAACGTGCGCGACTCGAGCCAGCCGCCCAGCCGAAACAGGAACGTTACCGCAGCGGCTTCCCAGAACTCACCGATGCCGATGCCGCCGAGCGCCGCGATCGTGACCAGCAGCTCGATCGAGAAGCGCCGCCGCCGGAGCAGCCCGAACGCGCGCACCGCGATCTTGCCGCCCGCCACCACCGCGGCCGCAACCATGAGCGCCGCATCGAGCCATGGTCGACCCACCACGTTACCAGCGATGAGCGCACCCAGAACGAGTGCACCCGAAACCAGGAGCGCATGCTGCGCGACCCACTTCACTGGACCGGCCTCAGAACGGGCTGACACGCGCTGCATATCCTGCCTCCTTCACCTGCGCGACCAGGTCTGCCTGGCTCGCGCGCTCCGGATCGTGCTGTACCTCGATGCGACCCGTCGCAAAGTGAACCTTCGCGTCCTCGACGCCTTCGAGACGCTTCAGTGCCGCCTCGACCCCGCCCACGCAGGACGGGCAGGTGAACTC
>CAYLME010000110.1:0-10480 GCA_964384585.1 uncultured Gemmatimonadaceae bacterium | reverse complement strand
CTGGTGCCTCAGTGTTCTCCGCGGCAGAACGCCTTTCGGAGTCTCTGAGGCAGCGGGTTCAGTCCGTGTCGCCGGCCATGGTATGCATGAGGGCGCACTCATCGGCCGGGCCGTGGGCTTCGCAGATGGCGACGAGGCGCTGGAGTCCGGCCCTGATCTCCTGAAGGTCGCGGATCCTGGCGTCGGTATCGGCGATCTTCTCGAGCGCGTGCTTCCTCACGTCGTCCGCCGTGCGGTCAGGATCCACACGCAGCTCCATCAGCTCGCGGATCTCGCTGAGCGTGAAGCCAAGGTCCTTTGCGCGCAGGATGAACTGCAAGCGGTGGATGTCGTGCTCGTCGTATTCGCGGTATCCACTCTCTGTCCGCTCCGGCTCGGGCAGCAGGTTGCGCCGTTCGTAATAGCGGACCGTCTGGACGTTCACACCGACGCGTTCGGCCAGTTCGCCGATCTTCATTGCTCTCCTCTTCGCTGACTCGTTTGCCCCTTCGCGTGCTCGTTTGCCGACGCGATGCCGCGAAGGTGCGTGGCATGGTTCGCTCATGCCCGGCTCGTCATGGCGTTCCTCGACGGAAGCCCCCGATAACCCGCCAGGCATGACACTCCGCGACGATGCGTGACGTCCTGACGGTCCCAGACCCCGATAACCCGCCAGCCATCGAACGGCGGCCGCGATGAGTGGCGGCTGAACGGTGACTATGACCGATAAGTCGTCACGCATCCGCGATGGCTGTCATGCCTGGCGGGTTGTCGGGTCCGCGCAGGCGTCGCGATCGTGGGTCATGCTTTCAAAGGCCTCGGGCGGACTGTCGAGTCCGCGCAGGTGGCGCGATCGTAGGCCATGCCTTCAAAGTCTCGGCGCGTTGTCGCGGTCCGCGCGGTGTCGTGATCGTGGGCGCCATGCTTACACGGATCTCGATGCATGGCTGGCTGTCGGTGTGCACACAGGTCGCGATCTGAGCTACGCTTTGTGTGCGCGCCGGGCATGGCTGACCAGGGGTCTGCGCTCAACGCCCGCCGTTGCGAACACCGTCCGACCCGCGCGCGGTCCGCGACGTATCGGTCGAGTCGGTCGACGTTCCCGTGGGCGTCTCGGTTGACGTAACTGTCGACCTATCCGTTGACCTATCCGTCGACGTCTCGGCCGGTATCCCGCTCGGCGTAGCAGCCCGCGTGTCCGACGACGCATCCGCTGGTGCATCCGCCCGCAGGTCCACCGACGTATCCGCTGGTGTCTCCCCTATCGCGTGCGCGTCCTGATCCGCGGATGCGCGCAGCGATGTGATCACACCGATCACGAGCGCCGCGGCGATGACGGCCAGCGACACCAGGATGGGAACGTGGAAGACGTCTTCCAGCATCATCTTGATGCCGACGAAGACGAGCACGAACGCGAGGGCGTACTTCAGATACACGAAGCGGTGGATGACGCCTGCGAGCAGGAAGTACATCGAGCGCAGCCCGAGGATTGCGAACACGTTGGACGTGTACACGATGAACGGGTCCAGCGTGATTGCGAAGATCGCGGGAATCGAGTCGATCGCGAATACGAGGTCCGAGAATTCGATGAAGATGAGGACGAGCAGCAGAGGGGTTGCGAACAGCCGTCCATTCTCACGAACGAAGAAGTGGGTGCCGCGGAAGCCGTCGGTGACGGGCAGCGCCCTGCGTGCAATGCGGAGCAGGCGGCTCTGTGCCGGATCGATCTCGGCCTCGTCGCGCACGCCCATGCGGATGCCGGTGACGATCAGCAGTGCGCCGAAGACGTAGAACACCCAGTCGTAATGGTGCAGCACATACGCGCCGGCGAGGATGAAGGCGGCGCGCATGATGAGCGCGCCGAGGATCCCCCAGAACAGGACGCGATGCTGGTACATCGCGGGTACGCCGAAGTACGAAAAGATGAGGACGAAGACGAACAGGTTGTCTACGGCGAGCGACTTCTCGATCAGGTATCCGGCCAGGAACTCGAGAGCCTGGTCGCGCCCTGCGAACAGATAGATGCCGAGATTGAACAGCAGCGCGAGTCCGACCCAGACGGCGGTCCAGCCGGCCGCTTCGCGGATCGATATGGCATGCACGCGCCGGTGGAACACGCCCAGATCGAGCGCGAGCAGTCCGAGGATAGCGGCGTTGAAGAGGACCCACGCCAGTGGTGAACCCAAACAGCCTCCGCGCTATTCAGCGCATGAGCGGCGTGCCATCAGCCCACCGCCATTCCTGCAGTATCGCGGCGATTCGCGGGCCCATACCATCGGCGTATTCGGCGGGGTAGTGCGCGAGCACGTGGAAGACGACGTCGCCTCTCTGTGCGAGGGCGATTCGTCCTGTGTACGTCTGCTGCTCGTGCGGATATGAGAAGGAGGTCTGCTCGCTCGCCCATGACTCCGGTGCTTCTGCACGCGAGCGATCGACCTCGGGATTCAGTCCCGTGACGAAGTTGTCGACAGTGGTGCGCGCCAGCGCAAGCGCGGTACTGCGTGGATAGAAGAACGCCTGCAGGTACGCTCTCGAATTCAGCGCGCCGCCGAAGTTCGCGATGAACTCGACGGAGTAGCCGGCGTTCGAGGAATCGATTTCCGCGACCATGTCCGCGGGGATGTACGTCGAAAACTCGAGCGGAAAGCCGTCCGGTGTCTCCACCAGCCGGAAGTCGGTGGTGTCGGCGGTGCCCTCGATCATGAGCACGCCGCGCCTGGTTGCAGGGCGGTCGGATTGTACCCGCTCGCCCGGGACGCCTGCGGACGGCGGCGTGGTCGACGGCTGGGTCTGCTCGGAATAGGGGGGCGGCGGAATCGTGTCGTCGGGCTCGACCGTGAGGGCCGCGTCCTCCTCCTCATCGACCGGCGGCGCGCACGCCACGGCCGCGAGCAGCAGGGCGCAGGCGAAGCACGCGCGCAGCGATCCTGCCCGGCGCATGCCTAGAGGTCCTCGTACATCGGGTTCGTGACGATCTCCCCCGCCTCGTTGACCACCTGGCGGTCCCACGGGAAGATCACCGTGGCGTCCGTCTCGAGCGCGTAGAAGTCCGGCTTGTAGCCGCCCTGCTTGACCAGGCTCGTTGCCGTCCGCAGATCGTCCGGCTTCACCTGCCGCAGCGCATTCGTTGCAAGGCGCAGCGTCTCGCCCGAGGTGCAGATCTCATCGACGATCAGCACGCTCTTGCCCATCGCTTCCTTGGGCGCACCCGAGAAGATCTTGGGACGCGCACGCACGCGCTCGGCACCCAGGTCGCGACTGATCTTCAGAGAATAGAAATCACAGCGCAGGATCGAGGCGACGACGGCCCCGGGAATGACGCCCGCCTTCGCGATGCCGACGACAAGATCCGGCCGGTAGCCGGCCGTCGCCACTTTGACGGCAAGTACACGACACAGCTCACCGAAGAACTCCCAGGTCATCTCGAAGACCTCGGTCTCCGGCATGCCGGGGGCGCGCTTGATGAGATTGCGGGTCGGCGTCATCCGGCACTCCTGCTTCGCGGGAACGGGGCCGGCAATAATAGCGGGCTGGCGTGGGCCGGCCAACTCCCGGGGTGCAGGAAGCGCGCCGAATGGTGTCCTGCAGCAGAAATCCGGAGAACAGCGAGATCGATTAGTGGCTGCGGGCAGGGCGTGAGGACAGAGCAACGGCAGCGCCAGCAATGCTGCGACGCAGGGTGATGCTCAGTCGAATGCCACCGGATTCAGGCTGACCGGACTGACTCCCGAGCCGGCCGTCCAGCAGGAGTCCTCGTCGCAGGGCGATGAGCACTCGAATGTCACCGGATCCAGGCTGACCGGACTAACTCCCGAGTCGGCCCTCCAGCAGGAGTCCTCTGGCGGCCTGCTGCGGCGCACTCGGTGCGACCGGCACTGCGGCCGGCAACGCGGGCAGGGTCGCATCGCCCGGCAGGTGCAGGACCATCGTTCCCGGCCGGTATGGCGGCGCCCACGCGCTGGCGAGCCCGGTCTCGTCGATCGCCACGAACTCGCCGCGACCGCTCAACTCGCCCAGCAGCTTCGCATACTCGAGCCAGGCATCGAGTGGCGACGTCGACTCCGCCAGTGCCGGCACGATCTCATCCTCGTACCGGCGCACCGCCTGCTCGAACGCCCTCGCATCCCGCTCACGCAGCAGCTTCAGCCGCGCACGCAGTGCAGGCCGCGAGTCCTCGAGCCCGGCCGCGGTGAGGGCGGCCTCGAGCCTGGAATCGGCGTGGTGCCTGTCTGTCATGGGGTCATTCCGGATGGGCAGGCGGCGCAGGGCAACTTCATTTCAACCACGCAGGACCCGGAGTCATCGCGTTCGATTCAGCAGCGCCACGAACACTCGGCGTCCTCTGCGCCCTCTGCGGTAACATTACCGTTCAGAGGACGCAGCCGGACACAGGCGGTTGCGCGACCAAACCTACCCGCGCGCCATCGAGTCGAGGAACTCCTTGTTCGTCTTCGTGCGCTTCATGCGCTCGAGCAGGAACTCCAGCGCCTCGGCCGGCGGCATGTCGCCGAGGAAGTTGCGCAGCAGGTAGACACGGTTGAGCTCGACATCGTCGAGGAGCAGCTCCTCCTTGCGGGTGCCGGAGCGGTTGATGTCGACCGCGGGGAAGATGCGCTTGTCGGCGACGTGCCGATCGAGCACGATCTCCATGTTGCCGGTGCCCTTGAACTCTTCGAAGATGACCTCGTCCATGCGCGAGCCGGTCTCGATCAGTGCGGTGGCGATGATCGTGAGGGAGCCGCCATTGTCGATGTTGCGCGCGGCGCCGAAGAAGCGCTTGGGCTTGTGCAGCGCATGTGCGTCCACACCGCCGGACAGGATCTTGCCCGAGTGCGGGACGGTGACGTTGTACGCGCGCGCGAGACGCGTGATCGAGTCGAGCAGGATGACGACGTCGCGTCCGTGTTCGACCAGGCGCTTCGCCTTCTCGATCACCATCTCGGCGACCTGCGTGTGACGGTCCGCCGGTTCGTCGAACGTGGAGCTGATCACCTCAGCAGCAACGTTCTCTTCCATGTCGGTGACCTCTTCGGGCCGCTCGTCGATCAGCAGCACGATGAGGTGCACTTCCGGATGGTTGGTGATGATCGAGTTCGCGATCTGCTGCATGATCGTCGTCTTGCCGGCCTTCGGCGGTGAGACGATCAGGCCGCGCTGGCCCTTGCCGATCGGCGTCATCAGATCCATCAGCCGCATCGAGATGGGGCCGTTGTCCGTCTCGAGGCGCAGCCGCGCCTCCGGGTAGCGCGGACGCAGGTTGTCGAACGCGATCCGGTGCTTCGCCTTCTCCGGATCGTCGCCATTGACCTGTTCGACCTTGAGCAGTGCGAGGTAGCGCTCGCCCTCCTTGGGCGGACGCACCTGGCCGTTCACGGTGTCACCGGTGCGCAGGTCGAACCGCTTGATCTGCGAGGGCGAGACGTAGATGTCGTCGGGGCCGTACAGGTAGTTCCAGTCCTGCGAACGCAGGAAGCCGTAGCCCTCGGGCAGAATTTCGAGCACGCCTTCACCGCGCAGGACGACATCGCTGTCCAGCAGGTTCTGCTCGATACGGAAGATCAGGTCCTGCTTACGCAGGCCACTGTAATTCGAGATGTTGAGCTCCTCGGCCATTTCGTGGAGCTCGGCAATCGATTTGCTTTTCAGCTCGGCGATGTCCACGAGTCAGTTCACTCCAAAGATTCCATCTGGCAGGGTAGGACGACAGGCGAGCGACGCCGGCCGGACCGCATTCATGCGTGATATGGGCACAAGACCAAACAAGGTCGGCGCGAGCACGCGCTTCCGGTGGAGAGGTTCGTTGTCGTGGATGAATGGGCATCAGTGTAGCACGGGCCGAAACCCCGGTCAAGAGCGATCATCACACGTCGCTCGGTCCCGGGTCAGCGTGGTATCGATGGCGGTTTGTCGGTCGGTGGCATCGGTACCGCGAGCGTCACGCGCATCAGACATCGCCGGTTAGTCGCGCCTGTCTCAAAATATGTAACGGAAAGGGTTTGCGTTTACGTCGGCGATCAGCGAATCGAGCTGGGCACGGGCACGCTGCAGTGCAACGGACAGCGCCGAGTCGTTCTGAAGGCGTGCGAGCGTGCCATTGGGGGCGCCCCGCGACATGAGCGAGTCGAGCCGAGCACGCAGGTCTGCGGAGTGAGTGGCCAGCGGCTCGAACGCGAGGGTCGCGCGCTGCATTCCGCTGCTGGCGTCAGTGACCGTGGTCCCGGCCAGGCGCAGGCGCTCAATGGCACGACCGACTTCGTCACTGGCGGCGAACGACGCGGCCGGGCTGGCAGCCATCGTCCGTGACAGCTCGTCGAACCCGGACTGCACGCGGGCGAAGCCCGCCTGTGCATGTCCGATGACGAGCATCCGCTCACGCGCCGCGGCGGCGAGTGGTGTGGTCTCCGCCCGGAGCGAGTCCGCGGCGCTCCGCACGGCCGCAACCCGTGTACGCAACTCGGCCGCTGTCAGCAGCGGTTCTGCCCGCAGTGTGTCGCCGGGCTGTGCCGGCGGCGCGAGCGCGCTGCCGGGCAGGATGTCCACGGCGGGTTCGGATGTCAGGCTCGCCGAACGGAGCCGAACGGTTGCATCGGCGCGAACGTGCTCGAGTCGCGCGCGCGGCAATCGCAGCACGAGCGCGAGGCGTGGCGCGTCAGCGGCAGCGAGCGGCAGGAACTCGAGAATCTCGACGGTGCCGACCTCGTGGCCGGCGATCCAGACGGGTGCGCCCGGCGTCACCGCGGGCGCCGCGTCGAAGAGCGCGATGAGCTCAACGTCGTCGCGCAGCGCCCGGCGCAGCGGATCGATCAGGAAGATGACGACCGCGAGCGTCACGACGAGCGCGATCAGCAGCAGCCCGATCAGCGAGCGCCGGCGCTGGCGGGCGCCGATGGCCGCGGCAAGATTGAACGCAGGGCGCGGTGTGCGCGCTCCCCGATTGAAGGTATTCACGTGATGATGCGTCTCGGCCACATCGAATACAGCAACTGTTTCCCCGTACATGCGCGACTCATTGTCGAGCCGCGTGCGGACCTGTCCGTCGTCACTGCGATACCGTCCGTTCTGAATGCTGCGCTCGCCCGTGGCGAGATCGACGTTGCGCCCTGCTCGAGCATCGAACTCGCGCGTCATGGCAGCGAGTACCGCGTGCTGCCCGACCTCGTGATCGGCGCCGATGGCCCGGTGCAGAGCATCCTGCTCGAGAGCACGCGGCCGATCGACGACCTCGACGCGGCGCCCGTGCTGTTGCCGACCGCATCGGCCACATCGGTCGTGCTGCTGCGCATACTGCTCGAGCTGCGCAGCGGACTGCGCCCGCGCTACCGCTGGTACGATCAGGCAGCCGCTGCCGACCCGGTCGCGGGCGGTGCGGCGGCGGTGCTTCGCATCGGCGACGTCGCACTGCGCCGTGCTGCGCCGCGCGAGCGCCACGTGTACGACCTCGGCGAGCTCTGGACGGAATGGACCGGCCTGCCGTTCGCCTTTGCGGTCTGGCAGGTCCGTACCGCCGTCGATGGTTCGCCGGCCCTCGCGGTGCTGCACGAAGCGCTGCTGGACTCACGCGCCTGGTTCAACGCGCACGACGAACGTCTCGCGCGTGACTACGCCGCCCACTTCGGCATGGCGCCCGAGCGCCTGCTCTCGTACTGGCGCTTGCTGTGCTACGTGCTCGACGACCGCATGCAGCAGGGCGCACTCCATTACTATGCGCTCGCGGCCGGGCTCGACGAAGCGGCCCCGCTCGGGGCACTGCCATGGGCGAAGTGACCGGGGTCTGACGCGCCCCGTGCAAGGGGCGGGCCTTTTTCACGCAACAGGCCCCACAGGGTAGCCCGTCCGGCTGGCGCCACCCTATCTTTGCGTATGCTTCCCGCCTGGACTGCACCCCTGGCATGGACAGGGTATACCGCGAAGCGGCTGGTCGGCGGCTTCGGCCGTTTCAGCAGTTTTGCGGGCGCCGCGCTGCGCGGTGCCCGTGAGGTCAGTACGTGGGCCCAGCACGTCGTGCTGCACATGGCGCGGCTCGGTGTCGAGTCGGTCCCGATCTCGATGTTCATTGCGGCCTTCACCGGGATCGTGCTGTCGCTGCAGGCGTCCTACACGTTCACGGGCGCGATCCCGCTCTATTTCGTCGGTACGCTCGTCTCCAAGACGGTCATTCTCGAGCTGGGCCCGGTGCTGACCGGACTCGCGCTGGCAGGGCGGGTCGGCGCGAATATCGCCGCAGAGATCGGCTCGATGCGGGTGACCGAGCAGATCGACGCGCTCGAGACGCTCGGGTACAACCCGCACGCCTACCTGGTCGTGCCGCGCGTGATCGCGGGGACACTGATGTTTCCGATCGTGGTTTCGTTCGCGAATGCGATCGGCATCGTGGGCGGCTGGGTGAGTGCGCTCTACCTGCTCGACATGTCGACTCCGGAGTTCATGCGCGGTGTGCGCCTCTTCTTCGATCCGTTCGACGTGCAGTTCTCGCTCATCAAGTCGGCATCGTTCGGGATGATCATCACGCTGATCGGCTGCTACTACGGATACACGGCCATGGGCGGCGCTGCGGCAGTCGGTCGCTCCACGACGCAGGCCGTCGTCAGCAGTGCCATGATGATCCTGGTGCTGGACGCCTTCTGGGCAGTGGTGCTGCTGTGAGCATCGAGCTGCACGGTGTACGCAAGTCGTTCGGCGAGCGCGTCATTCTCGACTCGCTCGACCTGACGGTCGAGGACCAGGAGACGATGGTGATCATCGGCGCGTCCGGGTCCGGCAAGTCGGTGATGCTGAAGTCGATCGTACGACTGCTCGAGATCGATGCGGGCGTGATCGAGGTAGACGGCCGGAACGTCGCGACCCTGGAGATGGACGAGCTGCACGGACTGCGGCGCAACATCGGCTACGTCTTCCAGTTCGCGGCACTGTTCGACTCGATGAGCGTATTCGACAACGTGGCCATGGGCCTCCGGCGCGCGAACATGCCGGAGGACGAGGTGGCCGAGCGGGTGCGGGAGTCGCTCGCGCGCGTGGAGATGGACGGTTTCGAGGACCGTCTGCCGGCACAGGTGTCCGGAGGTCAGCGCAAGCGTGTCGGCCTGGCCCGCGCCATCGCGACCCGGCCGAAGTACCTGCTCTATGACGAGCCCACCACGGGCCTCGATCCGGTCACGACGACGGTCATCGACCGGCTGGTGTTGCGCATGAACGAAGAGCTGGGCGTCACCAGCATCGTCGTGACGCACGACATGACGAGCGCATACCGGGTCGGAGATCGCATTGCGATGCTGTACAATGGAGGCATCCGGCAGGTGGGTACGCCGGAGGAGATCCGTGCGACGGAGGACCCGGTGGTGAAAGGATTCATCGAGGGCAGACCGGAGCTGCTACAGGAGGTGGGTGCGTGAGGCGACGCAACGATGTCCTCGTCGGCGCAGTCATCCTTGCCGGGATCCTGCTCATCATCTTCGGCACGATCTTCCTGCGCGGTACGGTCTTCGGCGCCGAGGAGCAGGAGATCCGTGCACGTTTCCGCACGGTCGGTGCGGTCATGAAGGGCAATGACGTCAAGCTGCGTGGCGTGCCGATCGGGCGTGTCGAGTCCGTGGCGCTGGAGCCGGACGGGCAGGCCGTACTCATAACGATGACCATTGCAGACGGTGTGCGGCTGCCGGAGGACCCGGTCGTCGTGCTGTCCGCAGAGTCGTTCTTCGGCGACTGGCAGGCGCAGATCCTGCCCCGCGCGACATACCCGCAGTACGACTACCTGGAGTCGCCCACGGCGGACGTGCTGCCCGGCTATTCGCTGCCCGACATGTCGCAGCTGACCGCGGTCGGTGACGAGATCGCGCAGAATCTGCGTACACTGAGCGACCGTTTCGAGCTTGCGTTCACAGAAGAGACCGCGCTCAACATCCGGCGTGTCGTCGAGAACGTGCAGATCGCGAGTGAGCAGCTCAACAGCATGATGGCGAGCCAGAAGACGGCGATCGAGGACGTCGCGGCGAACCTGCGCCAGACGTCGGAGACGCTCGGCATTGCCGCAGCGACGGTGGAGCGCACGTTCGCGGAGGTCGAAGGCTCGATCGGCAATGGCCGGCTCGCGGCGATCGTCGGCAACGTCGAGAACACGACGGCGAATACGGACACGCTGACGGCGGAGCTGCTGCGCATGTCGGGCGAGTTCGAGCGGGTGGCGGCGCGCCTCGACACCACGCTCGCCTCTGTCAGCATGCTCGCGACGGACATGCGCGAGGGACGCGGCACACTCGGCCTGCTGATGCAGGACTCGACGCTGTACCGCTCGCTCGTGGAAGCGAACACCGAGTTGCAGGCACTGCTGGAGGACCTGCAGCGCAACCCGCGCAAGTACATCAATCTGCGCGTCTTCTAGTGCCACTCGTTGTTCAGAAGTACGGCGGCACGTCGGTCGGTACGCCGGAGCGCATCCGGCGTGTCGCGCAGCGCGTCGCGCGTGAGCGTGAAGCCGGCAACGACGTCATCGTTGTCGTCTCGGCCA
>CAYLME010000109.1:0-11683 GCA_964384585.1 uncultured Gemmatimonadaceae bacterium | reverse complement strand
CCGCCGCCCGCTACCACCTGCAGGATCATCCCGAAGACGAAGAGCGCGTGCGTGAGCTGCGTCGCATGGTGGAAGAGCTGTGGCGCGAGATCAGTCCGATGTTCAGCGACGACGAGCCGCCCGCCGCCTGAAGATCTGTACTGCCATGAACGCGGCCCGCGTGATGTCGTACGGCATCAGCGCGGGCCGTGTTGTTTACTGCCTCTGACCGGCCCCGCGCGATGCCGGACGCGCATCGGCGCGGGCGATCCGGCTCATTGACGCTCGAACACGACGCTGCCGTCCACGACCGTGAAGTCCACGCGCAGCTCCGGGATCATGGACGGATCGACGCTGCGCGGGTCCGCCGACAGCACGACGAGATCCGCGAGCCGGCCGGCCTCCAGCGTTCCCAGCCTGTCCTCCATGAAGGCAGCGTAGGCATTGGCCGCGGTGTAGGCATGCAGCGCCTCATCCACGCTGATCTTCTGCGCCGGCACCCAACCGTTTGGGTTCGCGCCGTCGGTCGTGTGGCGCGTGACTGCCGCATACACACCGAGCAGCGGATCGATGGGTGCCACAGTCCAGTCCGACCCGAAATGCAGGCCCGCCCCAGCGTCGAGCAATGAACGGAACGCGTACGTGCGCTGGATGCGATCGGGGCCGATCCGCTTCTCTGCCCAGCGGCCATCGTCGATTGCGTGGTAGGGCTGCATCGAAGGCAGCACACCCAGTGCATTGAAGCGTGCGATCGCATCACTGGTCAGGTGCTGCGCGTGCTCGATGCGGAAGCGGCGGTCGCGTGCACCGTTCTGCGCGGCGGCGTACTCGAACGTGTCGAGCAGCCAGTCGTTGGCGAGGTCGCCGATCGCATGCACCACGACGTGCAGGCCCGCCGAATCGGCGCCGACGATCTGGGTGCGCAGCTGTGCCGTGTCCGTGACCATCAGGCCGGACGTGTTCGGCTCATCCTGGTACGGTTCGTAGAACCATGCGGTCGTCGAACCGAGCGAGCCGTCCACGAACCCCTTCAGCCCACCCCATTTCAGCAGGTCGTCGCCGCGACCAGCGTCTGCAACATACGACGCGAGCTGACGCCACTGTGCAATCGGCACGAACGCGTAGACCCGCATGCGCAGCGCGCCGCGCTGCTCCGCACGGCGGTACGTCTCGAGCGCGCCAAAGCTGCCCATGTCGTGGATCATCGTGACACCGCGCTCGAGTGCGTGCTGCTGCGCTCGCTCGAATGCCTCGTCCATCTCGTCTTCCGAGGACTCGGGCTGCACCGCGAACACGAGATCCATTGCCGCGTCCTTGAGCACGCCGGTCGGCTCACCGCGGGCGTCGCGCACGATCGTGCCGCCCGCCGGGTCCGGCGTGTCGCGCGTGATGCCGGCAAGCTCGAGCGCGAGCGAGTTCGCGAGCATCATGTGGCCGTCGAGGCGCTGGACGGCGACCGGGTGCTCGCTCGTCAGGGAATCGACCCACACGCGCTCCGGCAATGCGCCGCCCCACATCTCGTGGTCCCAGTCGCCGCCGGTGATCCAGCGACCGGCGGGCTGCGACGCCGCAAAGTCGCCGATCCGCCGTGCGAACTCGGCGGGTGTTGCCGCGTCGCGCAGGTCCACACTGCCCAGCTGGAAGCCACCACCGATGAAATGGGTGTGACCGTCACCAAAGCCGGGCATCACGAACCGGCCGCCCAGATCGATGACGCGCGCACCGGATGTGGCGACTGCACGCACGTCGGCATCGCTGCCGACGCTCAGGATCTCGTTGTCGCCGATCGCGACAGCAGTCGCGTCGGTGGCGCCCGGAACGCCGGTCCAGACCACGCCGCCGACCAGGATCAGGTCAGCCTGTTGCGCGCGGTCGGTACCTGTCGCAGGCGTGCACGAGGCGGCGGCCACCAGGCACAGGGCGATGGGGAACGAGCGGATGGTCATGCGTCAGTCCTCGGACCGGGTAAAGTGCAATTGGAATCTGTGCGCGGCGTCCAGCCGACGCGAGTATGCGATGCACGATTCGTTACGATTCCGTAATGGCAATCAGCCGCACGGGACGTCACGGAGTGACATCTCTGCGCGTTCTTTGGATGGACGCGGGGAAACAGCTTTCCCGTGTCCGGCACACCTCGTGCTCAGTGATGCACCGGCAGTCAACGCCGTGCATCAGCAAGGAGACACTCCAATTCGCACGCTCAGCGTCAGCATCCTGGCAGTTGCGGCAGTTGCGGCAAGCCTGATCATCACGCGTGGTCGTGATGAGCGGGACATGACGACACTCGTACCGGCGGGCGAGACCCAGCCGGCCGAGCAGTCGCTCGCCGCAATTCGCGCGGCCGGGCTCTAGACCCCCGCGGCGATCCGCGGCTGCGACTCGTCGCCGCCGCGAACAATCGTATGCGCCGACGATGGCGCTGTGCGCAACATCTCCTGCGCGCGGCTCGAGCGTGCTCGTCCCTGCAAGGGACGGCACGCTCTTTCAGTTCGGTAGCGGTGATTCCGACGAGTGGTCGTGGATGATGCGCCAGCCGTCCGGCGTGCGGACCAGCACCAGCGAGAACATGCCGGTTGATGTCAGCCGGTCCGTGCTGCGGTCGGTCAGCACGTAGCGGCCGCGCGCGAGCGCGTGGTCGCTGCCGATCGGCCGTACGTGAATGTCCTCGAACGCGAGCAGTCCCTCCGGCCGGCCGGTGCTCCAGTAGCTGCGCAGATACCGCGCGCGGATCTCATCGACACCGAACGACACGTCACTGCCGACGAACGCCGTCTCCGGCGAGTCGAGATAATCGTCGAGGAAGCCGTCCAGGTCGCCGCGATTCCAGTCCTTGGCGGATGCGCGGAGCATCGCGGGAACTGCAACGGTGGCATCGGGCATGGCCGGCGCCGGTGCGCCCGTGGCGCAGCCGGCGCTCAGCAGCAGGAAGAAGAGGAGGGCGCGCTCAGTCGAAGTGCGCGCGATTCTTCTCGATGTAGCTCGACCACTCAGGCGGTACATCGCTGTCCGGAAATATGGCGGTGACCGGGCACTCCGGCTCGCAAGCACCACAGTCGATGCACTCGTCCGGATGGATGTAGTACTGGTCCTCGCCCTCGTATATGCAGTCCACCGGGCAGACCTCGACGCAGCTCGCGTCCTTTGTCCCGATGCAGGGTTCAGCTATGACGTAAGGCATGACGTTCTTCTCGAAAAAGCGACATGTGCGCAGAGCCGCACAGGGTGATAGTGCAGGACCGCCCCGCGCAATGCAAGCAGCGGGCTATGGGCGAGGCCGCTCACCACCCCACTCCCGCTGGAGCCGGCGGGCGAACGCGTCCGTCCACCTGCGATAGCGCGCCGCAAGACTGCCTCCTGCCCACTCCGCCACCGGCAGGTAAACCGCGCGCACGTTCCCGTACAGGACTTCCCACTCGTCCCGCGGATAGAGGTGGAGGTGCCGCGCGTGGTCGAGTCGTTCCACCAGTGCGACGGTGCGGGCGTCGCTGTCAGCCGTGACCAGTGCCTCGCGCAGGGCGTCGTCGTCCTCCGCGCCGGCCGGTACGGGAATCCGCTCGAGCAGGCCCGGCATGCGACGCTCTGCCTCGAGCAGCCGCGCCGCGTCGGCGAAGCCGCCGCCGTCGGCGTCCGGTGTCGCGGCAAGGGCCGGATGCCACGTCTCCAGGAACGCGCCGGCCATCAGCACCGCCTCATCGCGGACACCTGCGTCGTCGAGCAGGATCAGGACCGTTCGACCGGGATGCAGGTAGCGCACGTCCTTCGGGTGCAGCGCATGACGCGACAGCAGCGCAGCGATCACCGCCTGCTGCACACGCACCGCGGCGTCGGGCCCCATGACGCGCTCCACGGTGGCGCGCACACGCTCCGCCATCGACAGCCCGCGCTCGTGGGGGACCAGCGCCACCACGCCGCTCACTCGTGCTCCCACTCCACGTCGCCCGCACCGCCGCGATGGTTCGCCAGGCGGGCCACCGCGAACAGCAGGTCGGAGAGCCGGTTGAGATAGACGATCGCGGATGCGGGCACGTCCTGCGTCGCCGCAAGCTCCACGACGCGTCGTTCTGCGCGTCGGCAGACGGTACGCGCGTGGTGGAGAGCCGCAGCGTCGGCGCGGCCACCGGGCATGATGAAGACGCGCAGCGGCGGAAGCTCAGCGTCGGCCTCGTCGATCCACTGTTCCATCTCCGCAGGGCGTGCGTCCGGCAGCGGCGGCAGGTGCTTCGCGGCGGGCGAGGCGCTGTCAGGCGTCGCCAGATGCGCACCGATCGCGAACAGGTCGGGCTGCAGCCGCTGCAGCCGGCCGCGGATGGCTGCGTCCTCGACGGCCGCGATGGCAACACCGAGAACTGCGTTCAACTCGTCTATGGCGCCGTACGCTTCAACGCGACTGTCGTGCTTCGCCACACGTCCACCGCCGAACAGGCCGGTGCTGCCATCATCGCCCGTGCGCGTGTATATCCGGTTTGCCACCATTCCTCCCGAAAAACTAAACGACTGCCGGTTCGAGCAGCGTCAGCGTCCCGTCGTCTGCGTCGAGCCGGGCGCGAACACCGAGTGGCAGCGTCCAGTTGTGTGGTACGTGGCCGAACGGGAACCCGCTCGCGACCGGGACGCCGAGCGGACCGAGCAGCTCGCCGAACAGATCCTCGATCGTACGCCCGGGCTCATCACCCTCGCAGTCCGCAAAGCGGCCGAGCACCACGCCGGCCACACCTTCCAGCAGGCCGGCCAGTCGCAGGTGCGTGAACATGCGATCGATACGGTAGAACGACTCGCCGACCTCCTCGATGAACAGCAGGCGGCCGCTCAGTTCCGGCTGCCATGGTGTTCCGACCAGCGATGATACGAGCGACAGGTTGCCGCCGATCAGCTGTCCTTCCGCACTGCCGCCGCGAATCGTCACCGGCTCCTCGACATCGTCCATCGGCAACGGACCCGTGGCCGCATCGAAGAGCACCCTGCGCATTGCGGCTTCCGTGAACTCCGGGAACTCGCCGCCAGCGTGCGGACCGTGGAACGAGACGACGCCACTGCGAAGCAGCGCAAGATGAATCGCCGTGTTGTCGCTGAAGCCGATGTACGGCTTCGCCGGATGCAGCGGCAGCTGTCGCAGTTCCGCGAGCGTCCGCATCGTGCCGTACCCGCCGCGCAGAGCCCACACCACATCGATCGAAGTGTCCGTCAGCGCATCGCGCAGGTCGCTCGCACGCTCCGCATCACTGCCCGCGAGGTAGTCGGTGCGCTGACGGGCGGAACGCGCGAGGACCGGCAGCAGCCCGAGCCGCTCGCAGTTCCGGAGCGCACGCTCGATGCGCACCTCGTCCACCGGGCCCGCCGGCGCCACGAGCGCCACGCGCGCACCGGCTCGCAGTCGCGGCGGCCGCTGCAGCGTCACGACGTGCCCCGGTCAGCCCGCGCCCGTTGTGTCCGCGAGTGTGGTGTCTGCTGCCGCGTCGGCAACGGGCGCATCGGGATCGGCAGCGAAACCGAGCCAGTAGCCGTCGAAGACCGGGATGTAGAGGCCGGGGTCGCCGTCGCGACGGTACAGGTCCACGCCGCCGTACTCCGCGACGCGCTCGAGTGTACGCGCGTCGATGCGCAACGGGTCACCAGCCACCGTATAGGATGTGCCTTCCAGCACGACGGGCTCGCCACGAGCATACCAGTCGAAATCCGTGAGTACGTGATAGATGCGTGCAGGCCTGGCCTCGATGTCCGGTGGTGGCTGCGTCGGTGAGCCGCTCAGCGATTCCCCTGCGCGCACAATGCCGAGTTCCGCCGCAGGCAAAGACTCTGTCTCGCGCACCGTCCCGTCATCGGCGCATGCCACGGGCAAGGTACCCACCGTCATGGCGAGGGCAAGCGCGGCGGCGGGAGTGCGTTTCATGCGCACGCATTGTGCACGCAGCATGCCTCCCCATGCGGTATACCGCCAGCTATCTTGTCGTTGACTACAGCCCGGGGGCCCGATGAACGAACTGGATCGCCGTACGGTCGAGGAAGCGAACCGGCTGTACTGGGACAGCGACGTCTCCGTCGCGGATATCGCCGATCGCATGGGCTGGTCGCGCCGCGCGCTCTACGACGCGATCGAGCCGCTGCCGACGGATGCGGCATGCGCCGTCTGCGGCACACCCCTCGTCTTCCTGAACCGCTCGGCGCGCAGCTCCGCCACCGCGTCGTGCATTGCGTGTACAGCCAGGGAAGAGGATGCGAACGGCGGAGCCGATGGGGTCACGACAGAGGATGCGGAGATGGCGCGTGCCTACGCGGCCGAAGCACGCGACCGCAGGGAGCGCATCGTCGCAGCCGGCTCTGCGGGACTCATCGGCGCCGGCGTAGCTGCCGCACTCACCTTCCTGTTCGTGCGCCGGCACTGAGCGTGTGAGTCCGCAGGCCCTGCGCGGCGACGAGCTGCCGGCACCGGCGGGGGCAGTTCCCGGCCCCGCGTCGCATGCGCTCGCACAACGACTGTGCAGCGTCGAATCGCGCAACATCACCCAGATCACGCCCACGTTCCCGGTGTTCTGGACCGAGGCGCGCGGTGCCGCGGTTCGCGACGCGGACGGCAACATCTACACGGACCTGACCGCCGGCTTCGGCGTCGCACACGCCGGCCACTCGCACCCGGCCGTGGCTGCCGCGATCGCCGACCAGGCGGCACGACTCGCACACGGCCTCGGTGACGTCCACCCGCCCGCAGTGAAGGTCAGCCTCCTCGAAAGACTCGCCGCGATCACACCGGGCGACCTCGGCGTAACCATCCTCGGCAGCGCCGGGGCCGAGGCCGTCGAGGCAGCGATCAAGACCGCCCGGCTGCGCACGGGACGGAGCGGCATAATCGCCTTCGAGGGCGCATATCACGGTCTCACGTTCGGCGCACTGGCCGTCACACACCGCAGCGATTTCCGCGCCCCGTTCACGGAACAGCTGTTCGCCGGCGTGCGTCATGTGCCCTACCCGGACAGTGCAGGCCACGCGGACGCAGCGAGCCTCGAGGCATGCCTCGACGCCCTCGACAGCGCGATCGCAACCGCGGAGCGATCGTCGCATCCGATCGGCGCGATCATCGTCGAGCCGGTACTCGGACGCGGCGGCATCATCGTACCGCCGCCAGAGTTCCTGCCCGCACTCCGTGAGCGCTGCGACAGCGAGCGGATCCTGCTCATCCTCGACGAGATCTATACGGGCATCGGTCGGACGGGGCGCTGGTTCGCCTGCGAACACGTCGACACGGTCCCCGACATCCTGGTCGCAGGCAAGGCGCTCACCGGCAGCCTGCCGCTCAGCGCCGCGATCGGCACGCCGGACGCCATGGACGCCTGGCCGCCGTCGACGGGCGAAGCCATCCATACGAGCACCTTTCTGGGTAACCCGGTCGCCTGCGCGGCAGCGCTCGCGCAACTCGAGGCAATCACGTCGGACGGCCTGATCGCGCGTGCTGCCACGGTCGGCGACGCTATCCGGACACGGACCGAATCATGGGTCGAGTCCGTTCCTGGACTGGCCCATGCCCACGGTGTCGGTCTGCTGCAGGCCGTCACGTTCGAGCAGCCGTTAGCGCCGGCCGTCATGGAGGATACATTGCGGCGCGGCGTGCTCGTGCTGCCCGAGGGCAGCGATGGCAGGACGCTGGCGATCACGCCGCCGGCCGTGATCACGGCGGCCCAGCTCGAAGCGGCGCTGGACGCAGTGGAAGCGGCGATCCGGGCATGCGCCTGAGCCCGTGGAAGGGCTTGTGGCCATTGCCTTCTGGACTCGCCGAAACGAGTTTTGAAGCCGTCGAATGTCTTTGAAAACCGTACTTCTGACGGGTGCGACCGGCTTCGTCGGCACGCATGCCGCGGAGGCCTTCGCGGCGCAGGACGTCACTGTTCGCGCGGTTGTCCGTCATACGAGTGACACGACTCGCCTGCGTCAGCTGGGCGCGACCGTCATTGCGGGCAGTCTGACGGACGCCGACGTGGTGGCACATGCCGCGGAGGGTGCGGACAGCGTCGTACACATGGCTGCGCTGACACGCGCGCGCTCGCAGGCCGAGTATGACGCGGTCAACGACCAGGCGACGCGGGCGCTGCTGCGTGCGCTGCGCCGGGCGGCACGGCCGCCGCGGCGGTTCGTATACCTCAGCTCGCTGGCGGCAGCCGGTCCGAGTGCTGAAACCGGGGTCGATGCGGGGACAGCGCCGCGTCCGCTCACGGCGTATGGGCGGAGCAAGCTGGCCGGGGAGGTGGCATGCGCGGAGGAAGCCGGCCCGTTCGAGGCGGTCATCATTCGTGCTCCGGCGGTATACGGGCCGCGTGATCGCGACCTGCTCCCCTTTTTCCGCCTGGCACAACGTGGATTGCTGCCGGTCCCCGGTCGTCCCCACCGGCGGCTTCAGCTCGTTCACGTGCAGGATCTGGCCCGCGCGGTCGTGAGCGCTGCAACACTTTCTGGTGTCAGCGGCGTATATCATGTCGCCGAGCCGCGCTCCTACACCTGGTTGGAGGTGCTCGAGCTGGTGGCTGCGGCCGTGGGACGGCGTGGCCGGACGCTGTCGCTGCCCGAGTCTGCGCTACGGGCTGCTGCGGCGGTGAGTGAGTGGGGCGCCGGCCTGGTAGGCCGCGCGACAATATTCAACCGGGACAAGGCGGAGGAGCTGCTGGCGCCCGGCTGGTTGTGTGACACGGAGCCGGCCCTGCGCGATCTTGCCATCGCCCCGCGCCCGCTCGCCGAGGGGCTGGCTGATACGGCCCGCTGGTATCGGGAACACGGATGGTTGTGAGCCAGGGGCTGCAGCCGTTTCTGGAGAATACATGAGTCTATTCGAGAAGGCCTATCGCTTCACGAAGGCGCGTGAAGTAATGGCATCGGGGTACTATCCGTATTTCGCCGCGATCGAGGAGTCGTACGACACCGAGGTCGTGATCCGCGGTGAGCGCAAGGTCATGTTCGGCTCGAACAACTATCTCGGGCTGACGCACCATCCGAAGGTTCTGGAGGCGGCGGAGCAGGCATTGCGCAGGTTCGGCAGCGGCTGCACGGGTAGCCGGTTCCTGAACGGCACGCTTGCGCTGCACGAGGAGCTGGAGGAG
Organism: uncultured Gemmatimonadaceae bacterium; assembly: GCA_964384585.1. Lineage (GTDB taxonomy): Bacteria > Gemmatimonadota > Gemmatimonadetes > Longimicrobiales > RSA9 > DASTYK01. The sequence continues at coordinate 2,627 of CAYLME010000109.1, read as the reverse complement.
CGGCTCGCGCGTTTCGTCAACCAGGAATCCGCACTCGTGTTCAGCACGGGATTCCAGACGAACCTCGGTGTCATCTCCACGCTCGTCGGTCGTGACGATCACGTGTTCAGTGACAAGCTGAATCACGCGAGCATCATCGACGGCTCGCGGCTCGCGATGGGCACCGTGCACCGCTACCCGCACGGCGACCTGCGTTCACTCGAGCGTGAGCTTGCGCGTACGCCGTCGGAGGCAGGCAAGCTGATCGTGACGGACGGCGTGTTCTCCATGGAGGGCTCGATCGTCGATCTGCCGGCCATTGTCGCCCTCGCCGAGTTCTACGGTGCGGAGGTCATGGTCGATGACGCGCACAGCTTCGGCGTACTCGGTGAGCTGGGCGGCGGCACAGCGCAGCACTTCCATCTCGAGGACCGTGTATCGCTGATCATGGCGACGTTCTCGAAGTCGCTTGGCTCCATCGGCGGCATGATCGCCGGTCCCGAGGACGTGATCCATTACCTGAAGCACCACGCGCGTCCGCTGATCTTCAGTGCGAGCTGTCCGGCGGCGTCCGTCGCGTCCACGATTGCTGCGCTCGACGTGATCGAGCTCGAGCCGGAGCGGCGCGCGCGACTCTGGGACAACACGCGGCGCATGCAGGACGGGCTGCGCTCACTGGGCTATGACATCGGTGGCAGCGAGACGCCGATCATCCCGATCCAGGTCGGCGAGATGGAGCGGATGCTGGTGTTCTGGAAGGAGCTCTTCGATGCGGGCATCTTCTCGAACCCGGTGACGCCACCCGCGGTGCCGGACAACTCGTGCCGGCTGCGGATCTCGGTCATGGCGACGCATACGGACGAGCAGATCGACTCCGCACTGGACGTGTTCGCCAGCATCGGCAAGCGCGTCGCCGTACTGTGAGCGGTGCAGTCCCGTCTGCAGCGGTTTCGACGGCTGCGGACGGTGCCATCGAGGTCCGCCCCGTCACGAGCCGGGCGGATCGTGCACGGTTCATCGACATGCAGTGGGCCATCTACCGGGACGACCCGAACTGGGTCCCGCCGCTGCGCATGGCCGTGCGCGACCTCCTGAATCGCAGCAGGCACCCGTTCCACGATCACGCGGACATGCAGTGCTTCCTGGCGCTGCGCGACGGCAGTGCCGTGGGCCGCGTGTGCGCCGTCGTCAACCACCGCGCGAACGAGTTCCACGACGAACAGGTCGGTACGTTCGGCCTTTTCGAGTCGATCGATGACGCGGCTGTCGCCAGCGCACTGCTCGATGCGGCGGCGGACTGGCTGCGTGCCAGGGGCATGCGCGTCATGCGTGGCCCGATGAATCTCTCCACGAACGACGAGCTCTACGGCCCGGGCGTGCTCATCGACGGCTTCGACTCGCCGCCCATGGTGATGATGGCGCATACGCCGCGCTATTACCGGACGCTGATGGAAGGGGCGGGACTCGAGAAGGCGCGCGACCTGCTGTCGTACTGGGTCGACGCGCCGAATGTGCCCACGCGGCTGCAGCGGATGTACGACCGGATGAGCCGCATGGATGGCGTACGCATCCGCTCGATCGACATGTCGCGGCTGGACACGGAGATCGATCTGATCCTGCAGATCTACAACAGCGCATGGGAGAAGAACTGGGGCTTCGTGCCGTTCACGGATGCGGAGATCCGTCATCTCGCGAAGGAACTCAAGCCGGTCGTCGCTCCCGAGCTGTGCCCACTCATCTTCGTCGATGACGAGCCGGTCGCATTCGCTCTGGCACTGCCCGACTTCAATCAGGCGCTGCATCACCTGAAGGACGGACGGCTGCTGCCGTTCGGCATCTTCCGCGTGCTGTGGCACCGTCGCAGCATCAACCGCATCCGCGTGCTCACGCTCGGCATCAAGCCCGGCTTCCGCAATCGCGGCTTCGATGCGGCCATGATCGCACACATCATGATCGAAGCCGGCAAGCGCGACCGGGCTCGCGGCGAGTGCTCGTGGATCCTGGATGACAACATCGAGATGCGGAACGGGATCGAGCGCGTCGGCGGATACGAGTACAAGAGATACCGCGTGTACGAGAAACAGCTGTAGCCGTGACAACGATGTCCGTGGCGCGCGAAACGGATGTTGCGCGCGTGAAGCCGCCCAGGGCGCTCGATCGCCTTTTTGCCCTCTACCTCATCCTGTCGGGTGCGGCGCTGCTGTTCCCGCATCGGCCGGCCGAGTGGGTGCTGCTCGGCGCAGTGCACATCCTGGCCGTGCTGCTGCTGCTGCACGTACCGCCGTTCGATGCCCTGGCCGCACGCGTGCACTCGCATGCGCCGCGGCTCGCGACCGTTGTTCATGACTGGTACGTGCTGCTCCTGATACCGGCGCTCTACACCGAGCTGGCCGTACTGAACCGGAGCGTGTGGGACGGCAGGTACTTCGACGAGGCGATCATCCGGCTGGAAGCGCTGTTCTTCGGCGGACAGCCAAGTCAGACGTTGGCCGCTGCGGTACCCGACCTCTGGGTGTCGGAGCCGCTGCACCTCGCGTATCTCAGCTACTACCTGATCATCTTCGGGCCGCCGCTGGTGCTGTATCTGCGCTCGCGCACGAAGGCGTTCCGTGCGACGACGTTCACGCTGATGCTGACGTTCTTCGCAC
>CAYLME010000108.1:1753-11690 GCA_964384585.1 uncultured Gemmatimonadaceae bacterium | reverse complement strand
TCCGTGGACGAGGATCTGACGGGCGGTGAGAACCTGCGCATCCTCGGCCGTCTGCTGGGTTATTCGCGTTCGGCCGCGAACGCACGCGCGCGGCAGTTGCTCACCGCGTTCGACATCACGGATGCTGCCGATCGCGAGGTCAAGACGTACTCGGGCGGCATGCGCCGGCGTCTCGACATTGCCGCGAGCCTGCTGCGCACGCCGGCCCTGCTCTTCCTGGACGAGCCGACCACTGGGCTCGACCCGCGCAGCCGCAGCCAGGTGTGGGACATCATCCGTGTGCTCGTCGCGGGCGGCACGACGGTACTGCTGACGACGCAGTACCTCGAGGAAGCGGATCAACTGGCCGATCGGATTGCGGTCATCGATCACGGCCGGGTGATCGCAGAAGGGACGCCTGCGGCACTCAAGGCGTCGGTCGGCACGAGTGTCCTGCGACTGCGCGTCGCCGATACGACGCAACGGGAGCGTGCGCGGCACCTGCTGACTGGCTGGTTCGGTGTGGGTGTGCATTCCGAGGCAGACCCGCGTGCGTTGAGCGTGCAGCTCGAGGACGGCGTGCGCGCTGCGCCCGCGCTCGCCGCGCTGGGTGAGGCGGGCATCGACGTGAGCGATTTCTCGCTCGGCCAGCCGAGCCTGGACGAGGTGTTCTTTGCACTGACCGGGCACCCGGCAGAGCCGGCGGACGCCGGTTCAGCGGAGGAGCCGCCCGAGGGGGCCGCAGCATGAGTACCGCCGTATCGTCCGCGCACCGCCCGGTGCACCAGGCGCTGCACGATGTACTCGCGGAGCGGCATTCGCCGGAACCGGCGGGCGCGCTCACGGACACGATCACCTTCGCGTGGCGAGCGCTGCTGAAGGTGAAGCACATGCCCGAGCAGGTGTTCGACGTGATCGTGACACCGGTGATGTTCACGGTGCTGTTCACATTCATGTTCGGCGGTGCGCTGGCGGGCTCGCCCACGGCGTACCTGCAGTTCCTGCTGCCGGGCATTCTCGTGCAGACCGTCACCTTCACGACGGTGTACACCGGCTTCACGCTGAACACGGACATCTCGCGCGGCGTGTACGACCGGTTCAAGTCGATGCCGATCTGGCAACCGGCGCCCGTGGTCGGAGCAATGGCAGGTGACACGGTTCGATACACGGTTTCTTCCGTGATCGTGGTGCTGATCGGCCTGGTGCTCGGGTACCGACCGCAGACCGGACTGGCCGGTGTCATCGCGTCGATCCTGCTGCTCAATGTCTTTGCATTCGGGATCGGCTGGATCTTCACCGCCGTAGCGCTCTGGGTGCGCTCGCCGTCCACGGTGCTCACGCTGAGCTGGCTGGTCATCATGCCGCTCACGTTCGCATCCAATGTGTACGTGGATCCGGCAACGATGCCCGGCTGGCTGCAGGTCATCGTCGCGCTGAACCCGGTGACGCACATCGTGACCGCCACACGGGGGTTGCTGGACGGTACCGTGGTGATGCCGGAGATCGTGCTCAGCCTGGCCACGCCCGCGGCAGTGACGCTGCTGTGCGCACCGATCGCCATGCGGCTCTACCGACGGGAGCGCTAGCGCTGCTCGCAACGTACCGGCGGCTGCCGGGTTTCGAGACGTTCCAGCCCAGCCGACGGATCACGTGGTGACAGGCCTTTCGACCCGTTACGCCTGACATCTGGCGTGTATCCCCTGCCGCCGCCATTCTGCGCACATGCCAGGAGTCTATTCCGGTTTTCAGAAACCGATGCGGATTGCGATCAGCACGTCGGGCGGCGATGCGCCCGGGTTGAACGCAGTGATCCGGGCTGCCACGATGGCCGCCTGCGAGAAGGGCCACCAGATGTTCGGGTTGCGCGAAGGCTTTCGCGTGCTGCTGGAGGAGGGCACGATCGAGATGCTCGATCAGCGCAACACCATGGGCATCGAACGGCTGGGCGGCACCATGCTCGGCGCCGCGAGTAGCGGCGATCCGTTCGCGGACGGACGTACGGTCGCGGATGTCGTCTCCGCGCTCGAGCGGCATGGCATCGACGCGCTGATCATGGCGGGCGGTGATGGCACCATGCAGATCGCCGACGACGTGGCGCGGACGGGCATGCGCGTGATCGGCGTGCCGAAGACGATCGACAGGGACGTCGTCGGCACGTGGATGACGTTCGGCTTCGACACGGCGGTCTCGAACGCCACCGACGCGATCGACAAGCTGCACACGACGGCGGAAGCGCACCAGCGGCTCTTCACGGTCGAAGTCATGGGCCGCGATACGGGATGGATCGCGCTCTATTCGGGGATCGGCGGCGGTGCGCACATGATCGCGATACCCGAGTTCCCGTACGACATCGAGGTCTTTGCCGAGCACATCCGCCGCCGTGAGGCGGACGGCCACCGCTATCACATCCTGGTCTGCTCGGAAGGCGCACGCGCGAAGGGCGGCGAGACCGTCAAGTCGGAGCGTACCGGCCGCTACAGCGGGATCGCCGAACAGCTTGCGACCGAGCTGTCGCAGCGCGCGGAGAAGGAGGCGCGCTCGGTAGCGCTCGGGCATGTCATTCGCGGCGGTGCACCGACCACGTTCGACCGCGTACTCGGCCTGCGCTTCGGTTCGGCAGCCGTCAGTGCGCTCAGTCGCGGCGAGAGTGGCGTGATGGTTGCCTTCAACCCACCCGGGTTCCGCTCGATCCCGCTGTCCGAGGTCGCAAATCGCATCGCGCGCGTGACGCCCGATGAGCACGTGCTCGCGACGGCGCGCAACCTCGGGATAAATTTCGGGATCTAGCGTCATCAGGACAGGAGAAAGACATGCCCTTTCGGATCACGAGCATTCTGGTTGCGAGCGACCTCTCGTCGAGCTCTGCTCATGTTCTGCGCAGTGCGGCCGCCCTCGCCGCACTTGCCGAGTCGGAATTGCACGTCCTCCATGTCGTAGAGGAGGACATGTTCTCCGCGGCGGGACCGGCCAGTCTGCACCAGGCGAACATGGACCTGGAGGAGCAGGTCGCGACTGCGCTGCCTTCCAGTGGCCGCACGTCCAGCACTCGCGTCGAGCGCGGGCGCGCACACCGCGTGATCCTGGACGTGGCCGAGGAAGTGGCCGCCGACCTGATCGTGATCGGGCCGCACCGCAACAAGAGCGCGCAGGAGCTCGGCACGACGGCGGACCGGCTCGTGCGTACGAGTGATGTTCCATGTCTGATCGTTCACGAGCCGATCACGCTGCCACTGCGCTGCGTCCTCATTCCGACGGACCTGTCCGATGCCGCGGAGGGCGCGCTCGACGTCGGCCTCATCTGGAGTGCCGCGCTGCGCCAACCGCGTGGCAGCGGATCACAGACGAGCGTGCACATACTGCTCGTCGTGCCGAACGTGCCCGACGAAGCGCCCGGCGAACCGCCGCACACCTTCAGCAAGCGCGAGCTGCATCGCCACGTCGCCGACGCGTGCGAACGGACCGGCTGCGCACCGTCGCTGAAGATCGAAGAGGAAGTCACCGAGGGCGATCCTGCCAGTGTCATCCTGCAGCGTACACAGGATTTCGAGGCGGACCTCGTCGTTCTCGGCACGCACGGCCACGGCGCACTCGCACGCGCACTCATCGGCAGCGTGTCCTCCATCGTTGCGCGACGCGTCGGCTGTCCGGTTCTGCTCGTACCGCCCGGCTACTGGGAAGCGCGACGCGAGCGCGAAGAGCGGCTGCGGCAGCATCACATGTAGGACCGCTCGCAGCCCGCGTCGTACGACGTCGTGTGCACGTGCTGCGGATGTGCGGCTACTGCGCTGGCGGCGCCGATGCCAGTCGCAGTCCCAGGATACCGATGACGATGAGGCCGATGAAGACGAGGCGCATCACCGTCGCCGGCTCGCGGAACAGCACGATGCCGAGGATCGCAGTACCGGTCGTGCCGATGCCGGTCCACACGGCGTAGGCGGTGCCGAGCGGAAGCGTGCGCAGCGAGAGGCCGAGCAGGCCCATGCTCGCAATCAGTGAGATCGCGGTGAAGATGGTCGGCCACAGGCGCGTGAAGCCTTCCGTGTACTTGAGGCCGACGGCCCAGCCGACCTCGAGCAGGCCCGCGATGAAGAGGGTGAACCATGCCATGCGGGCCAATGTAACATGAAGACGGCCGACGCGAACTGCGCCGGCCGTCTTTCATTTCACAGTGTCCGGAGCGGCCGAACCGTGCACCGCTCCGGTGCTGCGCGTGCTAGCGCGCTGCCAGTGCGCGCACTCCGTCGGCCAGGAGACGGACGCGTGCTGCGTCGCGTGATCCGGCAACGTTTCCGTCGAGGCGCGTCGCCAGGCGATTCAGCATGTTCGCCTGCGGTGCGCCCGACAGCACCTCTGCACTTACGAGCGAGCCGCGGATCTCTGCGATTTCGTCGGCCGACAGTCCCTGCCACCGCTCGAGCTGGTCGATGTAGGCACGTGCCAGCGCGAACGATGCCGGCCACGCGTAGTGCGGCTGGCCCTGCGGGTTCAGATAGTCGAGCTGCACCGTGTTCGCCGCGTCGATCTCGTTCTGCGTGAGGAACGCGCTCGGCGCGAGCTCGAAGACGTCCAGGCCGCGTGCGATCTCCGAGCTGTAGATCGCACCATTGTACCAGTACACCGACCAGCTGCCACCCATCGAGAACTGGTCCGGATCGATGGGGCCACGGTCATGGAACGCGATCTCGACCGGGTTGTTCGGATCCGTGAAGTCGAAGACCGAGATGCCGCCCTGGTACCATGCCTGGACCATGACGTCGCGGCCGGGGATCGGGATCAGCGAGCCGTTGTGCGCAACGCAGTTCTCGACCGGCGTCTGCGCGGCCGGCAGCTTGTAGTACTCCTTGAAGACGAGCTGCCGGTTCTCGATCGTGAAGATCGCGTTCGCGCCCCACTCCATCGGGTCGCTGGCGCGGCACTTCGCCTGACCGCCGCCGCCCCACTCGTCCGTGAAGATGACCTTGCTGCCATCGTTGCTGAACGTGGCGGAATGCCAGTACGCGAAGTTCGAGTCGGCCGCGGCATCGATGCGCACCGGGTTGACCGGATCGCGGATGTCGAGCAGCAGGCCGTAGCCCTCGCAGGCGCCGCCGGCCAGCCCGATCGCCGGGTAGACCGTGATGTCGTGGCACTGTGTCGGACCGGGACGCGGACCATCACCCTCCTCGCGCGCGCCGACCATCTCCGCGATCATCTGCGGCAGCGCCGCCCGCAGCGTGGCGCTGTCCTGCGCCGTCGGCGCACCCGTGCCGCCGCGACGCACGACCATCGTGTCGAGCATCGGTCGGATGAACTGGTCCGGAAGCACGAACGTCTGCCCCATCACCTCTGCGATGAAGGCGCCGCGCGCCCTTGCTTCCTCGATCTCGCGGATGTCGTCGGGCGCCAGGCCGTGCGTCGGCGGGGCGACGAGATCGTTGAAAATGCGCGGCGAACTGACGATCGCAGCGAGCTCCGGGTTCTGCAGCGGCACACGGATGACCTCGATGCGGAAGAGCGCGGAGTTCGGGTCATCGGCCGGTGAGGCAGCGACACAACCCGGCAGCTCATCCTCCGGACGGACCTGCGCAGAGCCCGACACGTAGATGTAGACGTTCTCGGTGTCGCCAGGATGCTCGAGCACCGTGTGGGTGTGTGAGCCGCGGCACGTCTGGACGTTGCCGACATACTGCGGATTGCGGATGTCCGTGATATCGAAGATGCGGATGCCGCGCAGGCGGTCATGGCTGACGGCTTCGCGAATCCCTTCCGTACCGCAGTCCAGCCGCCCGCCCATTCCCTCGCCTGAAACGAAGAGCAGGTTCCTGTAGACGGAGACGTCGCTCTGCGATGCCGGACACACGAACCCGATCTCGAGGGTCGGCTGTGCCGGGTTCGACACGTTCCAGATCTGGAAGCCGTTGTAGTTGCCCTGGATCGCGTAGTCGCCCGTGAACGCGAGGTCGGAGTTCGTCACACCGAGGAATTCATCCGGCGGCGGCATGAACGCGACCTGGCGCAGGTTCCAGATCGCCTCCTCGGCGTCGAACAGGCCGGCACCGAGACCGACGCGAGGGTCCGGGCTGGGCACCGTCTGGAGCGCGCGCGCGAACGGCATGACGTCGGACGTCTGCGGTGCCGGCTGCCCCGAGCCGGCCGACGGCGCCGACGACGCGCATGCCGCAAGGCTCATGGCGACGGCGGCCAGCAGCGCACCGGCGCGCAGCGGGACGGTACGCGTACGGAGTTCCTGCAGGGGGACAGGTCTCATAACCGCTTCCTTTGCTGGTTCTCTGGGAGTGTGACTACTGCAAGTCCTCGGCGGGCGGCAGCGCCTGGAGCATCAGCTCCATGCGTGCGACCTCCGTCCGTTGATCGACCTGTACGTCCGACGCGAAGCGGAACACGTCCTCATCCTGTCCCGCGCCGTCCGTCGCGAACAGGTCGTGAACCATGATCACTGCGCCCTTGTGGTGCTGAATCATCAGGGTGAGAAAGAGCCGGTCGAAGTCGGCCGCTTTCGCGGCGCGCAGTGATGCGAGCTGCTCGTCGCTCAGCATGCCCGGCATGTCGTGCATCGCGTGACCATGACCTCCGCCGTGCTGCATGCCCGGTGTGTGCACCATCACGCGACCGTCCTCCATCCGATGTACTTCCGGAACCGGCTGGCCGCGATCCCGCAGCCAGCGCTGCATCGTGGCGATCTCGTCGTCCTGCGCATTGATGATCCGGGCCGCGAGGGTCTGGATCGAGCCGCTCGCACCATGCGTCGGCGCGAGCTGCGCCATCTCGATCGCCTGCGCGTGGTGGTGGATCATCCCCGTCATGAACTCGACGTCCGCGTCCGTGAAACGGCTGCGTGCGCTGTCGATGCGGGCGCGGTAGAGCGCCTCCATGTCGGCAGTCGCCCGGTCCGGCCCGCCCGGCGTGCCCCGGACGGCCGCATCGGCTGGCGTCGCTGGCTGCGTGCCGGTGCCCGTGGCACACGCCGTCATGACAACGAGGGCGGTGGCTGCCAGCAGCCACCCGCTGCGGGTCTGCGTCATAATCCGTCGATCCGGGGATGGGCCGGCGCCGCCGGCCGGGTCACACGTGCTCCCGTCATACTTGAGCATATGCATAATGTTTCGTCGGGCGCTTTCGCGACAGCCCGGGTGGGATGAGTCTCCAGGAATCCACTGCGGAGACGCGGCCCGCCGCTTCCGGCAGGCTCGCATCGGTGCCCGACGAAGCGATGCCGGGGGCTCAGTGGCTGTTCACGTCCCGGGCGTCTACTCTCGCGCCGTCTCCGAGGTCGTTCGGAGGATGCACGACGACCACGTCGCCTTCTGCGAGCCCCTCGAGCACCTGCGTCGCGAGGCCGCCCTGCTGGCCGATCCGGACCGCCCTGAGGCGCGCCCTGCCACCCTCCACCACGAACGCGCTCCAGCCGTCGCCCGTGCGAAACAGGGCGGCGGCAGGGACCTGCAGGACGTCGGGTTCCTCCCACAGGATGAACCGGGCAAGCACGCGGTATCCGGAGCCCAGGCCGGCCCACAGGGATGCCGGTGACGTGATCGCTGCGCGCACCGGGACGCGCTGTTCCTCGACGCCGAGCGCCGAAATCTTCGTGATCGCCTCGGGCTCGATGCGTGTGACGGCCGCATCCAGTGCGCCGCTGCCACCCCAGTCATCCACCTCGACGCGCGCGCCCGGAGCGATGCGCACCGCATCCTCCGACAGCATGTCCGCGCGCACCTCGATGCCGTTCGTGTTGCCGATCTCGAGCAGCGGCTGGCCCGGGTTGACGGCGCCTTCGCTGGTGTGGTGCACGACGAGCACCTGGCCGGCGGCCGGAGCACGCAGCACCGATGGCACCGGCAACCCAACGGACGGTGTCGCGTGGGCGGACACCTCGGCGGCCGCCAGTTCCGCACGCGCCGACTCGAGTGCGGCGCCTGCGTGGGCGGCCGCCGCACGCGCCTGCTCGACCTCCTGCACCGTGATCGCGCCGGCTTCGAACAGCGTTTCGTAGCGTGCACGGTCGGCGCTCGCACGTTCCGCAGCGATCGCTGCATCGCCGACGCGCGCGCGCGCGGAGCGGACTGCCGCGTTCGCCTGCGCCTGGGTCCGTGGATCGAGGATCGCGGCCCGCGGCGGCTCGAGCTGTACGAGCACGTCGCCGCTGTTCACGATGTCGCCCGCTTCCAGTGTAATCCGCCGTGCGTATGCGACGACGGGCGAGGTCACGACGTAGCGATCCACGATTTCGGTCCGGCCCTCCTCCTCCACCGTGACACGCAATGGACCACGCGTGACCGCGGCCGTGTCGACGAGCCGTGATTCCGGCAGGAACGCGAAGACGACTGCGGCAAGCACGGCTGCAGCAATCACACCGATCACGATCTGTCGGCGAGTCGGTCGCTTCATCACTCCCTCGTCTTGAGCACGCCGACCAGGTCGAGCCGGTTGATTCGCCGCACGACCGCGAGCGCGGATGCAACAGCGGCGACGAGCACGATGACAGCAGCGCTGCCGAAGGTCGCTGGCTGCAGCACGACCGGAATCTGGTACATGTCGGACCCGAGTGCACCAATTATCGCGTGCGCGCCCCATGCGCCGAGCAGAAAGCCTGCCGGAATCGCGAGCAGCACCAGCACGCCCAGCTCGCCCAGCAGAATGTACGCGACTTCGCCCCTGTAAAAGCCCAGGACACGGAGGCTGGCGAGTTCGCGGTCGCGCTCGGAGAGCGAAATACGCGCGCTGTTGTAGATGACGCCGAAGGCGATGATGCCGGCGAACAGGCTCAGCACAGCGGTCATCACGAGCATACTGGACTCGAACAGTTCCTGCACCGCATCGATCGCCCGATCGTGCCCAATGATGGCAGCCACGCGCGGGCGATCGCGCAGCCGCCTCGTGATCTCGGCCGTGTAGGCATCGTCGATCATGAGCAGCACACCGGAGACTGCCTGGCCGCTGCCCGCAAGGCGGTTGAGCTCGTCGATGTCCATGTACGCGCCAAGACCCACGTACTGCTCGCTCAGTCCCGCAACGACGAGATCCGTGTGGCGGCGCTCACCCTCGAGCACTTCCACCTCGATGCGGTCGCCCGGGCGAGCATCGAGAAGCTCGCCGAGGCGCGCGGCAAGCAGCACGCCCGCCGCAGGAATGGTGAGCGGCTGCAGGTCGGTATCCATGATGCGGCGCAGGTATGCGTCACGCGGCAGTCCCTCGAGCGCGATCGTCCGCTCACGATGCCCGTGACGCAGTCGCGCAGGAACACTTCGCGACGGCTCCGCATGCAGCACACCGCGCATCGCCGCCAGCTCCTGGACTGCGGACGTCGATGTCGGTTCCACGAACGAAACCGCGAGATCATCGCGCTGCGACAGGCCGTACTGCACGTGGATGATGCGCTCGAACGAGTTGCCGAAGAACAGGCCGATGACCAGCAGCCCCGAGGCCATCGCGATGCCGAGTACGGTGAACAGCGCCTTGATCGGCTGCCGCTCGAGGCTGCGCAGGATCATGCGCGTCGGCTGGTCGAACAGGTGTTGCAGCCCGAGTCGCTCCACGACCGTCGGACGGTAGCTCGCAGGTGCCTGCGGCCGCATGGCCTCGGCAGGCGCGAGTCGGACCGCGCTGCCGACGGCCCGGATCACACCGAGCAGCGCGGCGCCGGTCGTCAGCGCGACGGCGCCGATCACTACGGACGGCCGCAGCGCGTACTGGATTGCCGGAAACCGGAAGTAGTCGAGGTATACGTCGCCGAGAACGAAGGCTGCCCACACGCCGACGCCGGTGCCGATGGCCGCGCCTGCGAGCGCGATCACCAGCACGAGCTTCATGTAGTGTACGCCCACCGACCGGTTTGTGTAGCCGAACGCCTTGAGCACTGCAATCTGCTCGCGCTGCGTTGCGACGAGCCGCGACACCACGATGTTCAGCAGGAACGCGGCGACGGCGAGGAACACGGAAGGCAGGATGGTCGCCGTGGTGT
>CAYLME010000108.1:886-1743 GCA_964384585.1 uncultured Gemmatimonadaceae bacterium | reverse complement strand
CGTGGTGTCCAGCTGATTGAACTCTTCGGAAATCAGTACATGCGACAGCTGGTCGTCGCGCGCATATGCGCCGGGCCCGCCCCACGGTTGCAGGATCGCATCGATATGGTCGATCACCCGGTCCACGCTCGCGCCGGGTGCGAGCGTGAACGCGACGTCGTTGAACGCACCGACCATGTCGTACGCCGCGGCGAGTACATCGCGATCCATCCAGAGTACCCCAAAGCGCTCCGGGTCGGGGAAGAACGTACCCGGCTGGATCTGCATCAGGAATTCGGGCGAGAGCGCAATGCCGCTCACGGCCAGGGTGCGGTAGCGACCGTTCAGGATCGCGGTGATGCTGTCACCGGGCAGCAGCCCGTGCGCCTCCGCGAACACCTCGTTCAGCACGACTTCGTCCGCGCGCGGCTGCGGCAGGCGGCCGGCGCGGATGTACAGCATGTTGAGTTGCGGCTGCTGCGCGGCCGGCAGGCTCACGATCACGCTCGCAACAGGCTCGTCGAAGCCGCGTACCTCGAGGTTGGCCGCGCCCATCACGCGGGTCTCTACATGTGCGACGCCGTCCACCATGCGCAGGCGTTCGGCAACACGCTCGGGTGCACGACGCACCGTCGCGAACGCGTGCGCAAAACGGAAATCGCTGTAATAGTCGTCCAGCGTGTGCTGCAGCGAGTCCATGACGCTCGCCATGGACACCCAGGAAGCCACGCCGGCCACGACGACGAATGCGATCGCGATCGCCTGGCCGCGCATGTGCCAGATGTCACGCAGCAGCTTGCGGTCCAGTGCGCGCAGCCTCATCACAGCTGGCCTCGCCGTGCGGCGGCTCGCGGCATTGCGCCTGCTGCGCGGCTGCT
>CAYLME010000108.1:0-876 GCA_964384585.1 uncultured Gemmatimonadaceae bacterium | reverse complement strand
CGGGCCATGACCCGCTCTCTGTTCTCCTCCACGTGGCTTATGCGGCCGTCGCTCAGGTGGATGATCCGGTCCGCGATCCTCGCCTGCGCGACATTGTGCGTGATCACGGCAGTGGTCGTGCCCAGCTCCACGTTGACCCGCTGGATCGCACCGAGGACGGTAACGCCCGTCGTCGAGTCGAGCGCACCCGTCGGCTCGTCACACAGCAGCACTGCTGGCCGCTTCGCGATCGCACGCGCAATCGCTACGCGCTGCTGCTCGCCGCCCGACATCTGTGCAGGGAAGTGGTCCATGCGCTCGCCCAGGCCGACGAGCCCGAGCGCGTCGACGGGCGACATCGGATCGCTCGCGATTTCCGTCACGATCGCGACGTTCTCGCGCGCGGTCAGGCTCGGAATGAGGTTGTAGAACTGGAAGACGAACCCGACGTGGTCACGCCGGAACGCGGTCAACGCGCTCTCGTCCGCCTGAGTGAGATCATGATCCAGGTACGTCACCGTACCCGAGCTCGCCGTATCGAGCCCGCCCAGAATGTTCAGGAGCGTGGACTTGCCGCTGCCTGATGCACCCAGCAGCACGACCAGCTCGCCTGCGTAGAGGTCCAGGTCGACCCCGCGCAGCGCGTGCACCTCCACCTGCCCCATCCGATACACCTTGCCGAGCCCCCGCGTGCGGAATACGACGCGGGCACGGAGCGCATTCGCCCCCCCGGGTCCGCCGCCCGTGTCCCGATCATCCCGCGCCACCGCGACCTCCCGTCTCAACGCCACGACCCGCAGCCCCGCACGCTCGCATCATATGCACGCCCGACTCGGCCCCGCGACCTTGCCGCGGATGATGCGCTGTCGGAGTTTCCCCGTAAGCAGGCGTCGCCAC
>CAYLME010000107.1:0-11707 GCA_964384585.1 uncultured Gemmatimonadaceae bacterium | reverse complement strand
TGCGAACGGCCGCCGTCCATGAAGGACAGGTTCACCCACATCGACGGTGCAAGCGTCCTGCGGCTGTCGGCGTTCACGCCGAACCACGGATGGAATCCGGGCGACACGCGCACAGCCGGCCCGCCCCGCGCACACCGGTCGCAGAAGGAATCACCCAGGCCTTCGAGCGTGGCACCGGCGTGCAGGTCCCAGTTGTTGTGCAGTCCGACATGCGCGTTGGCGTTCACTGCGCTGTTCAGCCGCATGCCCGACGTGTTCCAGCGCTGCCAGTGATTTCCGTTGAGCCGCAGCCAGCGGTACACCGACGTCGGCGACTGGAAGCTGAGCGAGCCCCACGTACTCCAGTCGAGCAGGTCCGCGCGTCGCAGGTAGCCGAGATCGTTCACCTCGAATCCCGCCGACTGACGCACGAGGCTGGTTTCGAACCGTGTGATGCCGCCGCCGTACTTCCCGAGCTTCACGTGCTCGGCGTGTCCGCTCAGCGAAGTGCGCGCGGGGTCGATCTCGTGATCGTCGCCGGGCATCTGATAGTAGTGCACGGCGCTGCGCTGTGTTCGCAGAATCGCATCGGCCGAACCTGAGACGTGCGACGCCGCAAACGAGGCTGCCAGCTCGTAATCGCGGGCGAAGCGGTTGCGCATGCTGATGCCCGCCGTGTATGCGCTGCTGTGGAGCACCGGCTCCGTCCATTCGTCGAGTGCGCGGTTGACCGCGGTCGCGATGAAGCCGATGTCCGCATCACCGCCGCGCAGATCCTGCTGCGCACGCACGACCGCGTAGTTCGAGCGAGGTTCCACGGTGGCGTCGTCGGCCCCGTCCACGTGACGCGTGAATGCGTTCATCACGCCGAAGGACAGCCCGCCCTCCGTCCTGCCGGTCAGTTTCGCGGCAGCCGCGATTGGCGTCGACGCTGGCGTGCGGGCGTCACCGTACTGGCCGAGCAGCGTGGGTGAGCGACCGATGCGCCGGGTGTAGAACAGCCCCTCGTTGGTGGCGCAGTCGGCGACGGCGAAGCAGTTGAGCCGGAATGCATAGAGGCCGGTACCCTCCACGAAGAACGGGCGGCGCTCGCCGAGAAACGTCTCGAACGCACCCAGGTTGAGGACGGCGGGATCCGCTTCCACCTGGCCGAAGTCAGGATTGATCGTTGCGTTCAGTGTCACGTTCGGCGTGATGCCGAACTTGAGGTCGCCGCCCGCCGAGACCTCCTGTGCCCGCTCGAAGCCCCCGGCCGGCAGCGCGCGCATCACGTTCTTCGTCACCGCGTACGGCGTGACCTCGAGCGGCCGGCCCGCGCTGATGCCATCGATGCCGTTCAGCCGACCCATCTGTGACATGAAGCCCTGCTGATCGCGCATGAACGCCGGCCAGCTGACACGCTCGCGGTAGCGCTCGATGTCACGCCAGACGCCGAAGCCGAACGTGTGCGACGCCGCGTCCGCGTAACGAAGCTGCGAAAACGGGATGCGGAACTCCGCCGTCCAGCCCAGCGAGTCCACAGCGGTTGCCACGTCCCACACGCCGTTCCACGATCCGTCCTCGCGCGTGTCGTCGTAGACGGCGAAGTCACGCTTCACACCGTCCGGGTTGACTGCGAACTGGAAGCCGGTGCGCCCGTCGTTGAAGGAGTCGATGATGATCTTGATCTGATCGGAGGAGCCGCGCACGTCGCGCCGCGTGAGGGCGCGCATGATACTGTCAGGGTGCGGATCGTGCGCACGAACGAACACATATAGATTGTCATCGTCATATACGACCCGGAAGTCGGTGGGATGTGACGGCGCGCCGCTCGGTTCGGGTTCGAACTGGTGGAACTGCGTGAAGCGCGGCGCTGTTTTCCATGCGTCGTCGTCGTCGCGACCGTCAATCGCGGGTTGCTGCGCTGCACGCATCGCACTGGCGACGGGCGGAGAGTCGGGTGGTGCGGATGCCCGCGTCGTGGCAGCCACGTCGCGCACGGGTCGCTGCTCCTGGTCGAGCGGTGCCGCTGCGATCCCCAGTGCGATTGCGGTGACTGCGCAGAGCATCGTCATGTTGTCCTCCCGGTGGCATGCGGTCCAGTGGACGCTGTCAGGCCATTGGATGCAGGCATGCCTCGATTGGTTCGAACGAAGTCACCAATCCGGGATGAACGGCTTCCGGCGCGGGACGGACACGATAAGATTCAGGCAACCTTCCACTGGAGAGCCGTCATGCACAGACCACTGCATCGCCTCACGATCCTGAGCCTCGCCATCGCCATCGCCGCAGCATGCGCTCCGCGCGATGACGCCGCGGACGCCGGCCCGGAGGGCGGCGCGACCGATACGGCTGCCGTCGCGGATGCGCAGGGCGATTTCGCGATCGCCGACGCGGTCTTCGCGACACCCGAATCCGTGTTCTGGGATGAGCAGGCTGACATGTACTACGTGTCGAACATCAACGGCGCGCCTGCCGAGAAGGACGGCAACGGCTTCATCACACGGGTGCGGCCCGACGGCACGATCGACACGCCCCGGTGGATCGATGGCGCCGACGTAACGCTGCATGCGCCAAAGGGCATGGCCGCGCGCGGCGACACGCTGTGGGTCACCGATATCGATACCGTGCGCGCGTTCAACCGCACGACCGGCCAACCAATCGGCGCGCATGGCGTAGAAGGCGCGACGTTCCTGAATGACCTGGCAACTGCTGCCGACGGCACGCTCTACGTTACGGACATGGGCGTCGATGCCAGCTTCCAGCCGAACGGCAGAGCGGCGATCTACCAGGTCGATGCGCAGAACGTGACGGCGGTTGCACGCGGTGACTGGCTCAACAGCCCGAACGGGATCATCGCCGTGGACGGCGCGATCATCCTGGTGCCGTTCGGCGGCGCCGCCGTGATGCGTGTCCCGCTCGACGGCAGTGCGCCCGATACCCTCGCCGTACTGCCGGGAGGGCAGCTCGACGGCGTGATCCAGACACACGACGGCGCGGTGCTCGTCTCGAGCTGGGAAAGCAGCAGCGTCTATCGCATCGATGCGAGCGGCAACGTCAGTGTCTTCGCCGCAAACCTCGAATCACCCGCGGACATCGGCTACGATGCCCGGCGCAACCGCGTGCTCGTGCCGCTGTTCAACCAGAACCGCGTCGAGGTTCGCACGATCCCGGAGTAGCTCGCGGCCTACCCGGCGTCCTTCGGAAGCACGGGGAACACGCGCGGCTCGTTCGGCCCGGCCGCAATGACGCCCTCACCGACGAGAAACTCCTCGATCGCGGCAAGGGCCAGTTCCCGGCGGGCCGGCGAGTCATCGCCCGGTCGAGCGCTCAGCGGACCGGCAACCGCCGAAGTCCGCCGGTCGAGCGGGTGGCCCTCGGGTCCCTCGGGTGCCGTACGGATGATCTCGTTCAGGTCGTTCAAATGCCTCATGACACGGTCATGAGCGGTCGCGCGATCCTCGTCCGTCCAGCCGCCAGCCGGCTCATAGGCGGCAAGAACCTCGTCGATGTCATCGTCGCGGATTTCGTAGGGAACCGGATCCATGGTGTTCTCCCTGCTGTGGTCAGGACCGACTGCTCCCCTGACCGGGTTGCGAGGAGTGTGCCCGGACTCCGTCGCACCAGAGCTCCCATTCCCATGCGTTGCATCGGGTTGGGTCGAATCGAGACCATGGTCGGCACCAGCCCCGCCGCTCTCCATCACCGGGTCGCCTCGCCGCCCGGTCCTGCCTCTTGTGCGGCGCCGCCAGTGCGTTTATCTTTTCGATTGCGTTGATGACCGACGGGGACTTGGCGTGTGCCTGTCCCCGTTGTCGTTGGCGCGGTAAGCGGCGGAAAGGTATCCGTCGCAGGGAACGTGATGATGGATCGGTCCGGGGTATACCGTGCTCGACCTCATCCACCAAGAGGAGTAGTACGGTATGCGTACACGTGGCACTGTGAAGTGGTTCAACGACACCAAGGGCTTCGGCTTCATCACGCCGGAGGACGGCTCGAAGGACTGCTTCGTCCACCACAGCGCGATCCAGGGCTCGGGCTTCCGCTCGCTGGCCGAGGGTGATCAGGTCGAGTTCGATCTCGTGCAGGAGGCCAAGGGCCCCAAGGCCGAGAACGTTTCGAAGGTCTGATCGGATCGTTCGTCAACACGAGGAACGGCCGCTCACCGCAAGGTGGGCGGCCGTTTCGCTTGTCGGGCACCCTCCTTGCGCGTGCGCGCGTGCGTTGACCGCGGAGCCATTCAGCCAGGGGTGTGAACATGAGGGTGCTGCACAGGGGAGTGGGAGTCGTGCTGTTCGTGCTGGCGATCGGAGCCGGCGAGGCTGCGGCGCAGCAGCCAGCGCACGTGGCGGGTCCGGACGTGCTCGAGAGCGCAGTGCTGGAGCACGCCGCGCATGCCGAGCAGAATCGCACGCGGCTGCAGGCGCTGCTCGAGCGGGACGAGGTGCGCGAGATTGCTGCGGCGAACGCGTTCGACGCAGAGAAGCTGCGTGATGCGGCGGGCACACTGTCGGCGGAGCAACTCGCGCGGATCGCACCACACCTGCAGGCGGCCGAAGTTGCGCTTGCGGGTGGGCAGACGATCACGTTCAACGCGACGACGCTGATCATCGTCCTGCTGCTCATCATCGTCGTCGTACTCATCGTGGACTGACGTGCGGCGGACGTTCTGCGGGAGCGCGGCCCTGCTGACTGCAGTGCTCGTGCTCCCGCGCTGCGTTTCTGCGCAGGACCCAGCCAGTACAACACCCGCGGCGACGTCGCTCCTGGATATGCCGTTCGTGCCGCAGAGCGAGGCGCTGTGCGGTGGTGCCGCGCTCGCGATGGTGATGCGTCATCATGGCATCCGCGGTGTGGAGGCTGAAGATTTCGCGCACCTCGTGGTCGAGACCGGCGAAGGCATTCGCACGACCGACCTGACGGATGCCGCACGCGAGCGCGGACTCGAGGCGACACCGTTCACGGGACAGCGCGATGTCGTGCGCGCACTCCTCGCCGCCGGCGATCCGGTCATCGCACTGATCGAAGACCGTCCCGGCATCTACCACTACGTGGTGCTCCTCGCGTCGGGTGATGGACGCGTGCTGTTCCACGATCCCGCGGTTGGTCCGCACCAGGTGATGAGCGAAGCGCAGCTGATGCGTGCGTGGCAGCCGGCGGGCTACTGGGCACTGCGCACGCGCGGAGCCGCCGGTGCAGCATCCGCGCAAACTGACGCCGTGATCAGGAATGCTGTGCGTCCGATCGACGTCGCAGCCGACAGCCTGCCGACGGCATCGCGCCGCGATGGTGATGCCGAATCGAACGACACCTGCGACGCGCACCTGCAGACGGCCGCGGCTGCCGCCGCCGCGGGAGAGTACGTGGCGGCGGAGCAGGCGCTCGACGCGGCGCAGCGTGTGTGCGCCGACACGACGATCGTCACCCGCGAGAGGGCCGGGCTGCGCTTCCGCCAGAATCGCTACGACGAAGCGGAATCGGCTGCAGCGCTGCGGCTCGCCCACGCACCCGATGACACGCATGCCTGGGAGCTGCTCGCTGCCAGCCGGTTCGTGCAGGGTGAGCGCAGCGGTGCGCTGGCGGCGTGGAACCAGATCGGTCGGCCGTACAACGACCTGACGCGCATCGACGGCCTGCGTCGAACACCCCATGCAGTCGTGAACGAGGCAGTGGCCATCGCACCCGGCGAGCGGGTGACCACGACCGCACTGGCTCGTGCCCGGCGTCGCGCGGCGGCGTTGCCGTCGATTGCACGCGCACGTGTCGACTACCAGCCGGTATCACGCGACACCGTGCAGGTGGATGTCGCCGTGCTGGAACATCCCGTGGTTGCGTGGGGCGCGTTCGATCTCGCGCTCCATGCGGTGCGTGCAGTCGCGGAGCAGCGCCTGCTCGTGCAGCCCGCCGGCGTGCTGCGCATCGGCGAACGCTGGCGCATCGATGCGACGTGGCAGGAGCATCGCCGCGCCCTCGCGTTCGGCGTAAGCATTCCGCGCGTGTTCGGGCTGCGTGCGATTACGCACCTGGATGCCGGTGTGCGCGACTGGACGTTCGGAGACCCGTTCTCCGCGGTCGGCGCAGAATCCATCCGCGAGACGGTCAGAGGGGCGAGCATCGTCCTGAGCGACTGGTCGGCTGCGGGCATCGAGTGGCGGGCAGGGCTCGGGATCGACGAGTGGCAGGATCAGTCGCTCGGCAGCGTGCTCGCCGGCGGGACGTTGCACCTGGACGATGAGCGCGTCGTGCTCGGCGCGGAGCTGGCCGGCTGGTGGGCACCGGATGCGGACGCGATCGGGCGGGCGCGCGTGCGGGCCGCGCTGCACACGTCGCTCGCAGCACACACCGAGGGGATGCTCCTCCTGCATGGCGCGATCACCGGGGAGGCCGGCCCGCGCGCGCTCTGGAACGGAGCCGGAGCCGGCCGGGTCGGTGGTGCATTGCTGCGCGCCCATCCGCTACTCGACAGTGACGGCGTCATCCGCAGCCAGTGGTGGGCACCGCGCCTGGCCGCGGCCACGATCGAGGTGCGCCACTGGTTCACCACGCTCGGGCCCGTCGATGCCGGCGGCGCCGTGTTCCTGGACGGTGCACTCGCCGCCGGTGCCATGGCCGGCTCCTTCGCGCCCGCGGCCGACACGGGTATGCGAGGCGCTGCGGATGGAGGCATCGGCCTGCGCTTCCGACTCTCGGGCGGCACGGTGATACGGCTGGACGCAGCGCACGGCATTGGCAGCCGGGCGAGTGCGCTGTCGCTCTCGCTCGGTCGCGCCATTCCCTGAACACGATCTCGCTGCAGTGCGGTACCAGTTTTGCCACGAGCCGAGGTGTTCCTTGCAACGGCAACAGGGATGGATGCGGGGTGCGTGAGCGGCACGACGTCGGAGATCGGTGATCCGTTTGCGGGTGAGGGTCGGGTAAGGGAGCTGTGCCGGCAGATGGACTGGTCGGAGACTTCGCTCGGCCCGGTGGAAGGCTGGTCGCCTGCGTTACGAGGCATGGTGCGCACGTGCCTGGATTCCTCGTTTCCGATCAATCTCTGGTGCGGGCCCAATCTCGTCCTCATCTACAACGATGCGTACATCGAGGTGCTTGGCAGCAAGCACCCCGGTGCGCTCGGACGTCCGGGTCGCGAGACGTGGGGCGAGATCTGGCCACAGATCGGTCCGCTCTTCGAGCAGTTGCGTGCGGGCGGTCCGCCTGTCTTCCAGGAGGATGCGCCGTTCATGGTGGAGCGTGACAGTGAGCCGCCGCCCGCCGAGCCCAACGCGTGGTACACGTTCTCGCTCAGTCCCGTACGCGACGAGACAGGCGCGATCTTCTGCTATCTCAACATCGTATCCGAGACCACGTCGCGGATCATGGCCGACCGCGCGACGCAGGATGCACGTGCGGAAGCCGAGCGTGCAGGCTCACGTCTGCGCGACATCTTCGCCCACGCGCCCGCGTTCATGGCGATGCTGCGTGGGCCGGAGCATGTCTTCGAGTACGTGAACGACGCGTACTACGAACTCGTGGGCCACCGCGAGCTGCTCGGACTTCCCGTGGTCGAGGCGATTCCGGAAGTGCGCGACCAGGGATACCTCAGATTGCTCGACCAGGTGCTCCAGAGCGGTGAGGTGTATACGGGGCGCGAGATGCAGATCTCGCTCACACCGGAACCCGGCGCCGCGCCGGTACAGCGCTTCGTCGATTTCGTCTATTACCCGGTCCATGACAACGAGGGCGGCATCATCGGTATCGTCGCGCACGGCTACGACGTCACCGAGCACGTACTCGCCCGCGGCGACGCGCATCGTGCGCGCAACGAGGCGGAGCAGGCGAACCGCGCGAAGAGCCAGTTCCTGGCCAATATGAGCCACGAGATCCGTACCCCGATCAACGCGGTGATGGGCTATGCGGACCTGCTCGAGGTGGGCGTTGCGGGCGAGCTGACGGACAGGCAGGCGGAGTTCGTCACGCGCATTCGCGAGAGCAGTCGCCACCTTCTCGGCCTGGTGGATGACATCCTCGACCTGTCGAAGGTCGAGGCCGGCGAAATGCTGGTGCGCGCCGAGCCAACGCCGGTGCGCGGCGTGATCGATGCCGCGGCGCAGATGATCGCGCAACAGGCCGAAGCACGCGGGCTCGACTTCAACGTGGAACACGAGTGCGGCGCGGATCCGTTCGTAATCGGCGACGAGGATCGCATCCGCCAGGTCCTGCTCAACCTGCTGTCGAACGCCGTCAAGTTCACGCCACGCGGTGGCAGCATCACGCTGCGTTGCAGGACGCACGGCATCGCGGACCCGGAAGCGGCACTTCCGGACGTCGGTCCGTGGATCGTCATCGAAGTGGAGGACACCGGGCCCGGAATCGCGCCCGAAAAACTCGGCCGGATCTTCGACGCATTCGTCCAGGCGGAGTCAGGGCATACGCGCAATACCGGTGGAGCCGGGCTCGGACTCACGATCAGCCGACGCTTCGCACGCCTCATGGCCGGCGATCTCACTGTGCGAAGCAGCCCCAACGGTTCCCGTTTCATGCTCTGGTTGCCACCCGCAGTGCAGGACAGCGCCATCGAAGCGTGGGCCGACGCTGCCGCAGCCGGCCCATCGCAACCGGCGTCCGCGCTCGGTCGCCTGGGACGCAGTCTGCTCCGCGCCGTGGATGAAGTGGAACGCACTCTCGTCGAGCGGCTGCGCGCCGATAACTACACGCGAACTGCTCGCGACAGCACGATCGCCGATGTTGCAGACCACACCGCCGCCCTCCTCGCGGTCATTGCGCGCAGCATGATGGCGATTGCCGAAAATGGACCTAAGGACCCGATCGTGCGCGACGGCAATGCCATGCAGGACACGATGGCTGCACGTCACGGCAGACAGCGGCGGCGGATCGGATGGTCGCGCGAAGAGGTCGACCGCGAATACCGACTGCTGCACGACATCGTTGACCGCACCCTGCGCGACACGGCAGACGCACAGGCCATCGAAGCCGGCACGGACGACGCTCTCGCGATCGCGCACCGACTCCTCGAGCGCGCGCGCGGTGCGAGCCTGCGAGCCTACGACGTCTCCATCTGAGCATACGGACGAGGGGCCGACACCATGACGGCGCCGGCCCCCAGAACTGCGAACAGGTGCTGTCACCGGTTCACAGATCTACATATTGCGGTTGCGCTGCGAGCCGCCGCTCTGCTCCCGTGTGCTGCGCTTCGTCAGATCGCCCTCCTCGCCCGGAGTCTGGTCCGTACCCTGTCGTGAGCCGCCCTGACGCGTGCTCTCACTGCCGCGCCCCTGTCTGGACTGGCGCTGCGACTCGTCCTGTTGCGGGCGACGCGTCTGCTCGTCGTCACGGCCCTGGCGGCCCTGACGCTCGCGATTCTGTCTGTCCTGAGCCATTTGCGATCCTCCTGAGGAAGTGGTTCTGCGGGGCAGACCGGCGAACGCGCATGAAGTGCGCCCCCAAGCCGCGCCGCCCGATCCTGCGGCGTTGTCATCGGCGATCTGGCCCGTTGCCAGAGTCGGAGCCGACGCGCGTTCGCGCAGCACGGTCCACTTTCGCTGCAGAACGAAAAACGGCGGCCACACAACAGTGTGGCCGCCGCTTTCTGGTCCAGTCAGGCTTTACTGGGACGCCGTCGCTTTCGCTATGACGATCGCATGGGTCTCCGCTTCGCCAGCGAGCAATTCGATCGGTACCGGCAGCGTCATGCTGTACGTCGTCGTCACTCCCGCCGGTGCGACAACCGTGAGGGTATAGTCGCCCGCGACCAGGTCCGTGAAGCGCACCTCGTGGACGCCATCGTCATTCGTCGCATAGGCAACCGTCGTCGTGTCGCCCGCAGCGGAAATGAGCCGTGCGTCGTAGTCGCCGAGTGTGATCTGGTCACCGTTCACCGCCGGCAGGCTTGCCGAGTCCGCGAGGGCGAGCGTCGTGGTCACACTACCCGTTACCGCGATCGACGTCAGCGTAATCGTCTCCGTTGTCGTCTCACGCTGCAGCACGGAGGTCACGACAGGCAGCTCCGGCGAGAACGTGACGAGCAGTCCATCCAGTATCTCGAGGCCGAGCCGGTAGTCACCGGGGCGCAGTCCCTTGAACATGAGCTCGAACACGCCGTCGTCGTCGGCGTCGCTGAGTGTGCCGGTACGCGTGTCGCCGCCAGCCACCGGCACGAGCGTGACCGGGAAATCGATCAGCGAGAGCAGTTCGCCGGCCAGCTCCGGCAGGACCACGCCGTCAGCCAGCCGCACGCGCACGAGCAGGTTGCCGCCGAAGGTCACATCCGTCGCGCGGATCACCGGCCTCATGATCCAGCGCCCCGAGTTCCCCGCCTCATGGCCGAAGCTCTCCTCGACGTCGAAGTCGATCATCACGATCGTCTCTTCCGCGCCGATGTCGAGATGCTCCGGCAGCTTCACCTTCAGCCCGCTCTGCCCCATGCTCGGCATGTGCAGCTGGCCATGCACCGGCGCCCCGGCCGGCAGCGCGTGGTAGCTCGGCGAGGACGCAAAGATCCGCGTGGATCCATCGTCGCCTTCCACCTCGATGTAGCCGCCAGTAATTACGAGCCGCAGCTCCGAGTAATTGCCGGGCGGCAGCTCGATGTCGTCCACGATCGTCGCGACCTCGTTGCGCAGATCGATCAGGTCTACGGTGTACGGCGCGTCGTCGCCGATCAGGTTCACGGACCCGCCGGATCCGTGCAGATTGATCTCGGAAATCGTGACCACCGCCGAATGGAAATCGCCCGGCGCATCGGTCAGCAGCAGTGTGAAGCCGCGGCCGTCCGTGGCGTCGGGATCCGGGGTGGCCCCGGGGCTGGTGGTGTCGGCACATGCCGCAACGCCAAAGGCGAGCGCGGCGGCCGTGGTGATACGGGCCAGATTGCGTAGCATCAGTCCTCCTGCCTGCGTGCTCAACGATTGGATACCGGCGTCAGCATCAGGGTTACGGAGTGTTGACGATCCCTGACGGGTGAAGGTCACACGCGGGCGGGATCGCCAGGTCGCTCACGGCTCTGCCGGTTGCCGTGGTGCCATGATTTGACCGTATCCGCGCAGCCCGCCATTCTCCCACATGATCCCGCGCCCGCCCGTCGTCACCGCACTTCGCTACGTCCAGCCGCTGCGCGAGGGTGGGTCGCTGCCTGCCGTCGTCGATACCGACGGCGGCGCGTACGTGGTCAAGTTCCGTGGCGCGGGGCAGGGGCCGAAGGCGCTCGTGGCGGAGCTGATCTGTGCCGGCGTTGCGCGCGCGCTCGACCTCGCCGTGCCGGACATCGCGCTCGTACAGATCGATCCGCAGTTCGGCATCAGCGAGCCCGACCCCGAGATACAGGACCTGCTGCGCGCCAGTCATGGCCTGAACGTCGGCCTTCGCTACCTCGACGGCGCCTTCAATTTTGCGCCCAGCGCGGCGGGAGAGCTGATCGACGCACGCACGGCTGCACGGATCGTATGGATGGATGCGCTGCTGACGAACCCCGACCGCACGCATCGCAATACGAACATCCTCGTATGGCAGCGGCGTCCCTGGCTGATCGACCACGGCGCGGCGCTGTACGCGCACCACGACTGGGCGAGCGTGGACGACCCGCGTACGCGCACGTCCTTCCCGCTCATCCGTGACCACGTGCTCCTCGCGATCGCCGATGACGTCGCGACCGTGGACGAGGCGTGCGTCGCCCGGCTGACGCGCGCAGTGCTCGACGACATCATCGGCTCGGTCCCCGACGAGCTGCTGCTTGCCGCACCCGGAGCCGCGG
>CAYLME010000106.1:0-11905 GCA_964384585.1 uncultured Gemmatimonadaceae bacterium | reverse complement strand
CAGGACCTCGGCGGCCGGCCGTTCACGATCTACAAGTTCCGCACGATGCGCGCCGCGCGGCCGGGTGAAGAGGTGCAGGTCTGGGCCGCGGAGAACGACCCGCGCATCACGCGGCTCGGCACCTTCCTGCGCAAGACCCGGCTCGACGAGCTCCCGCAGCTCTGGAACGTGCTCCGTGGCGACATGAACGTCGTCGGGCCCCGCCCGGAACAGCCGGAGATCTTCCAGACGCTGCGCACCGACGTGCAGCAGTACGCCGCGCGGCAGCAGGTGCGGCCGGGTATCACGGGCCTGGCCCAGATCACCCTCCGCTACGACACCTGCGTGGACGACGTCCGCAAGAAGGTCGAGGCCGACCTCACGTACATCGAGCGTCAGTCGCTGGTGGAGGACCTGAAGATCATGGCCCTGACGGCCCCGGTGATGCTGTTCAGGAAGGGGTCGCGGTAAGCAGGCCCTCGAGGGCGGCGACGATCCGTTCGGCCGCCCTGCCGTCCCACAGCTCCGGAATGCCGCCGCGCTTCCACTGACCCGCCACGAGGCGGCGTAGCGCAGGCCCGATCGCGGCCGGATCCGTCCCCACCAGCTCGTTCGTACCCACGGTGACGGTCTCCGGCCGCTCCGTGTTGTCGCGCAGCGTCATGCACGGCACGCCCAGCACGGTGCTCTCCTCGGTGATGCCGCCCGAGTCGGTGACCACGCCCAGCGCCTGCTGCACGAGGTAGTTGAACTCGCGGTAGCCCAGCGGATCGACGAGGTGCAGGCCGGGCCAGGAGGCTCCGAGGCCGTCCAGCACCTTCCGGGTGCGGGGATGCACCGGAAAGACCACTGGGCGGCCGCCAGCGGCCTCTACGATGGCGTCCAGCTGGGCGCGCAGGTGCGCCGGCTCGTCCACGTTGGCCGGCCGGTGCAGCGTCAGCACGATGTAGCCCTGCGGCTTCAGGCCAAGCGGCGTCCAGAACGCCGGCGGCGTGAGCTTCGGGAGCTGCTTGAGCAGCGTGTCGATCATCGTGTTGCCCACGAAGACGATCGCCGAGTCCGGATGGCCCTCTCGGCGGAGATTGGCGTTGGCCGTCTCGGAGGTGGTGAAGAACCAGTTGGTGATCGAGTCCGTGACGACGCGGTTGATCTCCTCGGGCATCGTCCAGTCGCGGGAGCGGATGCCGCCTTCCACGTGGGCGACGGGCACGCCGAGTTTGCGGGCCGCGATGGCGCAGGCCATCGTGCTGGTGACGTCCCCGACGACCAGGCACAGCGCGCTGCGCTCCTGCAACAGGGCCTGTTCGTAGCGCACCATAATGCCTGCCGTCTGCTCAGCCTGCGTGCCCGAGCCCACGGCGAGGTTGAGATGCGGTTCGGGAATGCCGAGCTGTTCGAAGAAGTCGCCGGACATCGCGCGGTCGTAGTGCTGGCCGGTGTGGATGAGGCGGTAGCGCAGCGGCCCGCCCGAGCGTTCACGCGCCTCGAGGGCGTCGATGATGGGGGCGATCTTCATGAAGTTCGGGCGGGCGCCGGCGATCAGGTCGATGAGCACGAAATGAATCCGGGAGGTGAGTGTTCAGAACTGACGTTGGAGCCACGCCTCGAGGCAAACGAGATCGGATACCGACAGTAGTCCGTGCGTGGGGACCGTGATGACTTGCTCGACGAGAAGCGCCGAACCCGGTAGGCGGTGGCCCGGGTTTGCGATCGGCACGCCTGCCTCGCGCGCAACGTCAGGCAAGGAGCGTGGGTAGCTGCGCAGAATACCCAGCCTACGGGCGTCCGTTAGCGCATGCGATGATGTCGCGAGGAGTGGGAGCCGCAGCCACCCCGGCGACGCACCCACCGAGATATCCGGACCTCGAAGGGTCCCATTGCTTGGCACGGCCGCGCGGAGCCTCGCCGCATTCCGACGCCGCAACGACCGTTCACGCTCGAGGAAATGACGATTCGAGTACACCATTCTTGCCTGGTTCGCCGGCATTGCCGTAGCCACACGGGGCGCGCGTAGCGAAGTGTCGCCCAGCGCGAGTCCGGGCACGCGAGACGGCAACGCGTACCAGCCGGGGCGCCCGAGCGCCCACTGCGCCATTCCCAATGCGGCATCGCGAACTGAATGCTCTACCGGCTGAGGAAGTGTTCCCGGAGGCTTGGCTCGCGACAGCAACGCACCGCCACCTCCGGCCCAGCCCTTCCCCCGGCCAAAACTCAAGATTGCCATCTCGCCGTCCTGGGCGAGCGGCCGCCCCCCGAACAGCGCACCGTCCGCCTGTGCGAGATCGTGGACGAGCGCCGCGCCTGCCTCACGACAGACGTCGCGAATCGCCTCGCTGGGTTGCGGAATCCCGAAAGGGTGGACGAGGACGGTCGCCGCGGAACCCTCGCACGCTTCGGCAATGGATGAAGCCACCGGGCCGAAGGTCTGTGGATCGATGTCGTAGAACGCGACGGTGGCCCCAGCCCCCCACGCGGCAGTGATGAGATCGAAACATGCGTACGCGGGGAGCGCAACCTGCGATCGACCGGTCGTCGTCATCGCCGCGCGCAGGGAGAGCTCGAGAGCGGATGTCCCGCTCGAGGTGAGCGTCACCCACTGATAGCCGTACTCGGTTGCGAGGAGTCGGGCGAGTTCCGAACGCACGTCTCCACCGGAAAACCCCGCGGCGATGCTGCGGAGACTAAGCGGCGACGCAACGGGGGGAAGGTATCGCAGCGGTAGCGATTGGCGCGGCACAGCGGGTAATCTTCCTGTTGCGATCTACAATGCAACCCTCGTGACCGCGTGAGTATCGTTCGCCGCGCAGCAGCCGCGGAGTTTGGTGGTCTGGAACGCGTGGTGGATTCGCTTGTCCGGCGCCGCCATGCATCCGGGCTCCCCGTTCATAGCGTCGCGCTCCTCGGGCTCGCGCAAGTCGAGCCAGCGTGGCACAGCGCCCTCGCCGACGCTGGCGTTGCAACATCAGTGATTCGAACGCGATCTCGATCGTACCTTACCGAGACGCGAGCCATACGCGACACATTGCGCAAGCTTGACGCTGACATCGTTCACTCTCACGGCTATCGCGCGGATGCGCTTGGCTTCTTCGCAGCACGAGGCACTCGCGCCAGTACAGTGAGTACAGTCCACGGCTTCACCCGTGGTGCCGGCATGAACGCCGTTTACGAGTCGATTCAGCGTCGGGTCCTGAGACGCTTTGATCGCGTCGTGGTCGTCTCCTCACCGCTCGCCGCCGAACTGGCAGCAAGTGGAGTGCGGACGGAACGACTGGCCACCATTCCCAACGTCATCTGCCTCGACGAATCGCAGTTGCTCGGCAGGCACGAGGCGCGCCTTGCACTCGGGCTCTCGAGTGACGATATCGTCATCGGATGGGTCGGGCGGCTGAGCCACGAGAAGGGGCCGGATATCGCGATTGAGGCGCTCCACGAGGTGAGCGCAGCGAACATCCAGCTGGCCTTCATCGGAGAGGGTCCGATGTCCGGCGGTCTCCGCCAGCAGATCTCGGCAGCAGGCCTCGACAGCAGGGTGCACCTGCTCGGTGCCAAGGCGCACGCCGCGCGATACCTTCGCGCGTTCGATGTGCTGATGATGAGTTCAAGAACCGAGGGAACGCCCGTCATTGCCCTCGAGGCGGCGCAAGCATCGGTACCGATTGTGGCAACGGCTGTCGGCGGAATTCCTGACATCGTGGGTGACGATGCGTGGTTGTCGACGACGGATCCCAAGGCGCTGGCAGTGCGGGTTCGCGCCGCCCTGGACGACCAGGCAGGACGCGTGGCCAAAGCCGTGCGTCTCCGGCAACGCATCGTCAACACCAATGACGCCGCAGCGTGGTGTGAACGATACGATGCGGTCTACGAGGCTACGGCGACGCGGCGCTGAGACGCTGCCTGAATGCGGTTCCGTGTGAGCCGGCGCTCGAGAATCCCGGTGGCCAACGCAAGGTTAATGTAGACGAAATCGTAGTACGCCACGGAGAGAAACACCGATGTCGTGGCCATTCCGAGGAGTCCGAGAGCAAGGAACGGCCCGAGTTCCGAATCTGCGTCTCCGCCCCGCCCGTCGCGACGGCCACGTCGAAGCAGCATCACCGGTGCGCCCCAGACAGCGACCAGAAACGCGGTCCCGGCGACCAGTCCGAGTTCTGCCCATGCTTGGACGAAGGCGTTGTGAGTGACAGACCACTTGAATCCCTGCCCCGGCAACCGCGCGCGCGCGACGTCCGAGAGCACGCCCTCGGCTGTCGAGAAGTTGTCGATACCGACACCGAAGACGGGATGATCGAACGCGTAGCCCATCCCTCGCTTCCAGATGGCGATTCGGCCGGTTTCCGATGTTCTGTTGTAGTCCTCCTCATCGGAGAAAATCGTGACGATCCTCTCCTTGTAGTCAGGAGGCGCAAACGGCACGGCCGCTAGACACAGCAGGAGCGCCAGCCGTGAGACCTTTCTTGCGCTCCGCGTCGTCCTTAGGAACGAAACAACAGCAAATCCCAGTACGACTGCCGCCAATCCGAGGAAGCCACCACGCGACCCAGTGCGAACCAACACCAGCACCATCAAGGGAATGGTCGGCGCCAGCATCCAACTGCGCTTCGCGGTGCGATCCGCCATCCACCACAGCACGAGCGGTATCCCGAGCACGCAGATCAGCGACAGGTCGTTCGGATCGTACATTGAGGACCCAGAAAGGCGGCCAGCCGAGTCCAAGCGCCCACGCCAGAGGGCCAGGGCGGCCGTCGTAATGCAGGCCAGCGCGACCGTCCGTGCGATGCGAACGGTCCCACCAGGCGTCCGGCAGACTGCCCAGACCATCACGCCAACAAGCAGTGTCCTCAAGTACGCGTCTTTGAGGAAGACAAATGAATTGCCAGGATAGATGCCAAACGGCACACCGACGATCGCGATGAGGCCCGTCAACGCAATTGCCCGCGGTAGCCAGTGCTTACCCAAATCACGTGGGCGCCATCGCTTGGTTTGGCCGGCGAGGACGAACATCGAAATGACGGAGAGCAGCATCGGCGTCCGCAGTGCAGCGAGCGGGCCAACCTCGTCCTGAAAGCGGCTGATCGACAGAAACACGAGGCAGGTGACCAGCCAACTAGCGCCGTTAGTCACCCCGCGAAGCGGGCGCGGCAGCGCCAGCGGTGCGGCCGTCGGAATCACGCCCGGAGCCGTGGGTGACGTAGCTCGCGAGGCGGCGTTCATCGACCCTGCGACGTCTCGTCCGTGGCCGACCGAGACCGGATGACACGTGCTGGGACCCCAGCCGCGATTGAATCCGGCGGAATCGACTTCGTCACTACGGATCCCGCGGCGACCACACAGCGATCGCCGATAGTCACTCCTGCGACGATGATTGTCCCGGCACCAATCCAGCAATCCTCGCCGACGATCACGTCGGACTCTCGCCACGGCTGCGTGTGGTACGGCTTTCCCGGCGCAAACTCATGATTCGAGGAGAAGATCTTCGTATGAGGACCGAGTCCGCTCCACTTTCCGATCACGATCCTGGAATTCGGTGACGCCCAGAGGATACAGTGATTCTGAACACGCGTGTGCTCGCCGAACTCGACGTTCTGTGGCGAGCGAAACGAGACCGACGGGTGAATGTGACAATGCGCCGGATGCGGCCGCTGCACCCATCCCCGAATCTCGTCGGTGACGAGAAAGTCGATTCGGTGCACCAGCCATCGCCAGAACCCCGCTCTTAGCAGGAGGCGAAGGTACGACACTCTTGACAGGACGGCAGAAATCAATCGGACCCCACGCCGGAGAGGGACTCGTAGAGAGAAATATACCGGTCCGCACTCGATGCGAGCGAATACTCGGCAGACCGCTGCAACGCGAGGCTTCCTAAGCGTCTGCGCTCGCTGGCGTCGACCGTCAGGCTGAGGAGGGCGGACGCGAAGGCTGAGGGATCCCCAGGTGGGACCAGGATTCCGGCCGGGGGACTTCCGAGCGCGGCCGGGATGCCGCCGACATCGGTCGCGACGGTCGGCAATCCCGTAGCCAATGCCTCCAGCAGCGAGATCGGCAATCCTTCGGTCGAACTCGAGATCGTGAAGAGATCGGACGCCGCAAGGCATCGAGCAACGTCCGTTCGGAATCCGAGAAATCGAACACTGGAACCGATCCCCAGCGCCTCCGCCAGCTGGCGAAGGTCTGTCTCGAGCTCACCGGAACCGAGCAGGAGTAGCACGAATCGTGGTTCGGATGCGACAACTTGCGCCGTCGCCCGAAGCAGGGTCGCGTGATCCTTGACTGGAGCGAAGCGTGCGACTGAGATGGCGGCACAGTTCTCGTCCTGCAGTCCGAGGGATGCACGTGCCTCACGGCGCACCCCATCCGCGACACGGTACGCGGAGAGATCGATGCCGTTCTCGATAACCGCCGGGACGTCGACCAGCTTCAATACGCGCGCGAGGTATCTGGCCGTCTCTCCGGACACCGCGGTGATTCGGCTAGTGCGGCGCGCGCACCAGCGGTCGATAGCCAACCGATGCCACGGCTCAGGCGGATACCGTCCGTGCTCGGTGTAGACAATGGGAACCGCCGGCATGCGAATGCCAGCAACCGCAGTCGCATACCAAGTACCGCTGTGCGCGTGGATCACATCGGGCCCGAAGGACGCCAACGCTCGAGCGAGGTGGGACATGAAGGTGAAGCGACGCGGGTTCCCGGCAGCAACATCGCACACGGGAACACCGGCGATTGCTAGGGAGTCGGCGAAGACACCAAGGCCGTCGAGCGTGAAGACCTGCGGTCGCAATCCTCGCTCAAGGAGCTGGCGGGCGAGGTCGGCCGTGGCACGTTCGAGCCCGCCGCCTCTGAGGCTTGGAGCAATCAGCGCGATCCGCATCGGCCGGTCGTCTGCGGGCACGATCAGGGTCTCCAGCCGGCAACCCAGCACTCGAACGCGGCGTGCGAGATACTGGCTGGAACGTTGACGCGTGGCAGCGCGAACCGGGGTGAACCGCCGACGACGACCCCGGGAGCCATCGATACCGCCGCCGTGAAGCCGGCGCGCTCGACTGCTTCCCGGACACTCGGCGACTCCGAGCCGTATGGGTAGGCGAAGAACCGTGGCACCTCACCGAAGCGCTCAGCAATGTGCCGTCGCGACTCCAACAGCTCGTGCTCGACCTCAGAAGCTGTGAGGACTGCAAGGTTTGGGTGGCTCACCGAGTGTGCGCCTACTGAGATCAGCCGACCAATCAATGGTCGCAGCGCATCCCAACTCGCCGCCAATGTGTCGTCAGGAAGCCTCGGGGAAACCGACCCGCAGAACCGTTCGATCACATCACTAGTTCGGCCCGCATACTGCAACATCGCTGCACTGCGCGTGCCGGCATCCAGCACCCCCTGCTCGCCAAGGACGTCCCACCAAAACGGACGCGGGTTCGTCGCCCACCCTGAGACAACGAAGAGGGTCGCTGGCATGCCGAGTTCTCGAAGCGCAGGCACGGCATGCCGCAGTACGCCGCCGTACGCGTCGTCGAAAGTGATTGCAGCCATGCCGCGGAGCGATTGCCCCGACTCCCAGGCGGAAACCAACTCCGCGAGCCCGATGACGTCATAGTGACGACGCAGCAGCTGCAGTTGTGCACGGAATGCCGACGCCGAGAGATGTAGCGATCGCTCGCCGGTCCGCGCTCCGAACTCATCCGCAACCACATTGTGGTAGCAGAGAATCGGAGCAGCATTCCGTCGCCGCGCGATAGCGGTGAGCCCAAGTCGCGACGCGGCGATATATGGGAAATGCCTTGGAATCATCGTGACCGCGCGCCGTCCTGCAACATCGGTTCAACGGCGTCAAGGAGCCGCAACGACTGCGTCTCGCGCGACAGATCCCGGTGATGCGACAACGGCCTGGGTTGCTCGCCAGCGCGCCACTGCGTGAAGCGCGCTGCGATGCGGGCCGCGATCGCATCAATGTCATTCGGTGGAACCACATCAGCCCCACGGTCCGCAAGCAGCACCGCTGTCGGCGAGTCGTGACCCGCCAAGGCGAGGATCCACGAGGGGAACGTCATGTACTCAAACACCTTGGACGGAATGGCATACGGCGAGTCCTGCGGGAGACTCACGAGCATGTGCGCCGATGCGAGAAAGGCGAGCGCCTCCGCGCGAGGTAGCCGTGGCCCGACCGTCACGAAACGTGCGATTCCGGCTCGCTCTGCGAGCCCGTGGATCTGCACGCCGCCGAACGACGAAGAGGGGCCAATGAACTCCAGCGCGATGTCCTCGGGACTGAGGTCCAGCACGCGTACGACGCGGGCCAAGGCGTCGAACAGCGGACTCGGGTCGCGATCGAGGTATACCGCGCCGGCATACGCGAGGGTGAACCTCGCCCGCTTCGCGACACTTGGCACGACATCATCATCAAACCCGTTCATGACGGAGATGATGCGTGCCTGCGGGTGCCGAGTGCGCATGGCAGTCGCCAAGGCCTCTGTGTTCGCAACTACGAGATCGGCTGACGCGACCGAGGTCGCCTCAAGGCGGTCCGCGATGGCGAAGCTGATCGGACTCGCCGTGGCAGACGGCAGGCGCCGCCGTACGGCCCAAGGATCGCGCATGTCCATGATGAATGGCAGCCCAGCGCGCCGAGCCAAATCGCACGCGGCGATATGCGGTGGGTGCGGGGGACCGCACGATACGACGGCCCGGTGGGAGGAATCAAGCAATGCCTGCCCCAGTTCGCGAGCCGCGTCGCTCCACGCTGCGTCCTTTGAGTACGCGAGGTACGCATTCCACGCACGGTTGATGCCCGTTCGATTGAAACTCCAGCGAATGTCCTCTGGGGCGACGGAGTCGATGCGCGTATCCGGGACCTCAGGGCGCATCGGCGCATCGGTGTGCTGGGACCTCCGCTCTCCGTCGCGCCTCGCCCGCTGTCGATCACGCCAGCGATCGACTCGCATCACCCATCTATCGCGTGGTTCGGTGATGTACACGCGCGTGCCCTCCGGCAACTCGTCGAGCCTCCTCGGGTCGGGGCTCGCCGACGCGTTCACCGCGGCCGTGATAACGTCGAGATGCCAGCCACGCGCCGCGAAGTAAGGTGCCATCTTCTGCCACCGCAGCGCACCCGCCGACTGTCCGGGGGGGAAGTGCCACGAGACGAGTAGGAGCCGCCCGCGCGGAGCCGCCACTGCCGGGCGTTCGAAGTACGGTACGAGCCTTGTCATTTCCGCACGAGCGCGAGTGCTTCGCGATAGCGAACGAGGCGCGAACGATGCAGTACCATGACGGCGGCTACATACGCGAATGCGCCGGTCCCGACAAGCACCGTCAGGCGAAGTGCCACCGGAAGGGTGTCCACGCCGGCGGCTCGAACTCCGATGATCGAGGCGCTCATGACTGCAGACGCGCTGAATGCAGGCCACAACGCTTTGCACAGATGAGCCAGCGACGCATCAATCGCTGGCAACGTGTACCGGACCACGAACGGCAGCAGCACGATGGGGTACACGATCACCCACGCGGCGGCCACGCCCACTGTCCCCCACCGCGCACCGATGATGAATGCGACCGGAAGGACGAGAGCCATCACCACTCCCGTTTGCATTGCCCGTCGCGACTGTCCAGTTGCGACAAGAATCTGCGGAAAGAGCGTCGTGATCGACCGTACTCCTCCGTAGAAGCTCAACAGGCGCAGCGGAGCGATGGCCGCTTCCCAGCCTGACCCCAACACCACGTGGACAAACTCCTCAGCGACCAAGGACAGGCCGACGGACGCTGGAAACGTCAGCAACGCGAGTCCCTCGAGCAACAGCAGGAGATAGCGACGTAGCTCGGCGCGAGATGACTGCACGGCGGAGAAGATTGCAGGCGTGACGCGTCCAACCAGGGAGGTCACGCGCTCGACCGGAATGGACGCGACGGTCCAGCCGATGGTGTACGCCCCAAGCGCCACCTTGCCGAGGAGGCGTCCTACAACCGCGAAGTCCGCATTCGAGAACAAGAACCACGTGGTTCGCGTCACGACCAAGTGCGCACCAAGCGTCAGCGGTGCTGCGATGCTACGGGCAGGGAGTGGCCACGCCAACCTGTGGCGTCGGACCGCAACAAGCCCAGCGGCGCTCCCGATCGCTGCGGCGATTGAAGCAAGGACCAAGGACCAGTATCCCCAGCCGAGCATGGCGAGCACAAGCACGATTACCGCTTGCAGGATGGACTCGGCCCCCTCGACCAGCGCGAGATCCCGAAAGCGCAGGTCGCGGGTAAGCAAGCCTCGCGGCACCACTTGTAACGCCCGGAACAGAAAGGTCACGCTCAACGCCGCAAGGGCCGCGCCCGCTGCAGGCTCACCGAAGAACTTGCCAACGAGAGGAGCCGCCAGTGCCCCGACGACTGCAAGGGCGAAACCGAGCAGCACGGAGAAGCCACCAAGCCGCGCGACAGTATCATCGTCTAGGTCTCGCTGCTGCACGATTGCCGTCGACACGCCGAACTCGTTCACGAGCTGGATGAGTCCAAGCGCAACTGTCGCCATACCGACGATGCCGTAGTCCTCGGGACGCAGCAGTCGAGCCACGACGAGCGTCGAACCCCAGCGCATCACCTGAGAGACCCACTTTACAGCGCTCGTCCAGACGACGCCGCGAACAAGCGAACGATCGAGATCACGCCGAGCGGACGAGGTCGTGCTGGCGGAAACCGTGGATGACTCGGCGGTCGACACTTGGGGAGGCGGAAGTTGACGGAGGCCGGTCAGCGCCAGAGCGACTTGATGCGCTCGACACCGGATACGACTTGCAAGAGTCGTGCCGAACTCAGCTCAAACGCATATCGTGGCAGAGCGTACCGGTCCCGGTCGAAGGTCGCGGTCGAGACGTACCCAGGAATGCTCGAGAGCGCTGCCGTCAATCCTGCCTCGCGCACGAGTCGAATCTCGCGCTCGCCGAAGTCATCCGGCGTGCCGTTTGGAAACGCAAACACGGGGATTGCATCAGGCAGCGCATCGCGGAGGGTCCGCCACGATTCCCCGATCTCTCGGGCCGCCTCCGCGTCTTCCGTTTGAGACAGTATCGGGTGCGTACGGGTGTGCGGCCCGACATCCATACCCTTCGCGGCGCACGACCTGACTCCCGACCAGTCCATCGAAGCACAGGAGCTCGGCGTCACCGCCAGGTCCAAACCCGTATACTCTGCGAGATGAACGACAGCCGCCCTGCGCTCGGAGTCAGGCAGGGTCTTGAGCCAGCGGGTCGCACGCTCAACTGTCGTCGCCTGCTCCGACCGCGAGGCCCACGACAGTACCAGCGAACCCGTCGGAGCTTCGAGCGTGACCGAACCCGTGTCCTGGAGCGCGATGGCGTGGGCTACTTGGTCCCACCACATCCAGCACCGACCCTCGACGAACTCGCTGACGACGAAGACGGTCGCCGGCACGCCGAGGTCGGTAAGCACGGGAACAGCTACGTCCAGAAAGTCTCTGTAGCCGTCATCCACAGTCAAACACGCCGTGCCGCGAGCCAACGGCCGACCGGCCAATGCATCGTCGATGACATCGCGGAGGCGCACGAACTTCACGCCCTGCCGGAGAGCGCGCTCAAGGAGCGCGCGAAACTTCGTCACAGGCAGACCATCATCCGGCTCCTCGGCGGCGAAGCGATGCAACATCAGCACAGGCACGGCCGGCGTCAGAAGTCGCGTCGCGACGGCGGCCGGCGGCCCGAGGAGACGGCTCACCAGCCTATCGAGACCGTTTCTCACTCAGCACATCCCAGCGTTGTAGCGGCACGGGGCATTGGGGAAGGTTAAGGCTCGCAGGCCGCACATTCCAGCCAGCCATCCCTCGGCGCATATTTCTCGAGTTCCGGTACTTTGCGCCAGCCAGCTCGCCCTCTGACCCATCAATGCTATGAGCGTCTGCATCATCACAGGCTCAGCCGGTCTCATCGGTTCCGAAGCC
>CAYLME010000105.1:0-11957 GCA_964384585.1 uncultured Gemmatimonadaceae bacterium | reverse complement strand
CGTCCACGAGGCCGGCGCCGATGATCATCGGTGTGTTCGCCTGGTTGACGTATGCAATCGGCGAGCGCTCCCACATCAGCAGCGGATGCTCGTACGGCCACAGGTCCCAGTGCGTGAGCGCCATCTCGTAGGGGATGTCGGTCGTACCCTGGAACGACATCCAGTTCGAGATGCCGGCGAACGGCATTGCGAGCCGGAATCGCTCGCTGTGCTTCGTGCCTGCCCAGGCGGAAAAGAAACCGCCATACGACGTCCCGCTGATGCCGACGCGGTCGCGGTCCGCGATCCCGGCCGCATGCAGCGCATCGATGCCGTCGAGTACGTCGTCGAATTCGCGGCCGCCGAGGTCGCGGTGGTCACCCTTCGAGAACGTTACGCCGCGGCCGCCGCTGCCGCGGTAGTTCGGCATGAACACCGCGTAGCCTGCGCCCGCGAGTACCTGCGCCGGATAGAGCGCGTTCGTTGTCCAGCCGTCTGCGCTGATGCCCTCCGGGCCGCCGTGCGGCAGCACTGCGAGTGGTGCGCGCACGCCCTGCTGCGCATTCACCGGCCGGATCAGCACGCCCTCCATGCGCCAGCCGTCGCGCGCGGTCCACTCGAACGTCTCCTGACTGCCGAGCGCGACGTCGGCGAGCCATGCATTGTGCTGCGTCACGCGGCGCAGGCGACCGTCGCGCAGCGTGCCCGTGAACACCTCGTTGGGATGCTGCGCCGTGCTTGCAGCAAGAGCGAACGTACTGTTGTCACGCGCGAAGCTCACGCTCGAGAAGACCTCGGCACCACCGCCCGCGACGCGCCGCAGCTCACCACCGGCCGCAGGCACGGTGTACATCCGCGCGCGTGTGCCTTCCGCCGCGACGAACACGATCGTGCGCGCGTCGCGCCACGCGAGCGACATCGCACTCGCTTCCATGTCCGGCGGTGTGAGTGCGCGTGCTGCCTCACCCGGTCGCACGACGTACACCGTCTGCGCCAGCGGATCGTTCATCGCGGTCGCGCCGAGATACGCGAGCTGGCTGCCATCCGGTGACCACGCCATCGGTCCCAGCTTGCCCTCCGTCGGCACCAGCAACCGAGGTGTGCCGCCGTCGCGCGTCACCGTGTAGATCTGCCGGTACATCAGGTCGGCGTCCGCGTCGCTCTGCGGCGCGACCTGTACCGCGAGCCGGCGATTGTCGGGTGCCCACACGAAGTCGCGCGCCGTCTGGTCGGCCGGCGTGAGCGCGCGCGCATCGCCGCCTGCTGCCGGCATGACCCACAGCTGCACGGGACGATCACGTTCACTCATGACCTGTACGTCGTCGCCACGCCTGCGCGCGGTGACGCGCGCCTCGTCTTCCGCCACGCGCGTCGTATACGCGAGCCACTGTCCATCCGGCGACCACTGGTATGCGATGACGCCCGTCGCAACGCTCGTCATCTGGCGCGGCTCACCGCCCGCCGCAGGCACCAGCCGGACCTGCCCGCCGGACGTGTAGGAGATGCCGCTGCCGTCCGGTGTCCACTGCGGTGCGCCCGCCGAGCTCGGCCGCTGCACGATCGCGCGCGGTGCGCCGCCCGACACGGGTACGACCCACAGCTCCGAGTAGGCGCGCTGACCGGCGATCGTGTCCTCCTCCGGTGCACGCGGTTGCGACAGTGTGAAGGCGATCTGTCGGCCATCCGGCGAGATC
This sequence comes from uncultured Gemmatimonadaceae bacterium, assembly GCA_964384585.1. GTDB lineage: Bacteria > Gemmatimonadota > Gemmatimonadetes > Longimicrobiales > RSA9 > DASTYK01. Next base: position 10,284 of record CAYLME010000105.1, on the reverse strand, counting down.
GCCGTCGAGGTCACGGCATTGAGACGGGTAACCTGCTCGGGCGCGAGTTGCGCCTGTGCGGCGGTGGTCGAAAACGCGACTGCGGCGATGGTGGAGATCACACCGATTGTGCGCGTGGATGCTGTCGTCATGATGAGGCCTCGCTCGGCTTCGGTTCGCTGGACGGACTGAGGGTGGGGCGGGAAGGCGGCGCGGGCAAGGCGCAAGGACTTCGAACTGTCCTTGCGCCACCCCGCCGTGGACCGGCTCTGCTTCGTCGTCGCGACGGAGGTTTCGCAGCGCGTCCTAGCGCACCACCCTTTCGAACAGGATCCCGCGAGCCCGGCCGTTGCCGGCTTCGAAGCCTGTCACGTTGCCGCTCGCGTCGCGGCGGAACTCGACCGTCGTCACGGGCAGTGAGCCGGAGAACGTGTCGCCATCGGTCCAGGTCAGTCCGGCCGGTCCGAAGCGGCGGTGACGGATGACGAGTTGATCGTCCTCGACGGACAGGTCGTAATACGTCTCCAGCTCCTCGCTGAAGTAGCGTCCGACAAAGGCGGCGAGGTCGACGGCCGGACGTTCGTCGGCAAGGCGGCGGCCGGGGTGGTCGCCGTCCTGGTGGAAGGTGAGTCCTTCGATCGTTCCGTCAGCCGATGCGTTGAACGTGACCCGCGCCGGCGCGTCGGTCACCTGGAACGAGGTCATGGACGTCGGCTGAAGCGGCAGTGCAGGCTGGCCCGGTATCTGGACGCGAAGCTGGTTGCCATCCAGTTCGACGGTGACGAGCAGGTTGCCAAGCGTCGTCATCTCGTACGTGCCGGCATAACGCCGCAACGTTGCCACCGGTACGTTCACGCCGGACGCCGCGGTCTGGCCTGCGGGCGTGGTCATGTGCTCGCCGAAGAACGCATCAGCTACGACGTTCGCGATTCTGCCCGGAACGCCCTGGTAGTTGCTGAATACGACGTAGCCGGCATCGAGGTCCGGGTAGTACACGAACGTGGAGCTGTGCGCGACGTCATTGCCGCCGTGCTGCCACTGCCTGAGTCCGCGGTTCGTGCCGATGAAGATGCCCAGACCGTAGTTCGTCGAGTCACCGTTCTCGAGGAAGTTGGGCGTCGTCAACGCACGGATCACGTCCGGCCCGCCCAGGCCCGCCGTCCGGAAGTTGCGCATCCACTTCGCCACGTCGCCCGGCGTCGTATAGATGCCGCCCGCACCCGCGGAACTGTGCAGGTCACGCACTTCGCGGAAGCCACCTTCACCGGGGACATAACCTGCCGACCGGCCAGGGATGATCTGCCCTGGATCCGCACGTACCCACGTGCTCGTCATTCCGAGCGGCAGGAACACTTCCTCGCGCATCCACTCGGCGAACGGACGACCGGTGACGCGCTCGATCACCAGCGTGGCCAGGCTGAATGCGGAGTTGTTGTAGTTGAACTCGGTGCCCGGCGCATTCTGGAGTTCCGGCTGGCGCTGGATCACGCCGATCACCTCGTCCGGACCGATGTAGTCGCCCTGGAGTACCTGGCGACCCCCGATGAGAAGCGTGTTGATGTACTCCCGGTACCCGGTCGTATGCGTCAGCAGGTGACGCAGTGTGATCGTCGTGTCGAAGTCCGGCAGTTCGGGGATGTACTTTCGGACGTCATCGTCCAGCGACAGCGCGCCGCGCGACTCGAGCAACGCGACCGCGAAGCCGGTGAACTGTTTCGACGTCGAGCCGATGTTCGTCGGCGTCGCCGGCGTGAACGGTATGTCGTGCGTGAGGTCGGCCGCGCCATACGCCTTCACGAAGGCGAGTTCGCCGCCCCGGATCACTCCGATCACTACACCCGGCGTGTCCTCGCCGAGATATGCAGCCGCCTGGTCGACCTTGCCTTCCGGCGTGGTCGCGACGGGTTCCGAACGCGTGAGGCGCACACGCACGCCACCACTCGCAGCGGAGTCCGCCGGAGCGACCTCGATCACGTATCGGCCCGCCGAGTCTGCCGCAAACGCAAACGCCTCCGGGCCGCCCCGTCCGACGCGCGCCGCACGCAGCACGCGCTCACCGTCCGGGCCCGTGATCGTGACCGTCGCATCGGCGCCGTCCTGCTCCACCCGCCCCGCGATGAAGTGGCCGGCCGGCAGGTCCAGCGCGTAACGAGCGGTATCGCTGAACGACAGCGTCGCGTTCGCCACCTCGCCGACGCGCAGGGGCGCCCGCTGCTGGCCAACGGCATGGCTGACGGACAGGGAAAGGAGCGCTAGGCTGAAGGCGACGCTGGCTCTCATGACCGGTCCTGTGGGGAGGTGGCATAACAGGCTGATAATTGTTCACAGTTTGGTATACCAACAGCAGGTGCGCAAGCGGGCTGGCGCCCATTCTTGTGTTTCGGTATTTGTTCGGTATCTTTCCAGAAGTCGCCATCATCGAAAACGAATGAGCCGACCGCGGCCGGATCATCCGACCCGACCTCTGACCTGGCGCCCGACCGACCTGGTGCCCAACCGCAGGAACGATGTACGCAGAGCTCCGTGCCCACAGCGCCTACTCCTTCGGTGACGGGACGTGCAGCCCCGAGCAGCTCGTCTCGCGGGCCGCCGCGCTCGGCTACGGCGCGCTCGGTCTGACGGACACGTCGGATCTGGGCGGCATCATCCGTTTCACCCTCGAGGCGAACGCGCAGGGCATCAAGCCGGTCATCGGCGCGGAGCTCAAGGTGGACGGTCATCCGACGGCATTCCTCGCGCGCAATGAGCGCGGTTATCGCAACCTCGCCAGGCTGGTCACGCGCGCGCGCATCGGCCGCGTCGAGTCGTGGCGGCTGCGTGACGGCGCTGACGCGAGTGTTGCTGCTGCCGGGACGTCGCATGGCGGCCGCAACGTGCTGCATTCACCGGAACAGCCGGTGCTGCACCACACCAGTGCGCGGCCGGTCGTCGATCGGCGCGGTCACGACCTGGTGAAGCGCTATGCGACGCCGTTGCCCGATCGTGGCCGGCCCGAGCTCACGTTCGAGGACGTCGCCGAGTACGCGGATGGCCTCTGGTGCATGACCGGTCCGGCGTCGGGCGAGGTCGCGACGTACGTGGGGAGTGAGCGGGCGTCGGAGGCGATGTTCATGCTGGAGCGCTGGCGCGACGTCTTCGCCGACCGTCTCGCAATCGAGGTCCAGCTCCATCACGTCTCCGGCCGCGAATCCGCGCTCGCGACTTCGCTGATCGAGCTTGCGGAGCGGCAGCGGCTGCCGTGGGTCGTATCGAACGATCCGCGCTATCTCGACAGTGGCGGTCGTCTCGTGCACGACCTGCTGACGGCGAATCGTGCGGACGTGTGCGTGAACACCGCTGCGTCGTGGGGACTGCTGCTGCCGAACGGTGAGTGGCGGCTCAAGTCGCCGCGCGAGATGGCGGCGCTCTGGAAGGGCAGGGAAGCCGGCCTTCGTTTTTCCTGCGACATCGCCGCCGACTGTGGCGCGTTCGATCTGCGCTGGCTGCGTCCGCCGCTGCCGCGTTTCGACGTTCCCCCCGGCCACGACGACGACTCCTTCCTCGCGCAGTGCGCATGGTCCGGCGCACGCGAACGGTGGGGCGAGCCGGACGAGCGGCAGCGTGCGCAGATCGAGCACGAGCTGCGCGTCATCCGCAGTCTCGGCTTTGCCGGCTTCTTCCTCGTCATGTGGGATGCGGTCCGCTTCGCGCGCTCGCGCGGCATCCTCTGCCAGGGGCGCGGCAGCGCGGCGAACAGTGCGGTCGCGTACTGCCTCGGCATCACGGCCGTCGATCCCGTGCGTCACGGTCTGCTCTTCGAGCGATTCCTCTCGGAAGTGCGCACCGACGGCGGCTCGGAAGCGCCGGATATCGACGTCGACTTCGAGATGCACCGTCGCGAGGAAGTGCTCGACTACATGTACGACCGCTACCGCCGCGCGCACTCGGCGATCACGGCGGTCACACAGCTCTATCACGGGCCTACCGCACTGCAGGACATGATGCGCGCACTCGGCTATCCCGCCGACCTCGCGTTCACGCTGTCGAAGCGTTCGCACCACTGGGAGCCGTCGCAGCTGGCCGGGGAGCTGAAGGGCGGGATGGCGAAGGAGTACGGCCTCGAGCTGGACGACCCGCGCGGTCGTGCGCTGCTCTCATCACTCCAGTCACTGGACGACGTCCCGCGTCTGCGTTCGACGCATCCCGGCGGCTTCGTCCTCTCGTCCGATCCGCTCGGTGCATACCTGCCGATCGAGCACACATCGATGGGTCGCACGATCCTGCAGTTCGACAAGGACGACCTCGACGCCGCCGGTGTCCCCAAGTTCGACTTCCTCGGACTTGGCGGCCTCTCTGCCGTCCACCTCGCGTTCGACGCGATCGAGAAGCGCACGGGCGAGAAGATGGAGATGTACCGGCTGCCCGTCGATGATGCGAAGACGTACGAGATGATCAGCGCCGGCGACACGGTCGGCACGTTCCAGATCGAGAGCCGCGCACAGATCCAGTCGATCCTGCACACCAGGCCCGAACGCCTCTACGACATCGTCGTGCAGGTCGCACTCATCCGTCCCGGTCCCATCCAGGCCCGCTTCGTTCACCCGTACACGGAACGACGTCGCGGCAGGGAAGACGTCACCTACGCACACCCACTTCTCGAGCCGATCCTGAAGCGTACGTACGGCGTGCCGATCTTCCAGGAACAGGCCATGGCGATCTCCATGGCACTGGGCGGCTACAGCGCCAGCGAAGCCGACGAGCTGCGCCGGACCATGGGCCATCACCGGAAGCTCCCGAAGCTGCAGGCCGCCCTCGAGAAGCTGAAGCACGCGATCGTCGCACGTGACATCGACGAGACGATCGCCGAACAGATCACGCAGGACCTGGTCTCCTTCGCGAACTACGGCTTCCCCGAGTCACACGCCTGGAGCTTCGCCCTGATCGCGTATGCGACAGCATGGCTCAAGGCCAACCACCCGACCGAGTTCTACCTCGGCATGCTGAACGCCTGGCCCATGGGCTTCTATCCACCCGCCACGCTCGTGCACGACGCCATGCGACACGGCGTCATCGTACGGCCACCATGCCTGGCACACGGCGAGTGGGATTGTACGCTGGAGGTCGATGGGCAGGCTGCTTCCGAAGAACAGACATTTCACCGTGCGGAGACGAAGAACGACCGGAATGCCATCGAAGGTGACAGATCCTCCGTGTCCTCTGTGTCCTCCGTGGTAGAAAACGCAGTTCTGAGAATCGGCTGGCGTCACATCAGAGGCCTGGGCGAGAAAACCCGGAAAGCCCTCCAGCAGGCCCACCAGGACGGCCCGTTCGAATCGATTGCGGACGTCGTGCGGCGCGCCTCACTTTCGCGGGCGGATGCATTGCACCTGGCCAGGGCCGGCGCATTCGAGGCGTTCGAGCCGGGACGTCGCAGGGCGGCGTGGGAGGCCCTGCGCGTGGCGGGTGACCTGCTGCCGCTCGCGCCGGCACGGGTGCTGCCGTTCGAGCCGCGCGAGCTGGAAGGTGCGGAGATGATCTTCCTCGATTACCTCGCGACCGGCATCAGCACGAACGGCCATCCGATGGAGCACCTGCGCGCGCGGCTGCGCGATGCGGGCGTGAGTTCGAGTGCGGATCTGGACGAGGTGCCGGACGGCGGGCGCGTGTGTGTCGGCGGACTGGTTGTCGCACGGCAGCATCCGTCTACTGCCAAAGGCACGGTGTTCGTGCTGCTCGAGGACGAGTTCGGTTTCCTGAACGTGATCGTCTCACGTGATCTGTATGCAGCGAACCGGGAGGTCGTGCGTCATGCGCCGTTCCTGCTGATCGAGGGACAGCTCGAGCGCGAGGACCGGGCGGTCAGCATCATCGGGCGGCGCTTCCGCGAGTTGCGGGTGCACGGGCCGCAGCGCGAGAGTGTGAACTACCGGCCGCAAGTCGAGAAGGTGAACTACAGGTCGCGTGATTTCCACTGATACGTCCCGCGGGTTCGCGCGCGCAGGCGCGTTCACGCAACCACCCAGTACCGGGAACACGGGAGGATGTGATGGCAGGAGCAGACTGGAAGCCGGCGGGCTACACTTCGGTGTCGCCGTACCTGACCGTGGACGGAGCGCAGAAGCTGATCGACTTTCTGAAGGAAGTATTCGGCGCGCAGGAGCTGCGACGCTTCGATGCCGACGGCCGCGTGCGTCACGCCGAGGTACGCATCGGCGACAGCGTCGTGATGCTCACGGACGCAATGCCCGACTGGCCGGCCATGCCGGTCAACCTGCATGTGTACGTCGAGGACGTGGACGCCGTGTATGCGCGCGGACTGGCGGCGGGCGGTATTCCCGTCCAGGAGCCGGTGCAGCGTGGCGATCCCGACAAGCGCGGCGGTTTCGGTGATCCGCTCGGCAACACGTGGTGGGTCGCAACGCAGCAGGACGTCGATCCGACACTGCCATCAGCGTGAACCGTTCAGCGAACCACGTGCGATCGCTCGCCACGCCTGAAGACCGGCAGCGCACCGTATGACGGCCGTGAGCAACGCGCTCCGCATTACGCCCACGGCCGCACGCCACGCGCAGCTCGAAGCGCTCGGTCTCGCGCGGCCGCCACGGCGTCGCGCACGCATGAAGGACGTGCTCGCGGCAATTCGCGCAATGCACGTGCTGCAGATCGACACGATCCACGTGGTCGCGCGCAGTCCCTACCTCGTGCTCTGGAGCCGGCTCGGCGATTTCCGGCCGGGCTGGCTCGATGCGCATCTCGCGAAGGGCAACCTGTTCGAGTACTGGGCGCACGAAGCGAGCTTCCTGCCGATCGAGGACTATCCGCTGCTGCGCCATCGCATGCTCGACCTGAACGGCAAGGGCTGGAAGTACCGGCACGAGTGGGTCGAGAAGAACCGTGACACGATCCGGCACGTGCTCGACGTGATCCGTGCGCACGGCCCCGTCCGCTCCGCCGATTTCGAGCGCCTGGACGGTGAGGGCGGTGCGTGGTGGGGATGGAAACCGGAGAAGCGCGCGCTCGAGGTGATGCTGACCGCCGGTCATCTCATGGTGAAGCGGCGCGACAACTTCCAGCGCGTCTACGATCTGCGCGAGCGCGTGCTGCCGGAGTGGGACGACAGCATGCTGCCGGACGCCGAAGAGGCCGAGCGTGCACTCGTGCTCAACGCGGCGCAGGCGCTCGGCGTCGCGACGGCACGCTGGATCGCCGACTACTACCGCACGCGTATGACCGACACGGCGCAACGCGCGGAGGCGCTCGCGCGGGAAGGGAAGCTGCTGCGCATCGACGTCGCAGGCTGGAGTGAGCCGGCATATGCGCACGCGGACAGTGCGGAGCTCATCGAGCGCGCGGCAGGCGGGCGCATTCGACCGCGCTACACGACACTGCTCTCCCCGTTCGATCCGCTGATCTGGGATCGGCGCCGTGCACTGGAGACGTTCGGCTTCGATTATCGCCTGGAGTGCTACACGCCCGCGCCGAAGCGCGTCTACGGGTACTTCTCGCTGCCCATCCTGCATCGCGGCAAGCTCGTCGGCCGGCTGGATCCCAAGGCGCACCGGGCGGAGGGGCGCACCGAGATCCGCAGCCTGTACCTCGAGCCTGGCGTCGAGCCGAGCGACGACCTCGCCGACGCACTCGCAACCGCAATCCACGCCTTCGCTGCATGGCACGAGACGCCCGAGGTGCTTGTGCGTCGGACTGTGCCGGGCAACTTTGCCAGGAGACTGCGCCAGGCACTCGCACACCAGTCGTGAGCACCATGAGCAATGCACCCGGCCCCGCCGTACTGCGCGTCATCCGCCTGTCCCTGCTGTTCGGCGTACTCGCCTTCGGCGCCATCGCATATTTCACGCAGGGACAACGGCAGCCGTCGCTCGATACCGACGCGTTCAATGCCCTCCGGCTCGCAGTCCTCGCACTGAGCGCCGCGGTCGTGGTCGCGGCTTTCGTGTTCCGCGCCGTGCGCGCCCGCTCCGCAGACCCGGCGGCCATCGCGAACACCACGATCATCGCATGGGCCGTGGGCGAAGCACCCGCCATCCTGGGCGCGGTCACGTACTTCCTGAGCGGCGACTCGCAGCCGTTCCTGGTCGGCGTCGCCGCCTTCCTGCTCATGCTCGTCGCGATGCCACTGCCGGAGTAGTCGCGGGCCGCGCCGCCGCACGGGCCGCGCCGCCGCACGGGGCGCTGCGCCGGGCCCGCCTGGCTCTGCACATCAGCACCGCCGCCGCCGCATCCCCCTTGAGTCGCCGGTCTGCTCTGCTTATCTTCGGTGTATGTTCGGTCGCAATCCGCCATCCGACCCGCCCGTGCCGCTCGCCACGCTCAGCTATCGCGGCCGCGGCTCCGCGCACAATCCGGCCAACCGCTTCGAGCCGATCGAGGTGCTGCCGGACGGCGACGCACTCGACGCTCTCGCGCTGGAGGAGGAGGACATCGCGCCGCGCACGGTCTTCCTCAAGGACACCACGCGCGCCATCATCGCGCGCAACAACAGCCCGGACATCGGCTTCGACGCGAGCATCAACGTGTACCGCGGCTGCGAGCACGGATGCATCTACTGCTATGCGCGCCCGACGCATGAGTACTTCGGCCTGTCCGTCGGGCTGGATTTCGAGACGAAGATCTTCGTCAAGCCGGACGCGCCGGAGCTGCTGCGGGCGGAGCTGATGAAGAAGTCGTGGACGCCGCAGGTGATCGTGATGAGCGGTGTGACGGACCCCTACCAGCCGGCGGAGCGTCGCTTCCGTCTCACGCGACGCCTGCTCGAAGTGCTCCTCGAGTTCCGCAACCCGGTCGGCATCATCACGAAGAACCACCTGATCACGCGCGACATCGACGTGCTGCGCGAGCTTGCGCAGCTCGAGCTCGTCACTGTCAATCTTTCGGTGACGTCACTCCGCAACGAGGTGCAGCGCGTGATGGAGCCGCGCACGGCCGCGCCGGCCCGCCGCCTGGACGCGATCGAGAAGCTGGCGGCCGCGGGTATACCGGTCGGTGTCATGGTCGCGCCGATCGTCCCGGGCCTTACGGACGAGGAAGTGCCGGACATCCTGCGCGCGATCCGTGATGCGGGCGCGCAGCGTGCCGGCTACGTGATGCTGCGTCTGCCGCACGCGGTGAAGGAGCTGTTCGAGCGCTGGCTCGAAACGCATTTCCCGGATCGGAAGGACAAGGTGCTGAACCGTGTGCGCTCGATGCGAGGCGGCCAGCTGTACGACTCACGCTGGGGCGTGCGTGGCAGAGGCGAGGGGATCTTTGCGGACCAGATCGGCGCGGTGTTCGCTGCGACGTGCCGCAAGCTCGGTTTGAACGCCGTGCGTCCGCGCGTACGGACGGACCTGTTCCGACGGCCCGCGCCGGGCGGGCAGGGCGATCTGTTCGCGTAGGTGGCTGCACCGAATCGACTGGCACCGGTCCTGCCATGTGCATCCGCATGGATGCCATGATTCTCGCTGCGGGGCTGGGCACGCGCCTGCGCCCGCTCACCGATACGATTGCCAAGCCGCTTCTGCGCGTGGGCGGCGTGCCACTGCTCGAGCGCATCGCGCGCAGGCTGGTCAGCGCTGGCGCGGACCGCCTGATCATCAACACGCATCATCATCCCGACCAGGTTATCGAACACGTACGCTCGTGCGACGATTTCGGCGTCGAGGTAGTGTTCTCGCATGAGCCGGAAGAGCCGCTCGATACCGGTGGCGGGTTGTGGCATGCGCGTCGGCACTTCCGCCGCGATGCACCGTTCTTTCTGCACAACGGTGATATCCTGACCGACGCGCCGCTCGAGGCGCTGTATGCCGCACACGCAGGCGACGGCGCACTGGCAACCCTCGCAGTGCGACCGGCATCGGAACAGCGCTATCTCATCTTCGACGATGACGGCCTGGTGGGATTCTCGCCGCGCGGCGGCGGCGCGGAGCGAGTGGTGCGCGCGGTGGCGGGCGAGCTGAAGCGCTGGGACTTTGCGGGCATCCACGTGATCGATCCGCGGATCTTCGAGGCAGACGTCGACGCCGAGATCTTCTCGATCATCGATCTGTATCTGCGGCTGTCGAAGGAAGGGCAGGCAGTCCGGCCGTTTCCATTCGACGGCGTGTGGCTCGACATCGGCACGCCCGAAGCACTCGCCCGGGCCGATCAGGCGGCAACGGGCATGACGGTCTGATTCGTCTTCGGCCCGACTGCGCCGGGCTCCCGCGTCATCCCTGAAAGCAGGTTCCTCACCACGTGGTCGAGTCGGTGACCTCGCACTCTGCCGCTGCGCACGCGACCACCCACTCGATGCGCTGTTCCGACGCGAGTGACTCCAGCGCCGAGCTGCCT
>CAYLME010000104.1:0-12554 GCA_964384585.1 uncultured Gemmatimonadaceae bacterium | reverse complement strand
CATACACACTGCACGTGGCAAACTTCCGGTAAAGCCCCACGTTCGGGTTCGGTGTGCCCAGTTCCTCGCGCAGTTCGATGGCAGCGGATTCCGGTTCGAGTTGGGCAAGGCCGTCGATTCCCGAAAGCAGCTGCAGCAGCGCGTGCTCGTAGTCGGCGTTCATCTCGAAGCCGATCATCGAGCGTACGACACGATACGGGACCAGGTCCTGATAGATTTCGGCGACCGTGACGGATTCGGCGAACGGACGCGGGCGGCTGCGCCGGAGTGCGTCGGTCAGTGCGGCGTGAAGCCGTTCGACGTAGGCGTCCATGTGTTCGCTGTCGAGGGAAAACGGCGTGCTGCTACGGCTCCGGTGGCGTCGTCCTCGGCGCGCGCGCGAGCAGGGCGCGCGCCTCTGCCGGTGCGCGCGCGAGAACGTCCTCCGCGCTCGGATCGTCAGCCGCGCGAAGTGCGCGGACCAGGCCGACCCAGCTCGCTACCGACTCCGGATCGAGCTCCTGCGCGCGTCGGAAACGCGCAACCGCGGACTCCGGCCGGTGCGCGTCGAGGAACAGGTAGCCGAGCTCGCGCTGCACACCTGCGTCATCTGGCGCCCTCCGCGCCGCGGCGGCGAGTGTCGCACCGGCCTGTTCGAGGCGTCCCTGCGTCCGTCGGATACGGCCCAGATAGAGCAACGCAGTCACATTGGACGAGTCGGCAGCGACCGCTTGCTCGAGCTGTTCTTCCGCGACGCCGAACCGACCCGCCTCGAACGCGCGCACACCCTCTTCCATGGGATCGTCGCGCGTCAGGAGCAGCGCAGCAACGATCGCGACGCCAGCGAGCAACACGCCTCCCGCAACGACCAGCCAGCGGTTGGGCACAGCGCGCCCAGTCGCATCGGGCGGCGGAACATCATGTGCTTCCCCTGCGACCGGCAGCGCGGCCACCGCCTCGTGGGCAATCGTCGCCACTGGCTCGGACGCAGCTCCCACCTCGTAGCGCAGCATTCGCACGGTCTCGCGCGCGATATCCGCATCACTCGCTCGAACACCGCCCGAGCGAGCGCGCTCCGTCGCCTGGCCGAGCTCGTGAACCCGGCCGGCCAGTTCCATTGTGATGAGGCCGCGCTGCCGGAGCCCCGAGATCACTCGTTCAAGCGGCGTTTCAGGCGCGAGGGCCGTCAGCCGCAGCTCGTCCGGCGCGCGCGCGTCCGCTCGCAACAACAGACGCAGCGCACGGTCCACCGCGCGCTGCGTCTCTTCGATCGCGTCCGCCAGCTCCGCGGGTACGCGATACTCGTCCAGCCCATTGATTGCCGCGCCCGCAGCATCCAGCGGCTGCAGCACGCGCACGGCGTCGATCATCAGTATTCGATCTGCCAGAACCCCGCGCGTGCGCCGCCCAACAGAAACTCCTTCGGATCTTCGACCGGGAGCCTCATCCCGATCCGCGCATGCGCCTCTTCCGCCCGCCGACGCATGAACTGTGCGACCGTCTCGTCCGCATGCCCCCGTGCGTCCCTCAGCTGCCGGACGATGTCAGGCCACGTCCCGGCGCATACCTCCCCTTCCGGAAGCTGCAGCCGGTGCACCGCCGTGTCCGCCGCGACCAGCACCGGTTCATCACTCAGTGACGGCAGCGCAGCACCTTCGTCGATGCCCGCCTCGATCTCAGCGAGCAATCGATCGATCGCGTCTTCCTCCCGCTCCAACTCCTCGAGCCGCGCCTCCCATTCGCGCGTCGCGTCATCAGGCAGGGTGTCCCCGAACAGCGCCCTCTTCAGCTCGATGACACGGCACAGCGCCAGCGGATCCCAGTGCTCCGATGACGGCACCTGCTCCAGCTCCCGCAACGCACCCGACCAGTCACCCCGGTCATACAGAAGATGCCCCAGGTACACCCGCGCCTCGTAGTGGGCGCCATCCAGATGCAACGCGCGACGCAACTGCCGTCGCCCCGCCGTCTCGTCACCCAGCCTGTGCAGCACGAAGCCGAGCGCCGCCGCTGCGTCCGCGCTGTCCGGGTACAGCGTCGCCGCCTCCCCGAACACATCACGCGCCTCCTCGTAGACCTGCTGGCGGTATAGCGCACGGCCCATCGTCATCAGCATCTCGAGATCATCGGCGCAACCCGTGTCCCGCGCACGTCGGAACAGCTCCAGCGCACTCGCCGACTGCCCGAACCGCAGCATCACCTCACCCATCCCTACGAGCGCGTCCTCATGCTCCGGATCGAGCACCAGCGCCCGCTCGAATACCTGACGCGCCCAGCCGTACTCCTCTCGAGCCAGTCGCGTATAGCCAATACCGACGTACAGATCCACGGAGTGCGGGTAGAGCGTCAGCCCCTCCTTCAGCGTGTCCAGTGCAGAGTCGTAGTCGCCCTGGTCGTAATGACGATGGGCGAGTTCGTCGTACTCCTCGGAGCTGAGGAACGGGTTGGCCATTCGTGCGCCTCCTTCTCAGAATTACGCGAGTCGGGGTCTGGCTGGCCTGGCGGTGATTGGGAACGACCACAGTATAATGGGGCCCTGTCAGGGCTGCCACCCCCATATGTAGCGTTTCGTGTCACCCGCGCGCAACTCTGGCGCAACGCGTGGACCACGCGGCCGTCGTCCCGCGCCGAGCTTCGCTGCACAAAGTGCGACGAACAGCCGGTCACCACTCAGGCGCGACGATATGGCACTGCTCACTCGCATGCCCGCCATCGCTGCGGGCGATGCGTTGTTCCGATCGTGCATCTGATCGACATCTGTTCGCGGAGTCTGTTGGCATCCCAGCAGGCCATTCCGTCGCCCCGCGCCCGCGAAAATCGTCGCGCGATGACGAGAGACCGCGCGTGCGGCAACGACGTCGCCACGCTGATCAGAGCCATCCGCGACGCGCGTTTCGGCACCGAACTGAAGTGTCCACGCTGCCAGTCTGTGAGTGTGTGTCGATGGGGCCGCTTCGCGGGGCGACAACGGTATCGGTGCAGCGCGTGTCGACGAACGTTCAGCGACCTGACGGGCACACCGGTGGCTTGGTCCAAGTGTCTCGGCTCGCTGCCGGCCTACCGTGACTGCATGCGTGGCAGTGCGTCGCTGCGCGCGTCCGCGCGCAGTGTCGGCGTACATCTGACGACGTCGTTCCGGTGGCGTCATCGCCTCCTGGACGGCGCATGCAATGAGGAGATCGTGCGGCTGTGCGGCTTCGTCGAAGCAGGCACGACGCGGGTCATCTGCACGGACACGCGGACCTGGATGAGCAATCGCCGGCGCTCGATCGCGCGGCACGAGGATGTGCGCAGCTGGATTGTCGGGTTGCGTGATCGCAGGGGGCGATCTGCGCTCAGCTATATCGGTGAGGCGCCGCCGCGCATGGGCTGGTGGCAGGTCATCCTGGAGAACTACGTCGAGCCGGATGCGGTGATCATTTCGCGCCGCGCAGGGCGTGCCAGCCCCGTTACACTCGGTGCGCGGATCGCAGGCCTGCATGTCCGATCGGCTGGCGTGAGTCGCCCGTCAGGACCGGGCGTCATGCTGTTGCACACGGACAACGTGGACCTCCTGCTCATTCGGTTCGTCCGATGGCTGGACCGGTTCCGCGGCGTCAGCACGCGCTATCTGCACAACTACATCCAGTGGTCCGGGATGCTCGACGCCAGGCGGCGTACCGATTATCGACTCGATCAGCTCTTCGATTGGCCGGTTCGGCCGCCGGACGAGCCGGTCGCTTCCCAACAGTCTCCACGAACAGTCGCGGATAGGGAACCGTTTTGGTAATACACCTCCCCACCGGCCGCGCCGTGAGCGTTGCAACCAGGGCCGCGTTACGAGGCATCTGCTCCACGCAGGCCACGTCGTGACAGGACTGCGCTATTCCAGGTGGCGCTTCGAGCGAGCGCCTCCCCGCCCGTCACATCGTGACAGAACGGCGCTATCATTGCGGATGGGCGGGCCAGGCTCGTGACGAACCAGTTGCGTGGGAGGTGCGGTGTTCAAGTGGCTCAAGCGCAGGCGACTCGGCGAGGCAGCGCAGCGCAAACTGACGATCGCGATGGCTCATGCCGAAGAGGAGCTACTCGAGACGCACGTCGAGAACGTACTCGACATGCACCGCGCCCTGGGCGACGAACTCTCGATCGCGGAGTTGCTCGATCTGTATCTCGAGGAATATGAGCCGAGCGATCAGCGCGCCGGTATCGTCTCGCGGCGCGTCCTGGCGCAGCTCGCGTCGGTACCGCGGGTGCGGGAGCGACCGCATCGGAGGGCGTGAGCCGACACGGGCGAACGCAGCAGCGTTATTCGGCGGGGCGGCTCAGGGCAGTGCGCGTTCGGTAGTGCCCGACTATGTCCCGCCGGTTCGCGTCGAAGAGGCTCCGTCGGGCTCGTTGCTCTGTGTGCTGGCCGCCGCTCTCGTGTTACCGCCACCCGTATTCTGGTTGCCGGCGGCGGCCGCCTGTGCGGAGGGGCGTGGCGGGTCGACGACTGGCAATGACCAGTTCCAGTTGATCGGCAGCCCGTGCAGAAGCCGAAGGCGCGGTGTTGCCCACCGCTCGAACGGTCGGCGGTACTTGCGATCCAGGTAGAAGTTGATCGCTTCGCCCACGTAGCCGGACGCCATGCCGCCGGATTCAGCGAATTCGAGGAACATCGTGACGGCGATCTCGGGTGGTGCGCCGACTTCGCGTGCGCCGGTGCCGACGAACCAGCCGTGAGCTTCGCCGTGGGGGTTCTGCGCGGTGCCAGTCTTGCCGAGGAACTCCCACTCCTGCAACCGGCTGAGGCCGGCGGTGCCGCCGGGGCCGACCACGCGGCGCATCCCGGCTTCGAGGTACCACTGGTCCACCGCGTCGAGCTTGAACGTGAAGGTGTCGCGTGGCGCTCCGGACTCCATTGCGAGCCGCGGCGCAGGCACCTTGCCGCCGGGTGCGGTCAGTGCCGCGTAGATGTGCGCGAGCTTGAGCACGGTCATCGTGATCGGACCCTGCCCGATCGAGAGTGACAGCACTTCGTTGTCGTATGGCCTGTACCCGAAGCGGTTCTCGTACCACGCGAGGTCGTTCGGGAAGCTGTTCGAGATCTCGGTCGGCAGGTCGATGCCGGTCTTCTCGCTGAAGCCGAGACGGGTGCCCGTCTCGAGGAACCGCTCCAGCCCGATCTTGATGCCGAGTTGGTAGAAGTAGACGTTGCAGGAGTTCTTGATCCCCTCGATCAGGTTCTGCCGTCCATGTCCTCCCGGCCTCCAGCAACGCGCATAACGGCCATAGAATATGCCGCCGGTGCACGCCTGTGGCATGTACTCGTCGGGCTGGATGATCCCCAGGTCGAGGGCCATGCCGGCAACCGCGAGTTTCCAGGTCGATGCCGCGGGCTGTGCCGAACCTGCCACGCGATCGAGCAGTGGTTTCTTCGGATCGTCGTTCAGCTGCTGCCAGTAGGCGGCGGGGATGCCGCCGATGAACCGGTTCGGATCGAACGTCGGATGACTGTAGTAGGCCAGGATGCCACCGGTCTGCGGGTCGAGCGCGACGATCGAGCCGGTGAACTCCTTCGGGAAGATCTCCGCGATGAAGTTCTGCAGGTCGAGATCGAGGTAGAGGTGCAGGTCCTTGCCCGGGATGGGCGGCACGCCCATCTCCTCGGGCAGCCAGCGCTTGATCCTGCCGCGCGCATCGATCTCGAGGTAGCGCATGCCCGGCGTACCGCCGATCAGCCGTTCGTATTGCTTCTCCAGCCCGTTCTTGCCGATCCAGCGGCCCTGCTGGTAATCCGGGAACTGGTTCTGGAGCTCGCTCTCGCTGATCTCGGAGACGTAGCCGATGAAGTGCGCGATGTTGTCGCCGTCCGGGTAATAGCGCTTCGCGTACTCATAGACGAGGACGCCGGGGAAC
This sequence comes from uncultured Gemmatimonadaceae bacterium, assembly GCA_964384585.1. Lineage (GTDB taxonomy): Bacteria > Gemmatimonadota > Gemmatimonadetes > Longimicrobiales > RSA9 > DASTYK01. The sequence continues at coordinate 6,695 of CAYLME010000104.1, read as the reverse complement.
TGGTGGCGGCGCTCCTCGAGGCGCGCGACGGCGCGCGGATCGGCATCGTCGAGCACGATCATTGGCAGGTGTCGCTGCCGCGACCATTTCCGCCGTGCGCGCTCGATGTTCGCTTCGGTGAGGCCGAGGATCGGGGTCAGCCGCTCGATCTGCGCATTCATGGAATCCATGGGCGCAGGCATGAGCATGATCTGGTAGCCGGGGATACTGCCGGCGACGACCTGGCCGTGGCGGTCGTAGATGGTGCCGCGGGGAGCGGGTACCGGCACGGGCCGCAGCCGGTTGTTCTGCGCGACGACCGCGAACTCGTCGCCGCGCAGGACCTGCAGCCGGAACAGCGCCGTGCCAAGCACAGCGACCAGCACAATGACGACCATGCGCACCACACGACTGCGGTGGATGCGCGCGCCGCGTGGCGTCTGGAGTCGTCCGGTGCGTTCCATCGTGCTGCCTTCGTCGTTCGGAGTGCTGGCGCCTGTTGCTAACCGCTGTCAGCCGTGACGGTTCCGCCCTGATGCGAACAGCGGGCCAGTACTACTCGTACTGGACGCCGCAGGCAGGACAGACCCAGTTCGGACCGCGCCGCCGCAGAGCGACGTGCCGGTCGCCATGCCGAACGCAGCCGGGCTCACGCCCGTCCTCGAGCGCCTGGCGCACCGTGCGGCTCTCTTCCGCGGATGGTGCAGGCACCTCGAATTCCTTGCGCTGCGCACAGCTCAGGCACTCGAACCAGATCTCGCCCGCGCCGTTCTCCTTCGTCGCAGTGCGCACGACCTCCGAGAACCCGCCGCAGCCGACCGGACACGGGACCATGTCACCGTTCAGGTACGCACCGAGCGGATCCGTCTCCTCGAGCGGCGGCGACGGTCGCACCGCCATGCGCTCCCGCATCGCGCGGCGCTTCGCACGCAGCTTCTTGCGACGCAGCATCTCACGACGACGCGCGCGAATCTCGTCGTCGTCGCGAAGCAGCTTCTTGCGGAGCTTCTTGATGCTCTTGGCGCCGCGCTTCTTTGCCGCGCGCTTGCCGGCCGGCGCTGCCGCGGCTGCACCCGCTGCGGCGGGCTCACCCTCGGCGGACTTCGCTGCGCGTGACTTGCTGCCCTTCGGCCTCGCCTCGGCCGCAGGTGTCCCCGCATCGTCGGCCGCAGCCTTCCGGCCGCGCGCCCGCTTCGCCGGCACTTCCGCGATGCCCGCAGCAGCCGGATCCTCGCGCACCGCGTCCGTCGCTGCAGCCGTCTTTGCAGCAGCTTGCTTCGCTGCGGCCTTCTCTGCAGCAGCCGCCTTCTTCGCTGCGGCCTTCTCTGCAGCAGCCGCCTTCTTCGCTGCGGCCTTTTCCGCAGCGGCCTTCTTCGCGGCAGCCTTCTTTGCAGCGGCTTCCCTGGCAGCAGCCTTCTTTGCAGCGGCCTTCTCCGCAGCCGCCTTCTTCGCGGCAGCCGCTTTCTTCGCGGCAGCAGCCTTCTTCTCTGCAGCAGCCTTCTTCGCAGCAGCGGCCTTCTTCGCAGCAGCGGCCTTCTTCGCAGCAGCGGCCTTCTGCGCAGCAGTGTCCTTCTTCGCGGCGGGCTTCTTTGCCGCCGACTTCTTCGGTGTGGCCTTCTTCGGTGTGGCCTTCTTCGGTGTGGCCTTCTTCGGTGTGGCCTTCTTCGCGGCGGCCTTCTTCGCGGTGCTCTTCTTTGCAGCGGGCTTGCGGGCCGACTTCTTCTTCACAGCAGTCGTCTTCGCCGCTGTCTTCTTCGCGGTCTTCTTCACCGCACCCTTGGTCGCCGTGCGCGACGTCTTAGGGGAACTCTTCTTCGCGGTCGCGCTGCGGCCTGGTGCGACCTTGCGCGCGCTACTCTTCTTTGTCGCCGCCTTCTTCGCGGCCGTTCCTGTCTTGCGACTCGCCTTCGATGCGGACTTGCGAGCACTCGTGCTGGCCGTGCGGCCCTTCGAGCGACCTGCCCCTGTCTTCCTCGTCGCCGACTTCTTCGTCGCTGACCCGCGACCGGTGGTCCGTTTCGCGGAACGTGAGGCCCCGGCGCTCCGGGAGGCGGTGCGCGCTGCGCGCTTGTCCGTCTTCTTCGCTGTGCCGGTGCTGCGGCCCTTCTTCGCGGCCATCCTCACCTCCATGGAGGGCGTGCGCCGGTGCGACGTTCCACACGCGCACGGTTCGCACTCACGTTTCGGTCTCTACCTGCTGCCGTGACGCCCTGCTGCGACTCCGAAGATTCAAGGAACGGACGAACATACGCGCGCGCACAAGCGCGCGCCACCTGCGTACGCGAGGGAGGATGCCGAACGACACGGATACGAAAGGACCGCCTCGTGGCGGTCCCTGTGCCCGGTGCATCCTGCAGGCACCGATACCTCGACCGGCACCTGCGTGCACCGCCGTCCAGATTCGAGCTGCAGCGCTCCCGGCAGGCGCGTCGATCGATTCGACGAGGACTCGCGACGCGGTGTCGCGGTGTCCGCGCGAGTCGCGTCGGCACTCAGGCCGCCGCGACCTCCGGCTCCTGCTCCTGCTCCTGCGTGTTGAGTGCCGTGTGCGCCCCGCCGTGCGGGATCACAGGCTGGCAGAAACGCATGCCCAGCGCGCGGAGCTGGTCGATGTCCTGCTTTGTCAGGTCGGGGTAGCGCTCGTTCATGAACTGCAGCGTATCTTCCATCCATTCCGTCTGCTCTTCCGGGAGTGCGCCGATGACGCCGCACTGCCGGATCGCGCTGAACAACTCGTCACGTGCGCGATCGCTCGACTTGGGTTCGGAACGGGGCTTTACCTTCTTTCTGGCCAACAGCGACCTCCTGGTTTCTGGTGGGTCCGCGCAGGCCCCGGGTTGCAATCGGGCGCACCACGCCATCAGCCGTGAAAGATAGCAGGAATGACCGTTTATGGAAACCCTGAGAAGCACATCCGACCCGGAGCGCCCACGATCCGCGCGTGTGCGCGCATTGTGATGGTTCGGCGAATCACACGCGTACAGTCGTACCAGGTGCATTCGGAGCACACCGGCAGCGGCGAGCCGGTCGTGCTGCTGCACGGTCTGTCCGGATCGCAGCGCTGGTGGCGCTACACGGTGCCCGCACTCGCGCGCGAATACGAGGTCCACGTCCTGGACCTGGTCGGTCACGGTCGCAGCCGGGGTGCGCGCCGCCAGCCGACGATCCCCGAGATGGCGCTCCTGGTGCACGACTGGATGCAGCAGGTCGGGGTGATGCGGCCGCACCTCGTCGGTCATTCGATGGGCGCGCAGATCGCCATGCACATCGCGGCCGACGACGTGCCGCTGCGCTCGCTCACGCTGATCGACGCCGCAGGTCTGCCCCGACCGCGCAGCGTGCGCGAGGTGACGCGCCTCATGGCGGGTGTGCTGCCGCCGCGCGCGTGGGGCGTACCGCATTTCATCCCGACGATCTGGCTCGATGCGCTGCGCGCCGGCCCACGCTCCCTGGTGAGCGCGGGTCTCCACCTGTTGAGTGACGACGTGACGCCGCTGCTGCCGCGCATCCGCGTGCGGACGCTGGTCGTGTGGGGTGCGCTCGATCCGCTCATTCCGCTCGAGCATGGACGGCGGATTGCCGACGCGATCCCGGGCGCACGCTTCGTCGTGTTCCAGGATGCTGCACACAACGTCATGTGCGACCGTCCCGTCGAGTTCAATCGCCTGCTCCTCGATTTCCTCGCCGACGCATGACGCTGCGCCGCCATCAGGCGTTGCTCGGCGCACGACGCGTGCGCTGGCACGAAGCCGGTGCAGGCCCTCCGGTCCTCGTCGTGCCCGGACTCGGCCTGAGTGGTCGCTTCTACGAGCGCAATGCACCGGCGTTCAGTGCGGCCGGCTATCGCTTCATCGCGCCCGACATGCCCGCGCTCGGCGGGACACGCGGCCCGCTCACGGGCGTCGGCGTGGATGAGAGTGCGCAGTTCCTGCTCGCGCTGCTCGACCTGCTCGGCATCCCGCATGCCCACTGGATCGGGCACTCGCTCGGCGCACAGCATGCACTGCGCGCGGCGGCGCTTGCGCCAGCACGCGTGCGCTCGTTGTGTCTGGCAGGACCGGCTGGTGGACACGAGCACCGCGTCGCACGAATCGTTCATCAGGCAGCCGGCATTGCGCACGAGGCGCTCGTCGCGGGGCCGCGCGTCATCGCTGCAGTACTGCGCGACTATGTGCGCGTGTCACCGGTCGCGTATGTGAGCACGTGGCTGCGCGCATCGACCGAAACCCCAGAGGCGGATCTGCGTGCTGTCCGATGTCCGGTCCTGTTCCTGATCGGGACAAGAGATCACGTCGCGGACCGCGAGTATGTGGAGCAGCTTGCGCGGGAGGTGCCGGGCGCGCGGATTGCGTGGCTCGACGGCGGCGGTCATGCGCTGCCCCGAAGCCGTGCCGACAGCTTCAATGAAGCCGTGATCGGCCACCTGACGGCTGTGGATCGCATGCGCTGAAATCGAAAACCCAAGTGTGATAACACAATGCAAACACGGCACGCGAAATGCCCGCAAACTGCACGATTGCGCACGTGCCCCCCGCCTCCTACAATGGGTGCCCCGGGCCCTGCCGGCCCGCCCGTTCATCCGCACAGCCGACGTTCGGAAGGCAAGCAATGAAGTATTCCGTGATGCACCGCGTGCGTGCTCTCACGCCGTGTCGCGTCGCCAGCATTCTTGTGTGCCTGCAGGTCGCAGCCGCCCTGCCGGTGACGGCGCAGCAGCTGACAGTCGAGCGCGTCTACGCGTCGGACGAATTCCGTACGCGTGGTGCAGCGCTCGACTTCCATACGGATGGTGAGAGCGTCGTCGTCTACGAAACGGCAGGCGACGCTGTCGACGTCTGGCTCGAGGGCATCCGCACGGGCGAGCGCGAGCGCGTGATCGAGGGCCGCGTCCTGGTGCCTGAAGGCGCGAGCACACCCATCCGCATCGAGAGTGTCAGCTTCACCGACGATCGTTCGCGCGCACTCATCTTCGTGAACTCCGAGCGTGTGTGGCGGTTCAACACGCTGGGCGAGTACTACGTGCTCGACATGCAGACGGGCCGGCTGACGCCGGTATCGACGACCGGCAAACAGATGTTCGCGAAGCTGTCGCCCGACGGGACGAAGGTCGGCTTCGTGCGGAACAACGACCTGTTCGTGCGTGACCTGGGTGCGGGTACCGAAACGCGCCTGACCACGGACGGCGCCGAGAACATCATCAACGGCACGACCGACTGGGTCTACGAGGAGGAGCTCGGCCTGCGCGACGCGTGGCGCTGGAGCCCCGACGGCACGCGCATCGCCTACTGGCGTTTCGACCAGACCCCGGTCGAGACATTCTACATGATCGACGACCTCGCGCTCTACTCGGAGCTGATCCCGCTGCGTTATCCGAAAGCGGGCACCGAGAATTCGAGTGTGCAGATCCGCGTCGTCGATATCAGCAGTGGTGCAGCGCGCACCATCACGCAGGTCGACGGCGACAGCTACCTGCCGCGCATGGACTGGATGGGCACGAACGAGCTGCTGATCCAGCGACTCAACCGCCACCAGAACCGGCTCGAGGTACTGCGTGCGGACACGCGCAGCGGCGAGATCGGCACACTGTTCGTCGAGACGGACAGCGCGTGGGTGGATGTCGACGACGACCTGATCTGGTTCGACGACAGTCGACGCTTCCTCTGGTCGAGCGAGCGGGACGGCTGGAACCACCTCTATGTGTACGGTCGCGATGGCCGGGTGCAGCGCCAGCTGACGCAGGGTGAGTGGGACGTCGCATCCGTGCTGGGCGTGGACGAGCGCGGTGGCTTCGTGTATTTCACGGCCGCGCGACCGACGCCCATGGAGCTGCACCTGTTCCGGGTGCCGCTGCGCGGCGGCCGGATCGAGAAGCTGACGCAGGAGCCGGGCACGCACCGGATCACGATGAGCCCGCGCTTCACCTACTACGTGGACACGTGGTCACGCGCGAGCGACCCACCGACGACGCGGCTGTTCTCGGCGGACGGCCGTCTCAGCCGCACCCTCGCCGAGAACAGCGCGGTCGCGCAGCGCATCGACCAGCTCGGCCTGCAGCCACCCGAGTTCTTCCAGTTCCAGACGACCGACGGCGTGACCCTGAACGGCTGGATGATCAAGCCGGCCGACTTCGATCCGTCACGCGAGTACGCGGCGCTCCTGTATGTCTACGGCGGTCCCGGCTCGCAGACCGTGACCGACTCGTGGGGCGGCGCGCGCTACCTCTGGCACCAGCTGCTCGCGGAGCGGGGCATCATCGTCGTGAGCGTGGACAACCGTGGCACCGGCGCGCGCGGCCGTGACTTCAAGAAGGTCACGTACCTTAACCTGGGTGAATACGAGACCCGTGACCAGGCAGAAGCCGCTCGCTGGCTCGCCACGCAGCCCTGGATCGACGGCGACCGCATCGGCATCTGGGGCTGGAGCTATGGCGGTTACATGACCGCGCTCGGCATGATGAACAGCGATCGCTTCGCGGCTGGTGTTTCCGTCGCGCCCGTGACGGACTGGCGCCTGTACGATACGATCTATACCGAGCGGTTCATGCGCACACCGCAGGAGAACGCCGCGGGCTACGACAACTCGCCCGTCCACAAGGCGGAGTCCCTGACCGGCGAGCTGCTCCTGATCCACGGCACCGGCGATGACAATGTGCACTTCCAGAACACAGTGCAGCTCGCCAATACGCTGCAGGCGGCCGGCAAGCAGTTCGACATGAT
>CAYLME010000103.1:0-12767 GCA_964384585.1 uncultured Gemmatimonadaceae bacterium | reverse complement strand
TCGGACGGCATCGCCGGCGACGCTGCGCACATCGCGGCCGCGAGCGGCGTACTGATCGAGATCGAAGCGGCGCGACTGCCGGTGCACGCTGCGCTGCGTGCCCTCGCGTCCGACGACGATGATGCGGTGTTGCGCGCCCTGCACGGCGGTGATGACTACGAGTTGCTGTTCACGGCGACCCCGGGCGCTGTCGAGGCGGTATCGGATGAGTTCATGAAAGAATTCCGCATTCCGCTCACGCGTATCGGGCGCGTGCGCGCAGGGCAGGGTGTCATGCTGCGAGGCAGGGACGGATCGGCGCGGCCACTCACGACGGGTGGCTACGACCATTTCCGGGAGAGCGACACGTGATCCGCACGATCTGGGCATATATCATCGGGGCGATCGCGACGCCGCTGTTCAGTACGGCGGCGATCGTCGGAGCCCTGTTCCGCGCACAGCCGCCGTACTTCGATGCAGTCGCGCGCAACTGGTCGAAATGGATCCTGTGGGCGAGCGGTGTGCGCGTCCGCACCGAAGGACTGGACATCGTCGCGCTCGACCAGCCGCAGATCTTCGCGAGCAATCACGCATCCTGGTACGACGTATTCGCGATCGCCGCAGCGCTGCCCAAGCGATTCCGGTTCGTAGCGAAAGCGGAGCTCGGCCTGATCCCGATCTTCGGCCAGGCATGGAAGGCCGCCGGTCATATCTCTGTCGATCGAAAGAATCGCGCGGCAGCGGTCGCATCGCTCGATGCGGCCGGACGGCTGATTCGCGCGGACCGGAGCTCTGTCGTGATCTTTCCCGAGGGCACCCGCTCCGCGACGGGCGAGCTGCTGCCGTTCAAGAAAGGCGCGTTCATGCTCGCACTGCACACCCATGTCGACATCGTGCCCGTTGCCGTCGTCGGCACGCGCCACGTCATGCCCAAGGGTGGCTGGCGCGTGCGTAGTGGCGAAGTTATCGTCCGCTTCGGCCCGGCCATCCAGACCGCCGGCTATGACGAGCAGAACCGGGACGAACTGATCCGGCGCGTGCGCAGCGCCATCGAAGAGCTGCTCGCCGCGCCGGCCCGAACCCAGGCCATCGAACATGTCCGCAATCGTTAGCGTACACGCGCGCGAGATCCTCGACTCGCGTGGCAATCCCACGGTAGAAGCAGAGATCGTACTCGAGAGCGGCAGCGCCGGACGCGCGGCCGTGCCGAGCGGTGCGTCCACCGGCGAGAACGAAGCGATCGAGCTGCGCGATGAAGACGAGGATCGCTACCTCGGCAAGGGTGTGCTCGAGGCGGTCGAGAACGTGATCGAGCGCATTGCGCCCGAGATCGTTGGTCTCGATGCGTTCGACCAGGTCGATATCGACCGCGCGATGATCGCGCTCGACGGAACGAAGAACAAGTCCGACCTCGGCGCGAACGCGATGCTCGCCGTGTCGCTCGCGAACGCACGCGCTGCTGCAGCAGAGGCAGGACTGCCGCTCTACCGCTACCTCGGCGGTCCGCATGCCACACTGCTGCCCGTGCCGCTCATGAACATCCTGAACGGCGGCGCGCACGCAGCGAACAACGTGGACCTGCAGGAGTTCATGATTGCGCCCGTCGGTGCGGAGAGCTTCCCCGAAGCGCTGCGCATGGGCGTCGAGATCTTCCACTCGCTGAAGAAGGTGCTCTCGAAGCAGAAGAAGAGCACGAGCGTCGGCGATGAAGGCGGCTTTGCACCCGACCTCGGCAGCAACGAGGAAGCACTCGAAGTCATCGTGCAGGCAATCGATGCCGCCGGTTACGACCTCGGCGACGACGTCGTGCTCGCACTCGATGCAGCCGCGTCCGAGATGTACCGCAACGGCAAGTACGCCTTCCACAAGTCCACGAACGAGAAGCTGAGCAGCGCACAGATGGTCGACTTCTGGAAGGGCTGGGTCGATCGCTATCCGATCGTCTCGATCGAGGACGGCCTCGACGAAGGCGACTGGAAGGGCTGGCAGCAGCTCACGAGCGCGATCGGCGACCGCGTGCAGCTCGTCGGCGACGACCTGTTCGTCACCAACACGATGTACCTGCGCCGCGGCATCGATGAGCAGGCCGGCAACGCGATCCTGATCAAGGTCAACCAGATCGGCACGCTGACCGAGACCCTCGAGGCGATCGAGCTCGCTCGCCGCAACGGCTTCAACGCGGTCATCAGTCACCGCTCCGGCGAGACCGAAGACACGTTCATCGCCGACCTCGCGGTCGCCACGCGTACGGGGCAGATCAAGACCGGCAGCGCGAGTCGTACCGACCGCGTGGCCAAGTACAACCAGCTCCTGCGCATCGCCGAGGACCTCGGCGCGGCCGCGGAGTATCCGGGACGGGAGGCGTTCTGAGCGCCGGGCCGATCGCCGGCCGCGTCTGCACCGTGGCGCAGTTCGCTGAGCCGCGCAGCGGAGCGTTCGCGTGAAGGGCAAAGTCGTCCTGGGCGGCGTGCTCGTGGCCGGCGCCGCCTACTTCGCCCTGTTCGGCGGCGAGTACTCGCTCCTCGAGCTCCAGCGCCTCAAGAGCGACCTCGCCGAGGAGCAGGTGCGCCTCGATGAGGCGCGCGCCGAGATCGTGCGGTTGCAGGCACGCGTCGACTCGCTCGAGAACGACTCGGCCACCATCGAGCGGATCGCACGCGAACGCTACGGGCTGATCCGACCCGGGGAGCGGCTGTACCGTTTCGTGGAGGATACGGCAGCGGCACGTGATACGACCGGTTAGGAGGCGCCAGATTGACGTCTCCCACGGGTTTGGGTAAATTTGCTGTCTATCTGGCTGGGTAGCTCAACTGGCAGAGCAGCGGAGTCATAATCCGCCTGTTGGGGGTTCAAGTCCCTCCCCAGCTATCAGCGCCGCAAGTGCGAAAGCCCTTGCGGCGCTTTGCTTTTTCACCTCACCGAACGTGCGACGCAACACCTGGCAGAAGCGTGGTGGGCCGCGTGTGTGGCCGGCCCGCCTCGTGCCTGCTGCCATCCCTGGCCCTCAGTCCTTCCGTGGCACCACCAGCACCGGGACGTCCGCACCCCGCACGACCTTGTCCGCGACGCTGCCGATGAAGAAGCGAGCGACCTTGCCGAGTCCACGCGTGCCGATCGCGATCATGTCGGCGCCGACAGCGTCGGCCTCCTTGAGAATTGCGACCGCAGGCTGCTGGTGTTCGACGACACGTACTTCGTCCACGCCGGGCACCTTGCTCTCCAGCTCGGCAAGGTACTCCTGCGCATGCCGGGTTGCCGAATCCAGCTCTTCGTGCGTCAGGCGCGCTGTATCCGGCATATAGCTCGATATGAAGATCGGCGGCACCACGACCTGCAGCAGCGTGCAGTGGGCGTCCTGCACCGTCGCGACTTCCAGTGCGACGGCAAGCGCCCTCTCCGCGACGACCGATCCGTCCACGGCCACGAGGATCCGGCGCACGTCCCTCCCGCGGAACCGCACCTCACCCTCTTCGCCAGGCCGCACGAGCAGCACCGGCCTGTGCGCTCGACGGAGCACACCGTCGGCGACGCTGCCGATGTACGCGCGTTGCAGTCCGCCGCGACCGTGCGTGCTCATCACGATCAGGTCGATGTCGTGCTCCTCCGCGAAGTCCGTCAGCAGCTCCGCCGGTGCGCCATCCTTGTGATGGATGTACGTGCCCTGCACACCGGCGGCCGCGAGCCGGTCACGCAGGCTCGACAGATACCTCTCCTCGGAATCGAAAATGCTCTTCGCAAACAGTTCCGGCTGTGGCATCCAGCCCGCATCGACGCCGAGCGTCACGTGATGTGCGAGCAGCAGATGCAGTTCCGCGTTCAGCCGCGCGGCCACCCCGATGGCATGCGGCAAAGCGTGCTCCGCGAACGGCGATCCGTCCACGGGAACGAGTATGCGATTGAGCATGGTTCCCCCGGTTTCTGGTTCCACCCCCGACCGGCCGCATCACCCTGCGGCCCGCGGCTCATGCGAGCGCCGGTGAAGCTGGCCGGCGCCCGACCAGCGCTCCTGCCCGCAAAGATACGTCCAGCCCATGGGCCTGCTATGGTCTGAGCCGGGTACGTGCGTCGGGAAGTGGACTACACGATGCGTCGCGAACGGTGAGGGGTAGGAAGCCAGCACGGGGATCGTTAGCTTCATCCAGCGCCGAAAAGCGCGAGCGGACCGCCCATGAGGGCATGGCGCCGCGGGGCTTGAGCCCTGACGGCGTTTTCATTTTTTCCGGACCGGGGCCGGGCAGGACCGACGTGGCAGCAGACAGCCGGTTGCACCAGGAAATCGAACGACGTCGCACGTTCGCGATCATCAGCCATCCCGACGCGGGCAAGACCACGCTGACGGAGAAGCTGCTGCTCTACGGCGGTGCGATCCACCTGGCCGGCTCCGTCAAGGCGCGGCGCGCGCAGCGCCACGCGACGTCGGACTGGATGGAGATGGAGCAGGAGCGCGGCATCTCGATCACGTCGAGTGTGCTGCAGTTCGACTATCACGGCTTCCGCGTGAACCTGCTGGACACGCCCGGTCACCAGGACTTCTCCGAGGACACCTACCGCACACTGACGGCCGCGGACTGCGCGGTCATGCTCCTCGACAACCGCAAGGGCGTCGAGACGCAGACGCGCAAGCTGTTCTCGGTCTGCAAGCGACGTCGCATGCCGATCTTCACCTTCGTGAACAAGTGCGACCGCCCGGGCGTGCATCCGCTCACGCTGATCGACGACGTGCAGGCAGACCTCGGGATCGAGATCGCGCCGGTCACATGGCCCCTCTTCGAGGCCGATCGCCTGGTCGGTGTGGTCGAGCGCAGCACGCGACGCGTGCACCTCTTCCAGCGCGGCAGCGATCACGGCGCCGGCCGGGCCGCCACGACGACGTACGCCTTCGACGATCCGGCGATCGTCAATGCGCTCGGCGCCGCGCGTCACGCAGAACTCGAGGAAGAGCTCGGCCTGCTCGACGTCGCAACGCCACCGTTCGACCGAGAGGCGTTCCTGCGCGGCGACCTCTCGCCCGCGTTCTTCGGCAGTGCACTGACGAATTTCGGCGTGGAGCCGTTCCTCGAGGCGTTCCTGGATCTCGCACCGGGACCGGTCGGCCGCGAAGCAGATACAGGACAGGTCGAGCCGGAGCAGCCGGAATTCTCCGGCTTCGTGTTCAAGATCCAGGCGAACATGGACCCGAAGCACCGCGACCGCATCGCGTTCGTGCGTATCGTGTCCGGTCGCTTCGAGGCCGGCATGCAGGTGCGCAACACCCGCTCCAACCGCGACGTGCGTCTTGCCGCACCGCAGCAGTTCATGGCGCAGGAACGCGCGGCTGTCGAGGAGGCATTCGCAGGCGACGTCGTCGGCATCCACGATCGCGGCCAGCTCCGCATCGGCGACACGCTGTCCGCGAACGGACCGCTCGCGTTCGCCGACATCCCGCGCTTCTCGCCCGAGCACTTCGCGCGCGTCAGCGTGCCCGACCCGCTCCGCCGCAAGCACCTCGACACCGGACTGCGTCAGCTCTCCGAGGAAGGCGCCGCCCAGGTCTTCTACGAGTCCGGCGCCGCCGGCCCCTCACCCATCATCGGTGCGGTCGGCCGTCTCCAGTTCGACGTGCTGCTGCACCGCCTCGAGCACGAGTACGGCGTCAAGGCGCGCCTCAGCGACCTGCCCTACGTGGCCGCGCGCTGGGTGCAGGGCGACCGCGCCGTCATCCGCGACCTGACCACCGGCTACGGCCGCATGCTCGTGCACGATTCGAAGGAGCAGCCGCTCATCCTCTTCGAGAGCGAGTGGTCGATGCGCTCTGCGATGGAGAAGGCAGGAGAGAAGCTCCAGTTCTTCGACGTGTCGCCCTGAACGCCAGTTCAACACAGGGCACAGACGGCACGACTGCGGCGCGCAGGTACCGCAACACCGATAACCCGCCAGCCATGACATGCCGCAACGATGCCTGGCGCCTTGACGGTCGCAGCGACCGATAACCCGCCAGTCATCGATCGCCGGCGTGGATGCCTGGCGGCTTAACGGTCTCCATGACCGATAACCCGCCAGACGTTTCCAGGGGCTGTCATGCGTGGCGGGTTGTCGGGCGCGAGGAGCGGGCGTCATCCGGGGTCCCGACTCCGAACAGAAGACAGAAGCGGGATGCGCCACTGACGCATCCCGCTCGCAACAGGCCCTCAGGTCATTCGCTCAGTGCACTCCATGCCTCCGTAGCAGGAAACGACACGAGCCGCGCCAGATCTACTCGATACGCAACGCATCCAGCGGATCCACCCGCGCCGCGCGCACCACGGGCACGAGGCTCGCCACGAGTGCGACCAGCGCCAGCAGCACGGCCACCGAACCGAATGTCACCATGTCCGACGCGGAAACCCCGTAGAGCAATGCGGACATGAGGCGCGTGAGCGCGAGCGCGGCGGCGAGTCCGGCCGCGAGGCCGATGCCGACGAGCAGCGTCGCATGGCGAAGTACCAGGCTGCCGACGTCCGCGGCCTGTGCGCCGAGTGCGATGCGCACGCCGAACTCGCGCGTGCGTTGCGCCACCGTGTAGGACATGACCCCATAGAGCCCGATGGCACCGAGCATCAGTGCGACGGCGGCGGCGATCGAGAGCATCACGAGCGTGAAGGATGTGCGCGCCATCGAAGACTGGACGAGCGCGTCGGCGGTCTGCACCTCGGCGAGCGGCAGACTCGCGTTCACGTCCCAGACGGCGCGTCGGATCGCTTCCATCATTGCCGGGGTGGCCGGCGTTGCGAGCCGCATGGCATACGCCATCGAACGCGGTGCACTGAGTCCTTCCTCCCAGAGCGAGGGCTGGAGCATCGGCCAGTACGCGATCGGCACCACGGCCTGGTCGAGGCCGTCCTCGTGAACGTCGCCGACGACACCGATCACCTGCGACCATGGGCGCCCCTCCATCGGGCGAATGCGCTGGCCGATCGCGGCCTCCGGCGTACCCCAGTACTCGCGTGCGAGTGCTTCGCTGACGACCACGATGTGCTGGAGGTTGCGGACGTCGTCCCACGTGTATGCGCGTCCTGCGAGGACCGGCACGCCCAGTGTTTCGAAAAAGCCGGGCGAGATCCACTTGTAGCGCCGGATCGGTGCGATCTGGCCGGGCGCGACGGGCGACGACTCCGCCTCGACCGGGTCGTTCGAATCGTAACCGCTCATCGGAATGGCCGAGCCGAGGCCCACCCCTGTAACGCCCGGAACGTTCTCCAGGTTGCGCAGGATGCGCTCGTGCATCAGCGCGACGTCGGTGGGCTCCGGTACCGTCGCATACGGGATCGCGAGGCGCAGGGACAGTATGGACGACGGGTCATCGAATCCGGGCTCCACGTCGCGCAGTGCGAGGGCCGTGCGGATCATGAGGCCCGATCCCGTGAGCAGCACGAGCGCGAGCGCCAGCTGAGCGACGACGAGCGTGTTGCGGGCCCGGTGGCGCTCACGTCCTACGCCACCGCCGCGTCCGCCCTCGCGCAGGATACCCGATACGCGCTCACCGCCGTGCCGCATGATTGGCACGAGGCCGAGCACTGCGCCGGCCGCAACTGTGAGCAACAGCGCGACCGCGATGACCGATCCGTCGATGCCGACCTCGGCGAGGCGTGGTAGCTGCGCGGGCGCGAGCGCGTGCAGCAGCCGCAGTCCCCCGGCGGCGAGCACGAGACCGCCGATTCCGCCGATCAGGGCGAGCAGCATGCTCTCCGCCATGAACTCGCGCGCGAGCCGTGTGCGGCTGGCACCGAGCGCGGTCCGCAATGCGACCTCGCGGTAGCGGCCCTCGGCTCGTACGAGAAAGAGGTTCGCCACGTTGGCAAACGCGATCAGCAGCACGGCGCCCACCGTCCCGAGCAGCACCCACAGCACGCGTGCGACGTCGCCGATCACCTGCTCGGCCAGCGGGCGCACGTTGGGTGCGAAGCCGGCGGACCGCATGTTCTCCAGGGAGATCGGACCGGGGTAGCGCTCGACTGCGGGTTCGAGCAGCCCCGCAAGATCCGCGTTCGCCGCCTCGAAGCTCGTGCCGGGCCGCAGACGCGCAATGCCGGTGTAACTGAAGTTGCCGACGAAGAGTTGCGATCTGTCGAACTGGAACGGCAGGTAGATGGCGGGGTCGTTGTCGAGCACCCGGAAGCCGTCCGGCAACACACCAATGATCTCGCGCGGGATCCCGTCCAGTGTGAGCGTCGTGCCAGCGATGTCCCGGGCGTTCAGCCGGCTCTGCCAGTACGACCAGCTCACCATCACCGTCTGCGGCGCACCCGGCTCGTCATCAGACGGAAGGAACAGCCGGCCCAGCACTGCGCGCGCGCCCAGCATGCCGAGCGTGCCATGCGTCACCTGCAGCAGCCGCACTTCCTCGGGGTCGCCAGGCTGCGTCACGGACCCGCGGCGCGATGCGAGCATGCCGACGGCTTCCAGCGTGCGCGACTCCACTTCATACGTGTAGTGCAGCGCAGGCGACTGCGGCAGGTTGCCCTCCGCGACGCCGGGCGCCAGGTGCCACACGATCGCGAGTCGGTCATGCGCGGGGTAGGGCAGCGGCTCGAGCAGTACCGCGTCCACCACGGCGTAGATCGCGACGGTCGCACCGATGCCGAGCGCGAGCGTGCCTACGCAGATCACAGTGAACAGGCGCGCACGCGCCAGGCGGCGGACATGCTGTCTCAGGTGGCGGATCGGTTCCATGGGATACCTGTGGCAATGGCGTCGGGAAGATGGGCGGCCTTACGCGTGTGACGCGCGCGGGGTTTCCTGATGTTGCACAGACGCGATGCCGCCGGGGTGGGCCGCGCCGTTCGGGATGTGAGCGCTGTGAAACGCGGGATAGGGATTTTCACCGGCCGTGAGCGCGCGGCCGGCCCCGCAGCCACCAACCAGACTGCCCACGCGGCCCGGGCGGCCCAGGCAGCCGTATATAGGCAGTCCCCGCCCATGGTTCCATTCCCCCCGAATCGCTATATATTAGATGGCTGTACCTGAACCACTGCACGATTGAGAGACACCATGAAGATTCATAGCTGCCGCCGGTGCGACGGCTGTGGTCATATCGCTGGCGGATATAGCTGGGAGGTCGCGTGGACGCGGATTGCGGCGACCACCGAGGATGGCGAGCGCAGCCCGCTGCGTCCGCAGGCCTGCCCGGATTGTGGAGGCACGGGTGCGTTGCTGGAACTGGACGCACAGCCGGTGACGACGCCGAAGTTCGCTACGCGTCGCGGCCTGCCACAGAACCACTACATGCACCACGTTGCAGCGCTGCTGCGCAGCCAGGCGTTCCGCGCACGCGCGAACTGACAGGATAGAGACACGCTGCTCGCGGGCAGCGCTCAGGACGGAGACGGGGTGGGCACAGCGTGCTCACCCTTTTTCTTTGCCGGTTGTGCTGCGGGGTCGCGGCGTCGCTCGAGGATGAGATAGATCGCGGGTGTGATCGTGAGCACGAGCAGGGTCGAGCTGGTCAGGCCGCCGATGAGTGAATAGGTGAGCGCATTCCATATGCGCTCGTTGGCGCCGCTCAGCAGGACGAGCGGCAGCAGTCCGAACACAGTGGTCGCGCTGGTCATCAGGATCGGCCGGACGCGTTCGAGTGAGCCGCGCAGGACGGCGTCGCGCAGTGACATGCCGTCACGTCTGCGGAGCTGGTTCATGTGATCGACCAGCAGGATCGCGTTGTTGACGACGATGCCGGCCATCATGATGACGCCGACGTATGCCTCGCGCGTGAACGAGGCGCCGGTGTAGAAGAAGACGAGGAAGACGCCGATCAGCGACATCGGCACGCTGAGCAGCACGCAGAACGGCTGGCGCAGTGACTCGAACAGAGCGGCGCATACCATGAAGATGAGCACGAGTGCGACCGCCATCACACCATAGATCTGCTGCTTCTCCTCGGTGGACCACAACCAGGCCTGGCGATCCTCGATCGTGTAACCGGGCGGCAGTGCGGTCGCGCCGACCACCGCTTCACGGACCATGTCACCCATCTTCGCCGGGCCGCGGAACTCGTAGCTGACATTGCGCGTGTACTGCTGGTTCTCGCGGACTACGCGCGCGAGTACATCTCGCTCACGCAATGTGGCAACATCATCGAGGCGCACAGCACCTCCGCCGGGTGTCGGGATCAGCAGGCCGCTCAGCCGCTGCATGTCCATGTCCCGGTAGCCTTCCAGCTTCACCGCAAAGCGCATCTCCTCGCCGCCCACACGTACGGTCCCGACCTGCGTCTGACCGGCGACGGCAGCGCGCACCTGCTGCACCACGTCCTGCGCGCTCAGGTCGTGCAACGCGAGGCGGGCGCGGTCGATGTCGAGCACGAGTTCGGTGGCGCGGTCGCGCTGGAACCACTGGCCGGCGGCGTTCGTGTCGACGTCGCGGATGCGCGAGAACCGCTGCAGTCGCGCGGCCAGGTCCTCGGCGATCGTCCGCACCTGTTCGTAGTTGTAGCCGAGGATGCGGATCGAGTAGTTGGGCGGACTGCCGCCGCCGCCGTAGAAGGACGGACCGAACCCGTAGACGCGGACGTCCGTGCCGCCGAAGAGCAGGCTGTACTGGACGAGCTGCTCCTTGATCGCGACAGGTACGGACGTGACGGCCAGGGCCTCGGGGAACGTGACGCGGATCGATGCATAACTCGGAGCGACGTTCGTGACGAAGCGGTCCACTTCCGGCATCTCGCGCAGTCGCGCCTCGAAGAACCTTGCGAGCTCGTCAGTCCGTTCGATCTCGCCGCCACGTGGCTGCTGGATACGGATGTCGATGTACGTGTCATTGCCGCCGCCCCATCCCCAGAGGACACCACGGCTGACGTAGCGGTCGAAGAGGAAGTACGAGCCGCCCAGCATGAGGAGCGCGATCGTGATGGCGACCCATGGGAATCGCAGTGTTCCGCGCACCAGGCCCGCATAGAGCCGCGCGATGCGGGGCAGCGTGTCTTCGAACCGGGCCGGGCCGTCCGCCGCAACGACGCCGGGCGCGGCCTGCACGCCGGCGAGGAGCCGGCGCGAGACGGCCGGTATGAACGTGAACGCGACCAGCAATGACGCGATCAGGCTCACGGCGACGACGATCGCGAGCGGTACGTAATAGACGCGCAGCTCGCCCTGCAGGTAAACGAACGGCATGACCACAACGACCGTTGTCCCGGTCGCGGCCAGGATCGGCAGCACGACTTCGCGTGCGCCGCGGTGTGCGGCTTCCTTGCCGGTCATGCCCGTGCGTCGGAGCCGGTACGTGTTCTCGAGTACGACGATGGCGTTGTCCACGACCAGCCCGAAGCCCATGGCGAGGCCCATGAGCGTCAGGAGGTTGAGCGTCAGTCCGCCGAAATAGATCACGTTGAGCGTGATCATGACCGCGAACACGACGGTGGCGAAGACGATGCCGGCGGCGGCGGGCGAGCCGAGGAACAGCAGCAGCACGGCGAGCACGATCACGGCGGAGACGAGGGCGCGGGTGCGCAGGTCGGCGAGCTGCTCCCGGATGTCCTTGCTCTGGTCGTCACCGAGGATGAGCCGCGTGCCAGTGGGCAGCGACGGCGCGAGCTGCGCGAGCCGTGCCTTCACCGCGTCGGCGACGCGCACGGCGTTCGTGTTCACACCTTTCTGCACATGGAACGACGCCGCCGGGAAGCCGTCGATGCGATAGTGTCCGGTCGGCTCTTCCCAGGTCTCGTACACGCGCGCGATGTCACCGACACGCACGATCCGGCCGTTGTCCACGAGCACGGGCAGCGCACGAACCTCGTCAGCGCTCTCCGGCCGTTGCCGGATCGCGAGCGTGCGCATGATGCCCGACGGCGTCTCGACAGCGCCGGCCTCACGCACGAACTCCAGGTCCATCACACGCTGGCGCACGGTCTCCGGCCGCAGTCCGAGCGACTGTATGCGCGCCTCGTTCAGCTCCAGCTCGAGTACGCGCGCGCGTCCGCCCAGCGCGATCACACCAGCCACGCCGTCCAGCTGTGTCAGGTCAGGCGCGATGACGTCATCGACGTACTCGCGCATGTACTCGAGCGTGTAGGGACCTGTGATCGTGTAGGAGAGGAACGGGCGCTGCTGGTCCTCGAACTCACGCGGGACGTACTCCTCAACGCGCGGCGGGCGCGAGCCGAGCGGCAGGTCCTGTTCGATCGAGGCGATGCGTTCCGACAGCTCGAGGCGGGCGAAGTCCATGTCCGCATCGCGCGTGAACCAGACCTCGATCGAGGATCGGCCCTCAGAAGAAACCGACGTGATCTTCTCGACGTCACGGACCTGCTGTACGACTGCCTCGAGCGGCGCCGTCAGAAACGCTTCGGTTACCTCGGGTGATGCGCCGGGGAAGTCCGTGGAGATAGTGAGTCGCGGAAGCTCGGCGTCCGGCAGCAGCTCGACCGGGATGTTGAACCATGCCGCGACGCCCAGGGCCACGACGGTGAGGTACGCCATCGTCACGGCGACCGGACGCTCGAGCGAGATGCGGATCATGCGACGCTGCCGTCTCTCGTCGTGCGCATGCGTGCAGCAGACTCCTCGCCGGCATCACCGGCGGCGCCCGGGAGCGCGTCGCCGGTAGCCTCGGCATCGCGTGCATCCGGGATGGCGGTCGCCCGGAAGCGCGCGTGCACGTGCTGGCGCATATCCTCGATCAGTTCGTACGCCACGGGCAGGGCGATGAGCGTCAGTGCGGTCGCAGTGAACAGGCCGCCGAACACCGCAATGCCGAGCGGCGGCTGCAATGCGCCGCCGGCGACGATGGCGAGAGCCATGGGCAGGATCGCCAGCATCGTGGTGACTGTCGCCATCCGG
>CAYLME010000102.1:0-12792 GCA_964384585.1 uncultured Gemmatimonadaceae bacterium | reverse complement strand
CCCGCGTCGGACCCGACGCCGTGCCTGCGGCGCCCGTCGCGCGCGGTGCCGTACCCGCACTGCATGCAGCAACCATGAAGATCGTCGCCAGCATCACGACAACCGCTTTCATTGGATCCTCCTGCCCGGAAAGGGTGCGATCGCCGAACGCATCGGGCGCCCGCGACCGCCATGAACGACGTCGTTCGAACAGCGGCGACCGTCGGCGCATTCCCTGCACCGTGTCGACTCTCCGTGCTCCGGATCAAAGTATCCGGTGGCATTCAGAGATACTCGCCGGACCCCTGATTCAGAACACTAGCGTGCCGGCAGCGGCGGCTGGTCGAAACGCTCCTCCGCGTCCCGGTCGCGGAAATCGCTCAGCAGCGCGGAGTGCCTGCGCGCCAGGTACGTACCCATTGCGAGCGCAGCGACCAGGTTCGCCACCGCAATGCTCCACCATGACAGCGCGTCGAACAGCCACTGCGAGAGAATCGCGAGCAGCCCGATCGAGAATGCCTCGAACGTGAAGAAGAGGAGCACGCCGCCGATCAGCACCACACTCGACGTGCGCTCC
The DNA here is from genome assembly GCA_964384585.1 of uncultured Gemmatimonadaceae bacterium. Classification (GTDB taxonomy): domain Bacteria; phylum Gemmatimonadota; class Gemmatimonadetes; order Longimicrobiales; family RSA9; genus DASTYK01. The sequence continues at coordinate 12,236 of CAYLME010000102.1, read as the reverse complement.
GCCGTGCGCAGCACGGACGCTGCCACCAGCCCTGTCACGACGAACGCGAACACGTGCACGATCGAGTACGAGAGCACGGTCAGTGCGGTGACGTCCACTTCGGAGGCGGCGCGCGCACCACCGATCAGTGCCGACCCGATCGCGGCCGGCGTGAACAGTACCCGGCCCTGCACGAGGTCCACAACCAGGAACCACAGCGCCACCGCGACGGCGCCGATGAGCCCTGCAATCACACCCTCGCGGATCGCGCCCCACGACTCGAGCGCTTCGGACCAGCTGACCGGCCGCGCGACACCCAGCATGGTCAGCATCACCATGAGTACGATACCGGCGATCAGATTGCCCGCGAGCAGGGCCGGCCAGCCGAGCGACCGGATCACGTCAACGCCCGTGACGATCACGCTGCCGTAGAAGATCAGATCGAACAGCAGGAAGCCGAGGGCGATACCGAGCAGCACGGGCGGCGCGACGTCGAGCCTGTCCAGCACCCATGCGACGGCCACGCCGAGCACGGCGAAGACGGCGAAGTGAATCACCGTATACAGCGCGATCGAGCCGGCCCCGAAGTCCGGCACGTCGGCGCCGAACAGTGCGCCGGCCAGGAACGCCGGTGTGCGGAACGCCTCGCCGGCGAGCATGTCGATCCCGAGGAACCAGACAGCCACGACGACTGCCGCGACGGCGCCTGCGATCATGCCGCTCCGTACCCAGCTCCGCGTGTTCGCCATGCTTCCTCCCGGTTCAGTTGATGTGGTACCTCGTGCTCAGGATCGAAAGTGACGTGATGCACCGGCAGCCAGCGCGCTCGGTGCAGCGCTCCTCATGCACGATCATGTCCCGGCTGCCGCTGCGCCGGCACGCTCTGCCGCGTTCAGGAATGCCTGCGACCAGCGGTGCACGTCCCATGACAGGACACGGTCGCGCAGCATCAGCATGCGGCCGGTCCGCTCGCCCTCATCCATGTCCATCGCGTCCTCGAGCGCGCGATCCATGTCATCGGGCGAATAGGGGTTCGTCAGGATCGCACCACGCAGCTCCGCGGCCGCGCCTGCGAACTCGGACAGGATGAGCGCGCCCGTCCCGCCGATCTGCGCGGCGACGTACTCCTTCGCGACCAGGTTCAGGCCATCGCGGAGGGGTGTGACCCAGGCGATGTCTGCGGCAACATAAAGGCCAACCAGCTCGGGACGGTCGAGCGAGCCGTAAAGATGCAGGACCGGCTGCCATTCCAGCCCGCCGAAGCGCCCGTTGATGCGACCCACGGCCTCCTCGACCTGGCGCCGCATGGCCTGGAACTCCTCCATCCCGGTGCGGGTCGGCACCGCGATCTGGATGAAGGAGACGTTGCCGTGCCGTTCCGGATGCCGCTCGAGGTAGCGCTCGAAGCATTCGAGCCGCTCCAGCACGCCCTTCACGTAATCGAGCCGCTCGGCCGAGACGATGATCGTATCTGCGCCGGTCCGCTCCCTGACCTCTTCGGCCGCATGCTTGGTCGTTGCCGACTGCGCCTCGTTCGTGAAGTACTCGACGTCGGCGCCGACCGGGAACTCGCCCAGCTCGATGCGGCGCTCACCGTAGCGCAGCGTGCGCGGGTAGCGCGGCACCGCGACGGCAGGCCCGTGTTTCACGAGCGTCGTCTCCTCGACAGCCGTGACTTCCGCATTCATGAAGCGTTCGGCCGTGTCGGCAAAGTTCTGTGCATAGGACGCGATGTGGAAGCCGATCAGGTCGAGGTGCAGCAGACCGTCGAGCAGCTCTTCCCGCCATGGCAGGATGCCGAACACGTCCGGCGGTGGAAACGTGGTGTGCAGGAAGAGCGCAAGCCGGAGATCGGGGCGGCGCTCCTTGATCATGCGCGGCGTGAGCATGAGGTGGAAGTCGTTCACCCAGACGAGAGCGTCGGGTGCCGCTTCTTCGCATACGGCATCCGTGAACATGCGGTTCACGCGCTGATACGTCTCCCATGCTTCGGCGGTGAACCGAGCACGATCGAGCAGCGAGAAGAGGACCGGCCAGAGTGCAGTGGATGTGAAGTCGTAGTAGAAGCGGCGTGCCTCGTCGGGTGTCAGCGGGATGCGGCGCACATTGTAGGCGGACGGGTGGTCCGCCTCCGGCACACGCACATGCGACACGAACTCGCCCTCGCCCTCGTGCTCGCGCCATGCGATCCATGTGCCGCGCTTCTGTCGCATGACCGAGTCCAGGGTCGTGAACACACCATTCGTCTTGCGACGCAGCACCACCTCACCCTCGGGCGTGGTGTGCTCCTGGTACGGTTCCCGGTGCGACAGCACGATGAAATCACTGCCCCCGTGCATAGCTCCTCCTCCCTGCCACATCGCGCGCAACGGTTCGCTCAATCGAACCAGCCGTGGTGACGCAAGCCTTCGAGTACACCGCCTGCACCGCTCTCCTGCGCGCGGTACACCCGGACCATCCCTTTCACCATCTCTGCCAGCGCCGGTTCGCAGTTGCCGACGACGATGCCACGCAGCCCGGTCGCGAACAGCGCGAGATCGTTGAGCGAATCGCCCGCGACGACGCAGCTCGCAGGATCAGCGTCGAGCCACTCGAGTACGCGCAGCAGCGTGCTGCCCTTGTTGACGCCGCGTGGCAGCACGTCCAGGAACACGTTTGCCGACACGAGCACATCCACGGCGAGGGGTGTGAGCCGCTCTGCGGCCTCGGCACCGATCTCGGCCGCGATGCGCACCGCATCCGCCAGCATGGATGCATCATCCGGCGCACGCGCCGCGAACGGATCGTGCCCGGCCGCCCGCCGCTGCCGCACCGGCTCGATCCACCAGGATACGCGGCGTGATGCATCGATCTCCTGCAGCCTGAGCGGCGTCATCGGTGCCAGCCGCTCGCGCACCACGTGCGCGCCCGGCCAGTCGCGTTCGATCTCGGCCTGGATCGCGGTGATCGGCTCGAACGACGGCCCCTCGAGCACGGTCGTTCCGACATCAGCGATAAGCACGTCCGGTGCAGGCAGCGACGCGCGCTCCATCAGCTCGCGCGCCGAGCCGGGCGTACGGCCGGTGACGTAGACGAGACGGGCGTCGTCGCGTGCCTCGATCCATTCGACCAGCGCACGGCGTGCTTTCTCACTGCCGTCTGCCAGCGTGCCGTCCAGGTCCGACGCGAGAACGTGACGCACCGCTACACGTTCCACGCTGCGCCCCTGTCATCGTCCTGCATTCCCATGCCCGAAAGCTGGAAGATCGCCGGTACCGGCATGGGCGAACCGCCCCTCAGTCGCGACTCGTCCGCCAGGAACGCCAGCACGTGACTCGCGATCGAGCTCTCGAGCGAACTCATCACGTGCGCATGCGCACCGGTAGTCAGGTGCTCGTACAGCGTCTTCAGCAGCATGAAGTCGCCGCCGCCGTGGTGATCCTCGGCCTTTGGCAGTTCGATCGTCTCGGGAAGCACGTCATCGATGCGTCCCGTCAGTGGTGTCACGGTGAGCAGACCCCTGTGCAGATCGCCGGTGACCTCGGCCGCGTCCATGAGCACGCTCACGCGCCGCGTGTTGTCGGCACTCAGTGCATAGAGCCCGAACGTCGCATGGATGCCGGACTCGAACTGGATCGCGACCGTCTGGTTGTCGCACACGTCATTGTCCGACTGCCAGACGCAGCGACCGTACGGCCCGGTCTGCAGTGCCTCGCGACGCGCCTCGATGCCCGCCTCTGCCGGTGCGACCACATCGTAGGGCCAACCCGCACGCTCGTGCAGGTAGAACTCGGTCGCGCTGTAGCGGCAGGTCTCGCGCAGGATGCAGTCCATGCACCGACTCGCCGCTTCGGGCGGCTGGTTCGCGTGCGTGAAGTACTCGAGTGTACCGAATGAGCTGACGAACGCCGGGCGATCGAACTCGAGCAGCCACGCGATCAGGTCGAGATCATGCGAGCTCTTCGTCAGCACGACGGGCGCACTGTCCTCGCGTCTGCGCCAGCTGCCGCGCACGTAGCTGTGCGCGAAATGCCAGTGGCCGATGTTCTCCGTCAGACGGATGTTGCGGACCAGACCGTAGCGACGGGACGCGATGATCTCCTTGAGCGTGCGGAAGAAGGGCGAATAGCGCAGCACGTGCGCGACGAATATACGGTTGCGATGCGTTCGCTGCACGTCCAGCAGTGCCAGGCAGTCAGGCAGTGACGTCGCAATCGGCTTCTCGAGCAGTACGTCGTAGCCGGCCGCAGACACGCGGGCACAGATCGAGTAGTGCGTCACGTCCGGCGTACAGATGAATGCGACGTCGCCGAGCCGGGGCTGCGCGAGCAGCTCGTCGATGCTCTCGAACGAACGTTCCGGGGAAACCCCGTAGCGCTCGCAGAACGCGCTGCGGCGCAGCGCATCCGGCTCGACCACGGCACTCACGCGCCAGCCCGTGTCGTGGCGCCACATGAGCTCGGCGAACACCTGGTTACCGCGCGCGCCGGCCCCGATGATGACGGCATCGATCAATTCGCGTGTGGTCGACTGCACAAGACTCCTGGCTGGATGAACGGAAGCGGTCAGCCCGGGGCAGGCGCATACTCTGCGCCGTCACGAGCGCAGTGCGACGAACCCGCCTTGCAGGTGCGCAGCAGGCCGATCCTCCGCCTCGACCGCAACCTGCACTTCGAGCCGCCCGCGGCCGCGTCGCTCGAATGCGCGCATGAAGCGCTCCCAGACGGCCCCGTCGGGACGCCGGCAGATCGCCACGAAATCGGCTTCGATCGGCGCCGCGTACTCCATGCTGCTGCGCTGGATGACGATCTGCGGCGTAGGCGTGAACGAATCGAGGCCCAGGCGGAGCAGGCTCCACCCGGCCAGCACCGCGAGCGACGCGACACTGCCGCCGAACGCGGTGCTGCGGTGGTTGAGGTTGGGCGCGAGCGCGGCTCGCAGTACGATCGTCTCGAGCGATGCGCTCAGCACCGTGATGCCCATTGCCTGCGAGACCGGAATGTGCCGATGCAGGTACGCCTGTAGTGCATGCGCGTCCATCCGGACAAATGACGGCATCGCAACGGAACGGGCAACCCGCTCACGGGTCACGGTTTGCGCGGCTTGCGAGCCAGCGCCGGCCGTCTGCGATCAGGCGGACTGGCCGGCGTGCACGCCTTCGGCGATCTCCTCGAGCATCTTGCGGTTGAAATCCGGCAGGTCATCCGGCCTGCGGCTGGTCACGAGCCCGGAATCGACGACCACCGACTCATCGACCCATTCGGCGCCCGCATTGCGCAGATCCGTTTTGAGCGACGGATATGACGTGACGCGCCGACCGCGTACCACGTCCGCTTCCACGAGCATCCACGGCGCATGGCAGATGGCCGCGACCGGCTTGCCCGCATCGATGAACGCGCGTGTGAACGCGACCGCGCGCTCATTTCCACGAAGCGTGTCGGGATTCATCACACCACCCGGCAGGACGAGTGCGTCGAAGTCATCGGCATTCGCTCGATCGAGGCTCATGTCCACGTCGAACGAGTCACCCCAGTCCTTCTCGTTCCAGGCCTTGACCCGGTCCTTCTGCGGAGAGACGATCACCGCCTCCGCGCCCGCTTCGCGCAGTGCCTCGAGCGGTGAAGTAAGTTCCACCTGCTCTACACCGTTTTCGATGAGGACCGCGACAAGCTTGCCATCCAGGTTCTTCGTCATGCTGCCTCCTGCGTTGCTGCGTGATTGGTCATGCAGCAGCAGGTGCAAGGCGCATGCGCGAGCGCGGGCGGCAGGGCGCCGCCCGCACCAGCGGATCAGTCAGCGACCGGTGTGGTCCCGGCCGGGTTGCCGGACTGCGCGAGGCGCGCAACCGCGCCTTCCGGCACGCGCACACTGTAGTTCCGGTTGTTCGGCGTACGGTCGAGCTTGAACTGCGGGTTCAGCGCCTTCAGCGCGTTCACCGTCGTGCCGTACGTCTGAGCGATGCTGCTGAGCTGCGTGGACGGCGATACCGTGACCTCGTCCCAGCCACGCTGCTCGAGCGTCATCGGCCGGAAACCGTAGGACTCGAGGTCCTTCGTGATGCGCCCGGCCGCAATCATGAGCGGCACGTAGTCGCGCGTCTCCTTCGGCAGCCGGTCCCAGACCGCGTAGTAGTCCGATTCACTGCGCGCACGCTCACGGCCGAACTGCGCGCGCATCACGCGGCTCACACGGTTCTCGCCCGAGTTGTACGCGGCCGCGGCCAGGTACCACGAGCCGAACCGGTCGTGCAGCTCCTGCAGGTAATCCAGGGCCGCGGCGGTCGCACGCACCGGATCGCGGCGCTCGTCGACCGCGCGATCCACGCTGAGACCGTAGCGCTCACCCGTCTCGCGGATGAACTGCCAGAGACCGACCGCCGACGCATGCGACGTCGCATTCGTCTGGAAGCCCGACTCGATCATCGCCAGGTACAGCAGGTCCTGCGGCATGTCCCGCTCCGCCAGTGCCTGCAGGATCATCGGCGCATACTCGCCGCCACGATCCAGGAAGCCCTGGAATTTCTTCCGCATGTCCGGGACGGTGTCGAATCGCGCGATCCAGTAGTCCACGCGCGGGTGATCCACGTTCGGCAGGTCCCACTCCGGACCCAGCCCCGCCCTCGACACCACGCCCTCCGGCGCCGACAACGTCGTCGCCTCCTCGATCGCGGCCTGGTCAACAGGCGCCATGGCCGGCTCCCGCTCCGGCATCACCACGCCGAACCCGGCAACAGCCAGCGCCGCGCCGCTCGCGATCAGGATCCCATGTCGTCGGCTCAGTGCAGAGCGCTTCATCGCGCCTCCTTGCAAGTGAAGCATTGGCAGTCAGATACGCCCGTTCCGTCCGGGCACGCTCTGTCAGACCCCGCCCGGGACGGGGAGTTCCGCCGGGATGGGACAAAACGCGACCGGACGGTCCGGGCCCACCCTGCCTCAGGCGGCGACGACCGGGAGCAGCACCCCCGGGTCGCCGGTGAACCAGATGTTCTCGATCCGCAGGTGCTCGATTACCCAGCGCCGGCCGCTGCGCCCGAGTTCCAGCGAATAGCGGTTTTTCAGCAGCAGGTGCCGGCTGTGATCGCGTTTTGGCAGGTGCTGCGCCTCGACCAGGGCCGAGAGGAATGCGCGGTCCTGCTCGATGCGGACGCGGGGATTCGTCACGGTATGGGTCGTATCCAGCGCTGCCGTCGTCGTCATGATCGTATCCGTGATCACGGCGCGTCCCACGAACGGCGGGAGGTCGACCCCGAAGCGGCTTGCGGGTTCGCTGAAATCGACCGTGGCATCGAATGCGAACGCGGACTCGAACAGCTCGCGGTCATGCTCGTCCTGGCCTGCCGCAAAGCGGTAGAGCGCGTCAATGACTTCATGCAGATCGGTGATCGCCGCGAGCGTCGCGCTGTCGTTGAATGCGGCGTCTGAGCGTCGCAGAGTCGTCGTCATGTTCGTCCTTCTTTCAGTAACAACGTGGACGTCGTGATTCTCGCCGAATCTCGAAGCACTGCGAGGCACGCTCAAGAACGCACTGAACGGTAAGCAGCTTCCCGGATGGAAAGCATGGACACGAATCAGGAGGAGCAGGCGCGTGCGCGCCGCGACGCTGAACTGTGCGTTGCGCTGTGCCCCGCGCTGGCACGCGAGACGCTGGACGTGATCGGTTCGCGCTGGGCGGTTCCGATCCTCGTCGCACTGAAGACGTGGTGCGAACCGTTGCGTTACGCGGAGCTGCAGCGGCGCATCGGATCGATCACGCCGAAGGAACTTGCCAGGCACCTGCGCGCGCTCGAGAGTGCGGGACTGATCGGCCGGCGCGTGCATCCGACGGTGCCGCCGCGCGTGGAGTACTGGCTGACGGACCTGGGCCGCAGCATCGAGCCGGTCGTCGAGGCGCTCGCGGACTGGGGCGCACGCTATCGCGCGGCGTCGTCCGATGCGATCCAGCCCCGGTCCTCCTGCCCGTGATAGCGTCGCCACCCGGGGACCGTGGTCGCGTGACCAGCCAGGGGTCTCGCTCGTCATCCTCCGTGTGACCCCCTCGCATGCCGGATACGCACCAGCGGTTTAACGGAGCGCGGCGCACCGTCGTCCATGCAGGAGGGCAACGGCGGGCGCACCCCGACCGGCGGCCACCAGGGAATGCACCTCACAGGAGGAGACCATGCGACTCAGAAAGCTGCCCGTGTTCGCGCTCGCCGCGCTTGCTGCATGCGACGATGCCACCGCGCCCGGTGCAGACCGGCTGACGATGGACGAGATCGCCGACCTCTCCACAGCGATGGTCGAGGCCGATTTCACGATGACGGGGGATCTTGGCGCATCGGACCAGATCGGGACTGCCGAGGTCAGCACGGCCGATGCTCCGATCACGGCGACCACGGAGTTCACGCATACGCGCACGTGTCCCGTCGGCGGACGCATCGTGGTCGAGGGCATCCGCGAGCGCACGTTCGATCGCGAAACGCGCTCGGGCACGATGGACTTCTCGCTCACCAAGACCCATGAGAACTGCGCACGCACAGTCCGCAACGTCACCATCACGCTGAACGGCGCGCCCAACGTCCAGGTGGACGCACATCACGCATGGCAGAACGGCGCGCCCGTCGGCCTGCAGACACTGTCGATGGTCGGCGCCATCGACTGGGCCACGGACGACGGCCGCGAAGGCACCTGCACGATCGATATCCAGGCCACGTTCGACCCCGAGCTGCGGACGCGCACCGTGTTCGGCCAGGCCTGCGACCGCACGTTCGAGCGGAAGACGACCTGGCGCGGCGGACACCGCTGAGCCACGACAGATGGAGGCCGGGGCGCAGCGCCGCTGCCTGCCCCGGCCGCTCCACCCCGCTGGCCCTTGCTTCCGCCCCATGCCTGTCATTCCAACCGCTGCTCCTTCGTCAGATTGATGTGATTGGCAACAGCGCCTCGCAGTTCGAGTGCGGCCAGTCCGATTGGTCTCCATGAGTATGCGTGATTGGCTCTACCAGTGCGTCCATTCTCCGTCGAGGTTCGAGACGATCCACCCGATTTCTCTGACCGGCGAGGTTACATGGCGACACGGACAGACCTGCAACGGCCCGTCTCCTTTTCCTTCGTGCTGGAGACTGCTGCCGCGGATCCGGCAACGGCGCGCGACCATTTCGCGGCGAAACTGGCGGAAGGCACCCTGGGTGACGCCGCGCCACTCGTCGGCTGAGTCCGGAGCAAGGCAGGTAGCGGTGCAGAGCGTACAGCAGCGACATCGGACCGAGACGGGCAACGGAACGCACAATGGCGATGCATCTGTCAGCGCGTCGCCACCGCGGCGCGGCGCGGCACCCGTGCTGCAGATCCTGGAGGGCATTCACGAGACTGCGAACGCGCCGCTGTACGTGCGGCTCTATCAGCACGTTCGTGATGCGATCGTGAGCGGGGCGCTGTCGCCGGGCCAGCGGTTGCCCGCGAGTCGTACACTGGCGGAGGACCTGCGCGTGTCGCGCAACACGGTCGAGTCTGCGCTCGAGCAGTTGCGCGCGGAGGGCTTCGTGCAGCGGCGTGTCGGTGCGGGCTCCATCGTCTCGCCCGATCTTCCCGTGAACCCGCGCTCACCGCAGCGTTTTCGCACGCATGCCCGCGTGTCGCCGGCGGCGGAGACGTCGTATGACAGGGGCGCGCTTTCGGGCCGCGGCAGGCAGACGCTCGACTCGAATCACCTGGTCTCGTCCACGGCGGGATTCACGTTCGCCGGCTGCGTGCCCGATGCGCAGCTTCTTCCCGGCAATGGCTGGAAGCAGATCCTTGCAAGGCGCAGTCGTGGATGGTCGCGTTCGGAGATGCAGCCACCTGAGCGTGCCGGCTATCGACCGCTGCGCGAGGCGATCGCGACGTACATCGTCGCGTCACGCGGTGTGCGCTGTGACTGGCGGCAGGTGCTCGTGGTCGGCAGCGTGCAGCAGGGCATTGCGCTCGCCAGCCGCATGCTGCTCGATCCGTGCGACGAGGTCTGGCTGGAGGAGCCGGGCTATCCGGGCGCACGCACCGCATTCGCGTTCTCCGGTGCGACGCTGGTGCCGGTACCCGTGGACACGGACGGCATAGACGTAAGCGCTGGCGAAGCGATCGCGCCGAACGCACGCATGGCCTATGTCACGCCGTCACATCAGTACCCGCTCGGCGTGACGCTCTCGCTGGCGCGGCGCATGGCGCTGCTCGACTGGGCGGCGCGCAACGATGCGTGGATTCTGGAGGACGACTACGACAGCGAGTTCCGCTATGTCGGGCGGCCGCTCTCCTCGATCCAGGGCCTCGACACGCACGCACGCGTCATCTACGCCGGCACCTTCAACAAGGTGCTCTATCCATCGCTCCGGCTTGCGTATCTCGTGCTCCCGCCGGGCCTGACGGAGCTGATCGCGAAGGGGCAGGACGTCACCGGCGGTACGCCGCCCACGTTCCTGCAGGCGGCTGTCGCCGAGTTCATCGACAACGGCCAGTTCGCGAGCCACCTGCGACGGACACGCGACGTGTACCGCGAGCGGCGCGACGTATTGCTCGACGCGGCGGCCGAGCAGCTTCTGGATCATGTCACGCTGGGCCCGGCCGAGGCCGGCATGCACGTTGCCGCGCATCTGCGCACGATCCGTGACGATCACGCTCTGTCGGCTGCCGCCGTGCACGAGCGCCTGGACGTGCCGCCGCTGTCGCGCTATTACGCGGGTGGTCCCGGCAGATCCGGGTTCCTGCTCCATTACGCAGGCACGCCGACGGATCGCATCCGGAGCGGCACGACGCAGCTCGCGCGGATCCTCGAAACACGAGCCGGTGCACAGGAGAGTTGAATGCACACACATCCGGCCTCGCGTGCCGTCAACCTCCAGGCGGCCGCTGCTTCACTCGACGAGATCTTCTCGCCGCGCATCGTCGGCCGCGTCAATGACCACTACGTGAAGGTCGCGCGTGCACACGGCGATTTCGTGTGGCACGCGCACGAGCAGGAAGACGAGATGTTTCTCGTTCTGAAGGGCACGCTGGTCATCGAGGTCGAGGGTCAGGAGTCCGTAACGCTCGGCGCCGGTGACATGTACGTCGTGCCGAAGGGTGTCCGACACAGGCCGGTCGCGCAGGAGGAGTGCTGGCTCGCACTGTTCGAGCCGGTCGCGACGACGCATACCGGTGACACGGTCGCACCGATCACGCGTTCGATCGAGGACCAGAAGCGCGGATGGATCGACGCGCAGTGACGGTTTGACGAGTACGACACGGTCAGCCGCGCGTGATCTGCGGTGTCGCTCCTGTCCGGCAAGCAGCCCAAGCGTGATGAGCCGCAGAAGTGGCAGGCGTGCAACACTCACACATGGTATCCAGGTCGTGCACCGCACCCGCCATTGGCATCCAGGTCAGTGCTGGACAACAGGTTCGCAGCGCTTCGCAGTCAGTGCGAGCGCGGGGGTATCGTGCGTGCCACGAACGGGATCGGGATCCGACGCCGGAGCCCGACGGGGTCGGCGTCGCTCCGCATCAGGAGCATTCCATGTCACCGAACCCGATCCGTCATGGACTTCGAACACATGCAGCGGCTGTTGGACAGCCTGGGCGAAGTCGACAACAGCGACGACCTTCTCGATTTCGAGCTGCTCAACGGCCCGTTCGACGAGGATGACCCGCACGCGGCGCGCGTGCTGTTCCAGATTGCCGCCGTCCGATGTCAGCTGGCGCGCGGGCCTGCACCGTCCGCCGAAACGTTTGCACTGACGCTCCCGGCACCGAAGCGGTCACGTCATCGCTTCGAGGTACGCGGAAGGATCGGCACCCGGATCGTGCGTGTCGGCTGGGCCGACGGCATGCTGTTCGGCAGCCTCTACGCCATTGCCCGCCTGCACCTGGACGCGACGACGCTCGCGCACGCGGTGGTAGCGCGCGAGATAATCAACGAACAGTTCGACGTCGTTCTGGATGAAATGCCTGCGCAGGCGGTGGCGTGAAAACGCCGGGGTGGGAGTTGCGCGGCACGGAGCGAGACGAACGCCCCACCCGGGTTTCCCCGGGCAGGGCGATCCACGTTGTATCCCGATGATCTGTATGGTCGCAGTAGGACTCGAACCTACGACCTCACGGATGTGAACCGTGCGCTCTAACCAACTGAGCTATGCGACCTGAAAACACTTGCCCTGCGAAAATCACCGGCCAGACACCAGTACTTTCCTGACCTGCGAAGTCGGCGAAGCCAACTGAGCTATGCGACCTGCACCATACCCCCACGGGGAATCGAACCCCGGTTTTCTGGCTGAGAACCAGATGTCCTAG
>CAYLME010000101.1:0-12800 GCA_964384585.1 uncultured Gemmatimonadaceae bacterium | reverse complement strand
CTGAAGCACCCACTGTCGGGCGGGCAGTTGACCGCCCATCGCCCGGCGCAGCAGCGCTTTGTACTGCTTCGGCTGGTTCAATTCTTCAAACGGTCGGGACATCATGAATTCGACCATGCGCCTGTCGTAGAACGGCATCCGCAGCTCGATACCTTCCGAGCGGTTGAGATCGAACGATGCAGCGCAGCCTCTTGGATGCGATGGCTCGATGAGCGCCCACGCCCGCTGCTGCCACGCATGACCGCGATAGTTCGAGAGCAGCACGTTGGCGTAGTGTTCCCGATCTGCACCGACCATATCCTCCAGCAGTGCGCCACCGACGATCCATTCGGCCGGAGATTGCTCGTACGGCCGTGTACAGAGCCGACGACCCAGGACTTTCTCCAGGTTATCGAACACGAACAGTGGTAGAGCCGGACGCACGACGTGATCGACGAATCCCCCCATACCGCGATATCCGCGGTCCCGCCGATAGCGCCATAGCGCCCCGAGACGGCCCTGTCGCAGCAGATCCGCCATCTTCCAGGGTCCCGCCGCCATGATGTTGTCACCGCCATGGCCATTCAGAAGGACCCTGCTACCGCTCTCGACTGCCGCCTGCGCAAGACTCCGATTGTGGCCTTCGAAGAGCTGCCCATGGCAATGGGAGCGCATTCGTGCCCGCGCGGTAAGGTCCCTGTACAGCGGAACAGTTGCGATCTCGAGCCATTGGACATCCAGTCCGAACCAGTCAGCGACTGCCTGGACGTACCAGGCTTCATCTCCTGGATCACCTTCCGGGAATCGCATTGACAGGAGGGGTGGCCGATCGTCAGACCCTGCCTGCATCGATGCAAGCAGGGCCGTGGAGTCCTGCCCGCCGCTGAGCGCCAAGGCTGTACTTCCATTCACCAGGCGTTGCTGAACGACGTCACGCAGCAGTTCTCGCAGTGCGGTGGGCGCATCCTCGTAACTCAACGACCGATAACGGTCGGACCCCTGGGGAAGCCAGTACCGCCGTATCGTGATCGTGCCATCACGCACATGCATGTAGTGAGCTGCCGGCAGCTCTGCGACGCCGCTCCATGCATTACTGGTTCCGTCACCGTAGCGCAGGATGAGCGCACGCAGCACTGCAGATGGATCATAGGCGGGCGATCGGCCGCCCCAGTCGATCAGTGGGTGCGGGGTCGATGCGACCGCGAGATCCTCAGCGTTACCAGAATAGAAGAGGCTTCGGGTACCGAATGGATCACGCGCGCAGAACATGTCGCCGCTCGCGCCGTCAATGATGCAGAACGCGTAGTCACCCTCGAGGTAATCAACGCATGCGGCGCCGAACGCCTCATATGCGGCCGCGATGAGATCAGCAGCCGAGCCTGACGCCGGCCTCGCTCCGGCTCGCTCGAGTAACGTGACAAGATCCTCGACGAAGTACAGTGTTGCGTCGCATGCAACGCGAAGAGGACCACGTGATGCAATGAGAGTTTCGCCAGCATGCTGCGGCAGGGCTTCCCACTGGTCACGTACTACCGCAACCAGTCCGTTGCTCGTGCGCTCGATCGCAGTGAGTTCGGTGCCGCGTTGGTGCATCCGGCCGAGCAGGTCGCGAATGGCAGCATCAGGCCGGGTCGCCTCAGCTCCGCGGATGGTTAGAATTGCGCTCATCCGACGCTCTTCGTGTCATGCATCGCGTTAGCTGCGCCAGGCCCGGCCATCCCTTTGCGGGTGGCGGTGCCAGTGAGGTAGCCAGCGATAAAGCCACTCAGGCCGGCACCGAGCTGCCACGCTGGAGTGACCGCGAATCCCATTGCTGCCGGCCCCGCCAGCAGTGCCGTCAATGCCAGCGCGACACCAATTATCATCGAGATCTTCCTATACGCGACGAATCCCGCCGGAACAAACGCTGCGAATAGCCAGGTGAAGCTCATGGAGGTCCGGACTGTCCTGCCCCAGCGATCCGGAAACATCAGCAGCCCCCACGTATCGCCAACCGTGTAGCCGTGCGTGCAGCGCTCATGTGCGTTGACTGCAACGCATACTTCCGCACGGTCCGCACGCAGTGCCAGATTCGCAGTGTCACCCGGCGAGAGCTCGGCGAGCATGAAGTACCCGCGGAGGTCCGGTTCGTCGAACCGCAGCTCTCCGGCGCGCAGCCGCTGGCGGTACACGACATTCGTGCGCTGCGCCCCGAGTAATACGACTTCGCGCTGCAGTCCATCGTACAGACTGACGACGGGCGCAAGCGATGCCGGTGGGTTGCCGGCGATGAAACTGACGTTCCAGTGCGGCTCGATCACCAGCTCCCGAAACTCCGCATCCGGCTCGACACGCTCCGCGCCACGCAACTCGACCGGGCCGAGCGACGACGCGAGTACGCGGCCATCATAGTGAGACAGCCCGCCCAAGTCGGCCGTCCACTGCATGAAGTACGTGGTCGTCGGCAGTGCGGGAACTAGCAGCGACAGCCCACCTAGCAACACGGTGCACGCGGCGCCAGCCAACCCGAGCGATCGCCAGAGCGCCCCCTCCTCACGCGGGCGCCACCATGCCACCGTATGACCAAGCCACCAACCAACCACGCCGCCCAGCGAGTTCGCTGCCAGATCACCCAGATTGGAATCGCGACCCGCGATGATGTCGAGCTGGAGCAGCTCGATCGCAAGCGAATACAGGAAGGCGAGCACCGCGACGCGACCGAGCGACATTCGTCGCAGCGCCAGGCCGATCCCGAGCGGGGCGAACAGGATGACGTTCGACAGGAAATCTGCCATTCCACGCGCGTGGCAGATCAGGCAGATCTGCGACGTGCCCCCTCCGCCCATGCCACCCGGGACTGGCGTGAGCGTCGCAACCGCAATGGCCATCACACCGAGAATGGCCACCCACGTCCCAAGCCGCTTCGCTTCGACCACCTTATCCGTCCAGTCCTGCAGACAACCGCGGGGCGCGACCATTTCGACCGCGCCCGCCCGCTATTCACCCGTCGTTCACCCGCTGTAAACCCTCGGCCCGGACCCAAGGCCCTAGCCGTCTTACATGTGAATCACGCGCCCCATCGAAGCCAGAGCCGCTTCCGCAATCGCCTCCGACAGCGTCGGATGCGGATGCATCGCCCTCTCCAGTTCCTCGACCGTCGATTCGAGATGTCGTCCCAGCACGAACTCCGCGACCAGCTCACTCGCGCTCGGCCCGACGATATGCGCGCCCAGGATCTCGCCGTACTTCTTGTCGCGGATGATCTTGACGAAGCCCTCACTTTCGCCAGCGGTGCGCGCACGTCCGTTCGCGCTCCAAGGGAAACTGCCCGCCTCGTAGTCGAGACCCTGCTCCTTCGCCTTCTGCTCCGTGAGGCCGACGGACGCGACCTCCGGATGGCAGTACGTCACGTTCGGGATGTTGTCGTAGTCCACCCAGCCGTGACCCTGCCCGGCAATGTGCTCCATCAGGACGATGCCTTCATGCGACGCCTTGTGAGCAAGCAGCGGCGGTCGCGCACAGTCTCCGATCGCGTACACACCCTTCGCCGTCGTCTCGAGACGATCGTTCACCTGAATGAAGCCACGATCCGTCTTCACGCCGGCCTTTTCGAGACCGATGTCGTCGACGATTGGTTCGCGCCCGACTGCGACGAGCACACGATCGACCTCGATCGTCTGGTCCTTACCGCCCTTGTCCTTGAACGTCAGCTTCACTGACTTCTTACCGACGTCCGCTTTCTCGACACGCGCCGAGGTGTGGATCGTCATGCCGCGCTTCTTGTAGCTGCGCTCCACGACCTGCGCGCTGTCCTTGTCCTCGAGCGGCAGCACCTGGTCGAGCGCCTCGACGATCGTAACTTCGGAGCCGAATGCGGCGAACACGTCGGCGAACTCCATTCCGATCGCACCGGCGCCGATGATTGCGATGCGCTTGGGCGCTTCGGGTGCGAACACCGCCTGATCGCTGCTCCAGACACGATCGCCGTCGATCTTCAGCATGGGCAGCGAACGCGGGCGGGAGCCGGTCGCCAGCACGATGTGCTTCGCGCTGTACGACGTCTTCTTGCCGTCCTTCTCGACTTCGACCTTGCCGTTGCCGGCGAGGCGGGCCCAGCCGTCGATCGACGTGATCTTGTTCTTCTTGAACAGGAACCCGACACCCTTGTTTCCCGCGGCCGCCACGTTCTGCGCGCGCTTCGCCGCAATCGCAATGTCCAGCGTGACCCCGCCCACATTCACGCCGAAGTCCTTCAGCGAAGACGCCTTCTTCGCGTACTTCGCGCTCTCGAGCATCGCCTTGGTCGGGATGCAGCCGATGTTGTTGCACACGCCGCCCAGCCTGTCCGCTTCCACACACGCGACCTTGAGCCCGAGCTGCGCGCCCCGGATGGCCGCGACGTAGCCGCCCGGCCCGGAGCCGATCACGATGACATCAAAGGAGCTATCCGCCACGTTTCACCCTCTCGTCCGCTGTCTGACGGGTCAGAGCGGGAAGGTAGCGAGGGGGCCGGAGGGGCACAACGCCGCCACACACCATCGGCCCGGCGTGTGGCCGGGATGCAGCTCAGCGCAGAACCTCGAGCGAGTACTCGCCCAAGTCATTGCGAAGCAGGTTGTCGACGTCGGCGACCTCCACGATCGAGGCGCCGTATTCGTCCAGGCGGTTCGTGTCGGCTACGTAGAAGCGCAGGAGCGGTCCGCTGATTAGCGTGCCGAGCACGACGACGTCGTGCTGCACACCGCTCGCGCGGGACAACGCGAATGCGCCTTCCTGCGCGGCGGCGATCTGACCGATGTCAGGGCCTTCGAGACGGATGCGAACCGCACCTTCGGCCTTCGTCGAAGCCTCGAGCCGCAGCACGAGCTGACCGGGCTGGGGCGGCTGAAGCTCGGCCGGCCGGGACGCATCACATGCGGTAAGCGCAGACGCGCACAGAATCGCGAACGCCGCATGTCGTATCGCGCTGCTAACTGCTACGCCGTTCATCACTGTGTCCTTTCCACGAACTGCTGCAGGGCGCGCGCGTCGCGTTCTTCGATAGCGCCGGTCCTGACCTGCTCGAGCAGCCAGTGCCGGAGATCGCCGATGTCCAGGCGCCCGTTCCGGTTGCCCACCCGGTCGAGGTACTCGACGTCGGCAGCACGCAGCCCGCTACCGCCCAAGACGTGTGCGAGCACGGCATCGATGGCGAGGTGCGGCGGTGCGACGTCGAGCACGTAGCGCTGCATCGCGGCAACACCGTCCGCGGCAACCGTGAATGTGAAGCTGCCCGCCTCGACTGCGACGCCCCGCACCACGAACTGTTCCGGGTCGAAGCGGACGCCTTCCGGTAGCGCACCGCCCATGATGCGCCATTCGTGCGCTGTGGCCGGATCGCGTGGCCGCAGTGTTGCCTCGAACAGCTCACCGACCGTTGCGCGCGGCAGCAGCGTTTCTTTCAGTGCGACACCACCGCCGAACACCGCGGTCACAACCCGGTTGCGATCGAGTGCGACCTCGCAGACGGACCCGGCCGCTGCACAGGCACCGGTCCAGTGCGAGAACTCGGCTGCCATGGCTGGCGCCGGCTCGAGGTGGACCATCGCACCACGGTCGGTTACCACGAGGTCGCACGCGGAGTCGCAGGAGAGCGAGGCAT
The DNA here is from genome assembly GCA_964384585.1 of uncultured Gemmatimonadaceae bacterium. Classification (GTDB taxonomy): domain Bacteria; phylum Gemmatimonadota; class Gemmatimonadetes; order Longimicrobiales; family RSA9; genus DASTYK01. Next base: position 7,201 of record CAYLME010000101.1, on the reverse strand, counting down.
CAGCGGTCCGTGCGATCACGCGACCCGGTCCCTCGGATGTGACGTCAAGCCGCCAGCCGCGCGTGATCGAAACATCGAAGCCGTCATCGGTGCGAGCTTCGACGCGAATCGACAGTCCGCGCTGAGCATCGTGATACTCCTCGCCGGGCAGCCACTGCGCACCGACGCCGTTCGGATCGGTGTGGCCGTCGGCGACCACGACGTTTGCCATGCTGAACCGGACGTGGTGGATGACGACCGCATTGCCCGGCAGGGGCTGGTCGTGACCCGCCTGTCGCCGGACCTCGACAGTATAGTGGGTATCGCCGGCGGGAACGCGCGCAAATAGATAGCCGTCGTCCGGCGGTAATGCCGTCGGTACGATCGTCCCGCGTTCCCGCCTGCCGTTCTCGGGCGTCCAGCGGCGCTCGACAGGCACCCAGCCCGCCGCGTCCTTGTGCTGCGCGATCGTGTGGACGGACAGCCACCCGTGAGGCGGCTCCCAACGCAGGTAGCCGCGGCTCATCACATCCCACTCGGAGTCGTACTCGCTGCCATTGCCGCCGGACGAATGTGGCCACCCGAGCGCATGCCCCATTTCGTGCATGACGACTGCGCGTGTGGTGGCATGCTCCGCGCTCAGCCAGGTCATGCCCCATGTTCGCGTCACCTCGTCCAGCGTCAGCGTCCAGCTTCCGCCGAACGAGAGCACGTCGTACGGCTGGATCAACCGGTGACTGAGCGCACCGCTGAACTGCAGATTGATGCCGTAGAACTTCGTGAAGTCGACATCCTCGTCCGCAGCAGCAGTGCAGTCGCGCGCAAGTGCACCGAAGTCCGTCAGGAGCTCGCTGACGTAGGCAGTGCGCGGCTTCGGCAGCTCATACCAGTCCGTGACGGTGCTGCCAGCCATGAGGCCAGGATCCCACGCTAGCTCGGCGAAATAGTGGCGCACGCCGGGATAGTGCGCACCGTGCACCTCGCTGATGGCCTCGCGCTCGAACGGCACCTGTTCGTCAGCAAACCGGCAGAGAACCGTCACGAAGTTGCGGGCGTCCCTCACGACATCGCTCAGCTCCGCAGACGTCCGCGCTGCCGCACGCACGCCACCGTGTGCGCGAATCCCGTCCGGACCACGATCTGCGCCGCGCGGGACGATTTGCGCACCCACGAGTTCGACCGCCTGCCGGTCGAGACCGAGGTACATGGCTGCGCGTTCACCGTCTTCGATGACGAGCTTGCGCTCGGTGCCCGCCGGATCCACTACGTAGTACGACGCGGCTTCTCCACCGTCCCACACCGTGTGCAGCGTGCCGCGGATGACGTCCTGCGCATGGAGAACGGATGGAGCAACGGCGAGAACCAGGACGGCAAACGAGAGAAACAGAAGCTGGGTGTGCCGGGTGGCGGCGCGGCCCGGTCGGCTGACCGGCCGCCCAGCGGGCGGACTCACTCTCGTATACGGGCTGCGCATCATAGCGACGTTTCTGGGGATCCCGTGACAGATCCCGACGTCGCCATGCTTGGCATAGCGTGTACCCGCTACAGATTTCTCAACACATCACACAAGATGTTGTGGAACATGGAGTTGTGTCTATGCGAACAAAAGTATCCATTCCGCTCGTTGTTGGTTCGGCGCAACACCTGGATCAGGCGGAGCACGTCATTCGATCTCGTCCAGCGTCCGGGGCTTGAGTTGCCATACGCCATTCGAGACCGAGACCAGCACACCGGTCGCGCGCACGATGTCGTTCACGACGAAGTCCGTGGCCGAGAAGCCGACGCGTGAATCGAGCATGATCTGCAGCGCGCCCGAGCCGTCGTCTACGGTCAGGACCCAGCCACCGCTGGTGCTAGCGACCGCGCTCACGGTCCCACCGACAGTGACATGATCAGCGTCGCTCGCGGCGCCGGTCGCCGCCGCGGCCTGGGCCGTCGACACGGAGTCGGGCGTGTCGATGCCGACGCCCGAGAGCAACACCATCACCTGGCTGCCTTCGATGATGGACTGACCGAACCGATTTCCGGCGCTGCCGAGAACGCGGATGCTGTCGCCCGTAAGCACCGGCGTGTTCGGGAGCTGCTGTACCCGGATCGCGCCGGTCCCGTCGTAGACGTGCAATGCGCCATCCGAGAATGTCGCGCGACCGTTGAGCGCATAGCCATAGACATACGCCGAGCGACCCGGTTGCAGTGTGCGCATCTCGGCGATGGTCAAAGTCGGGAACGTTGCGCTCACGTCCGCTGCCGCCCGTGGCTTGAGCTGCCAGACACCTGCAGCACGCGGAACGAGCACGCCCGCCGCCCGCAGGACCGCACCGGGCACGAAGGTGGCCGTACTGCCGAACGAGACGTCGTCATCGAGGACGACCTCGAGAACGCCGGACCCGTCATTCACAACGACGACGAGGTCGCCGTTCTGCTGCGGCTGCGTGCCGATGATCTCTGCCCTGATGCGGACCTGGCCGGCGTCACGTGCGCCGCCATCGGCGGCGGCTGCTACTGCGGTCGGCACCGAATCGGGGACCGGGATGCCGGCGTTCGCCTGTACGATCCAGATGCTTGGTGATTCGACCACGACTTGGCCGTTGCTGCTGGAGACAGCACCGATCGCGCGGATGCTGTCGCCTGCTGCGGCCGGTGTACGCACGCCGGTCAACCGGATGCTGCCTGACGTATCACGCAGGTGCAGTGTGCTGTCGCCGAACGTGAGCGTCGCGTTCAGTGCGATGCCGCTCACGGCAACGCGCGCGCCGGCCGCGGCCGCGCGTGCGTCTGCAATTGAGACGGTAGCCGCCGCGTAACCCAATCGAACCACGCGGACCGCGGTATCGGCAAAGGTCACGGTGACGGTTTCCGCGTCGAGTGCCTGCACCTCGACAGAATCGCCGAGTTCGCCACGTGCGGCGACCACGCGATAGCTGCCGACGGGGATCCGTGTGAGCCGCACCGTACCGTCGGCGGCCGTGGTGCCGGCCGCGACCGTATCACCACTCTGCTGGCGGACGACGGCCGCTCGCACTCCCGCGAGTGCGACGTCCGCGGTGGTGCGATCACCGCTCGCATCACGGTCGAGGTATGCCTCGATGCTGACGGCACCCGTGGAATCGTCGATCGAGACCGGTCCGTTGTCGCTGCATGCAGCGACGGCCAGTGCAAGTACAGTCAGCGCGACTCTGCGCATGGATGCCTACCAGTTCAGCGAGAGGCCGAGCCGCAGCGTCCTGCCAGACAGCGGCCAGGCCCGCGGTTCACCGAAAGCGGGATTCGCAACGAGCGGCACGGTGACAACGTCATCCGTGACGACCAGCGATGCGTCGAGGTCGATCAGGTATAGTGCGCTGTCCGGCATGCGCCGCTCGGCGTCGAGCAGGTCGAGCGCTGCAACGATGACGGACGCGGACATGCCGTTCACCGTGAACAGGTGCAGCGCCGCGTTCGCATCGAGCGTATGGACCGGATCTGCGCGACACGCATTGCGCCCGGCGAACTTGCCCCTCGCCTCGGCGAGACAGGACCAGCGCGCGATTAGATCGCTCATGCCCGGGATTGACGCATCGACGAATGCCGGGTCGTTGTTCGCGATGCCGTCGCCGTTCGCATCGACGCCCGGCCGGAACCCGGGTGTGAACGGCAGACCCGACTGCGCACGGTACAGTGCGGACAGCGTGAGCCCGAACGGCGCCCGCGCCACGGCACCGATCAGGCCGCGATGTGGAACATCGAAGTCCGACGTGTCATCGATCCAGTCCGCAAAGCCCGGCGGCATCGTCTGTGTCCAGCCACCGTCGCGTGCACCGAACCACGTGTCGGTCGTGCGGCTGATCGTGTAGCTCCCGAACACACTGAACGCGTCGCCGGCCGCATGATCCAAGGCGAGCGTCACACCCCAGTACCGTGACTCACCGTCCGCACTGATGGCAGCAACTTCATCGTACTCGGAAAAGCGCCGGTTCGTACCCGGCGTGGCAACAAGCCGCCCGCCCTGCTTGACCAGCGTACCGTACAGTGCGCGCCCGTACTGGTCCTGCAGCACGGGTTCATCGGACAGGTTGAGGTCCGCGCGGCGTGGCAGGTTGTCCGTGCGACGGATCGTGCCGGCAAGCTGTATGGACGTGCTCGGCGCGAGCGCACGTGTAATGCCTGCACTTAGCCGCGCGGTGCGCGGCGGTGCGAAGTCCGGGCCGAGCACGGTCAGCCGCACCGCCGTCGTGCCGCCTGCAGTGCCGGCCGGCGGCCACGTCACTGCGCCGGCGACGCGGCGAACGCGCGCGGTACCGGCGTCCGCATGCCATCCGGCGATCAGTTCGGGATCGTAACGCCCGTCGTACACACCTGTGGCCAGCTCGACCTTCCAGGGCCCGTCGTGCGGTGTCCAGGTGATGCCAGCGCGCGGACTCAGCCGTGCGGTCGGCTCGTCCGGCGTGTTGTTGGCGATACCGGTGAGTCGCATCCATTCCACGTCGAGCGGCACGTCGCTGGTCGGCAGCGCTTCGGCCTCGACACGCACACCGACGAGCAGTTCGATGGCGGGTGTCGGCCGCCACCGGTCCTGCGCGAACACGCTGATGCCGACCGTGCTCCAGTCTGCTGCATTCGTGACCGGCTCGGTCCGTACAAGCGCACCCGTGCCTGCGAGCAGCTCGTCCAGTCCGCCGAACATGTACGTACCATGCGTGTCATGGATGCCGGCATGGTCGAAGCTCGCGTACCGCAGTGCTGCGCCGAGCTTCAGGTCATGCGCCCCGAAGCGCGCGCCCAGCGCGTTGCGCAACGTTGCTTCCATATACGTCACATCACGCGGCCGCATCGACGTGGCGGTGCGCAGACCGTCAGGCACGACGAGCAGCGGTGCAACGCCGAGCGTATCGCGCTCGAGCGTCCCGCGCGTGAGACCGATCTGTGCGTGGTTCCACCAGCGCTCGCTCAGCGCACTCGCCAGGAAGATGGTGCCGAGCAGGTCGAGCGCCTCACTGCCCGCGGCGTTGGAGCTGCTGCCGGCAACGGGATCGAGCGACGTCGCATTCAGTGCAACGTTGCCGCCGAGCGAGTGGCGTGCGCCGGCTGGTACCTTCAACGAACCGAACGCACGTAGGACCGTACCCTCGAGCACGGTCGGCGCGGTGTAGCCGGCGAGTCCATCGTCAGGAGCGACACCGGTCGCGATCAGCGCGTCGGCGGCCGGTCCCGCCCATGCCGGCGAGCGCGCGTTCCCCAGCATGCGCGCATCAACGCCCAGCGTGAATCCGCCACTGCCGCCTGCGACCGGCCCCGCCACACGTGCCTCGCCCTGCACGTCCGTCCATCCGCCGTCCGGTTCGATCGTCGCGCCTGGCAACGCTTCACCCGCAAAGGTGGCACGCGCATCGAACGTCGTGCGCCCCGCGCCAGTGCTCGTATGGCCGCTCAGGATCGCGCCGGCCGCACCGCCCCATTCCACGTCGAGCCCGTTCGTCACGAGTTCAGCCGCGTGCAGCGACGCCAGCGCGACGCCACCCGTCGCGCCCGTGAACGAGGACGGTCGCCATTCGATGCCCGCATACCGGAGGGTAGAGAGGGACGACGGCAGGCCCTCGACGGACAGATCCTCGCTGCTGATCGATGACAGGCGTGCCGCGTCGCCGAGTGTGCGGCCCGCGTGCGGCAGCAAGCGGAGCTGCTGTCCACCGAACCACTGGTTGTGCGCGAAGGCGCGGCGATCGCCACCGCCCGACACGTAGCGTTCCTCATCTATCTGCTGTGCCGGTCCGGATACGCCACGCAGCCGGATGATGACCGTGGCGGCAGCAGCGGAACGGGCCGACACGCCGATCACGTGTTTCGGCGCATAGCCGAGCAGTTCGGCGAGTATGTCGTACTCGCCGGGCGCGATGAAGCGGAGCGTGAACCTGCCGTCCGCGTCCGTGCGCACGTCGTGCGTCACACCGGTCACCTGTGACGTCGCAACGATACGCACGTCGCGCAGCGGATCCCCGGTGTCGGCGAGGACCAGTCCGTCGATCGAACCTGCAGTGAGCACCTGCGCAGTCATGTCCGCAGCAGACAGCAGCACGAGCAGCAGTGCCGACAGCAGGTAGCGGCTTCGGAATCGGATCATTCGCCTTCCGATCTGTCGTTGATCAGCGTATGCGTGGATGTTCGTTGCAGTTCAGCGACCGGCCGGTGCCGGTGCCGCCGGGTCCGTCCTGCCTTCGCGTCGTGTCGGTTCCCAGACGGCGTTCATCTGGCCGCGCATCGCGTTGATCGTTGCGTGCAGCACGGCGACGTTCCCGGCAACCAGGAATGCCGGCATGCTGAACAGTCGCGGCGGCCTGCGTCCTTCGGGCCAGCGCCAGCCGACGAATGCCAGCGCCAGGACGAGCAGTGCGGCGACGAGGCCGACGCGGGCAAGGGGACTCGTGAAGGCGAGCGTGATCAGACCGACCAGGCCGAGCACGGCAGCCCACGACGCGAACCAGCGCGCGACCTTGTGGGAGAACAGCATCCACGCGAACAGCCCGTGCCTGCCCGGGTTCAGCAGGTGTCGCTTGAAGTACAGTGTCTGCATCCCGCGCGTGAACGTGCGCACCTTGCGGCGATACTCGCTGTGCAGAGACGGCACGCGCGGCACGAAGCAGACGGCGTCGTTCACGGAGACCGCCCGATAGCCGTGCTCGTGCGTGACCAGCGCCGCCGCGAAATCACGGCTCAGACCGGCTGGCAGGTCATGCTGGTGCAGGTCACGGCGAATCGCGTAGAAGCAGCCTGACGCACCCACGATTCCTGACAGCTCCGTCTCCACACTCCGCAGCCACATCTCGTACCCGACGTACGCCGATTCGCCGACGTTCAGCTCGCCATCGACCTTCGTCACACTGACGTCGCGGCCCGAAGCCAAGCCGACCTGTGGATCCGCGAACTGCGCGATCAGCGGCTTCAGCGCATGGCGATCGAGTCGGATCGACGCGTCCGTGTTCACCACGATCTCGCCACACAGCATCGACCGCGCAGCATTCTCGGCCGCCGACTTGCCACCCCGGACCGGCATCCGCAACAGCTCGATGCCCTTCGACGCATACGACCGCACGATCTCGTCGGTGCCGTCATCCGATGCGTCCGACACGACGAGCACCTGCATCCGCTCCTTCGGGTAGTCGAGCCGAAGGATGCTCTCGAGCAGGTCATGGATCTTCGCGACCTCGTTGTAGACCGGAATCGTGATGCTGATGCTCGGCCAGCCGCC
>CAYLME010000100.1:0-12801 GCA_964384585.1 uncultured Gemmatimonadaceae bacterium | reverse complement strand
TTTCGCGATCCGCGAGGGCGGCCGCACGGTGGGCGCCGGCGTCGTCACCGAGGTGATCCAGTAAGGAGGAGGCAGCATGCCTCGCGACAAGATCATCCTGGCCTGCACGGTGTGCCAGGAGCGCAACTATTTCAGTGACAAGAACCGGCGCAAGCATCCGGAGCGTGTGGAGCATCGCAAGCATTGCCCGCGTTGCAACAAGCACACGCCGCACAAGGAAACGAAGTAAGGGAACGCCGGGAGCGTCATGAGCTCGATTGCCACGCGTACACGTGATTACTTCTCCGAGGTCTGGGAGGAGCTGAAGAAGGTAACGTGGCCGGACATGCCGCAGTTGCGGAACGCGACGTTCGTGATTCTGGTGTTCGTCGTGATCGTGTCTGCGATCATCTGGTTGATGGACATCAGTGTCCGCAGCCTGGTGAATCTGATCATCAGCATGTTCACGTAACGCCATGGCCGAGCCACGCTGGTACGCGATTCAGACCTACTCCGGCCACGAGAACAAGGTCAAGAAGCTGATCGACTTCCGGATCAATGAAGAGCCGGGAGAGCTGCCGGAGGAGAAGGAAATCCAGGAAGCGATCGTCCCGACCCAGGAGGTCGTGGAGATCAAGAACGGCAAGCGCGTGACGGTGACGCGCCGCCTCTACCCTGGATACGTGCTGGTGCGGATGATCGCGAATCAGCGCACGCAGCATGTCATCAACAACATCCAGGGCGTGATCAAGTTCGTCGGGCCGGGCACCGAGCCACAGGCGCTGCGTGACGACGAGGTGAACAAGATCCTGGGGTTGGCGCCGGTGGAGGAAGAGATCGAGGCGCGCGAGGAGATTCCGTTCCGCGCGGGCCAGGTCGTGGAGGTGACGGGTGGGCCGTTCGCGGAGTTCACGGGCACGGTCCAGGAAGTCTATCACGACAAGGGGAAGGTCAAGGTCGAAGTCAGCCTGTTCGGGCGGCCTACCCCGGTCGAGGTCGATTACACGCAGCTGAAAGGCTACTGACCGCGCGCTCGGCGCGGCGTTGAGGAGCCGGATCACGTATGGCGAAGAAGGTCGTCGGTTTCATCAAGCTCCAGGTGCCCGCGGGTGCAGCGAACCCCGCGCCGCCGGTCGGTCCCGCACTGGGCCAGCACGGCGTGAACATCATGGAGTTCTGCAAGCAGTTCAACGCGCGCACGCAGGGTCAGCCGGGGATGATCATCCCCGTCGAGATCACGGTGTTCGGAGACCGCAGCTTCACGTTCATCACGAAGACGCCGCCGGCAGCCGTGCTGCTGAAGAAGGCGGCGAACGTGCAGAAGGGCTCTGCGGTGTCGAACCGTGACAAGGTCGGGTCCGTCTCGCGCTCCAAGGTCCGTGAGATCGCGGAGCTCAAGCTCCAGGACCTGAATGCGGCCAGCGTCGAGTCGGCGATGCGCATGATCGAAGGTACGGCCCGCTCGATGGGTCTCACGGTGGTGGACTGATGCCGAGACACGGGAAGAAGTATCAGAAGGCGGTAACGCTGGCACCGCGTCGCGAGGCGCCGCTCGGAGACCACTCCGAAGCGCTGCGCCTGGTCAAGGAAGCCGCGTTCGCGAAGTTCGACGAGTCGGTCGAAGTCGCGGTGCGGCTGGGCGTCGATCCGCGTCACGCCGACCAGGTCGTGCGCGGCACGGTCGTGCTGCCGCACGGCACCGGCAAGAGCGTGCGCGTGCTCGTTCTCACGCAGGGTGAGAAGGTGCGCGAGGCGCTGGACGCCGGCGCCGACTACGCGGGCCCCGAGTATGTGGATCAGATCAAGAACGGCTGGCTCGACTTCGACGTCTGCGTTGCGACGCCGGACGTGATGGGCCAGGTCGGCCAGCTCGGCAAGATCCTCGGGCCGCGCGGCCTTATGCCTTCGCCCAAGGCCGGCACGGTGACGTTCGACGTCGCCAAGGCCGTGAACGAGATCAAGGCAGGCAAGATCGAGTTCCGCGTCGACAAGACGGGGAACCTGCACGCGCCGATCGGACGCGTGTCCTTCGACGTCGAGAAGCTGCAGGCCAACCTCGAGGCGTTCATGGACACGGTGGTGCGTTCGAAGCCGTCGGCTGCGAAGGGCACCTACATCCGGAGCGTCACCGTCAGCTCGACGATGGGACCCGGCTTCCGCATCGACCCGAACCTCTACCGTCGGGTGGCAGCACGATGATCACGACAAAGACCGGCGCGAAGTCCGGTATTCGCGAGAAGAAGGAGGCCGCGGTCGCGGCGCTCGCCGGCAAGTTCGAATCGGCGAATGCCGTCTACCTCACGGACTTCACGGGGCTCACCGTCAAGCGCGTGACCGAGCTGCGCTCGCGTCTGCGCAAGGCGGGCGTCGAGTACCTCGTCGTCAAGAACACGCTGGCCGAGCGTGCGCTCCAGGGGATGGACTACCCCGATATCTCGGAGCACTTCGTCGGACCCACGGCTGTCGTTTTCGGGCCCGATGATCCGGTTGCAGCCGCCAAGGTGCTGGCGGATTTCGCCAGGGAGAACGACGACCGTCCCGCATTGAAGGCGGGTGTCGTCGAGCGCCGGGCCGTTGGCCCGGAGGAGATCAACCGGCTGGCTACACTGCCGCCGCGCGAGGTGCTCCTGGCTCAGCTCGCGGGTGCCCTCGAGGCGCCCATGGCCCAGCTCGCCTTCGTTCTGCAGGCAAAGCTGCAGGAGGTGGTGGGTCTCATGGATGCGTTGCGGGAACAGCGGGGCGCCTGAGCGCTGCCGACAGCAACGAGCGTTTTCAACCACACGGTTCATACAGGAAGAAGGCAAATGGCTAACAAGGAAGAGCTGCTCGAGGCCATCGGCAACATGACCGTCCTGGAGCTGGCGGAGTTCGTCGAGGCTTTCAAGACGAAGTTCGGCGTGACGGCAGTCGTCGCAGCGGCCGGTGCGCCGGCCGCGGGCGGCGGTGCGGCAGCGCCTGCGGCGGCCGAAGAGAAGACGGAGTTCGACGTCATCCTCACGGGCGCCGGTGCCAAGAAGATCCAGGTCATCAAGGTCGTGCGCGAGCTGACCAGCCTGGGCCTGAAGGAGGCGAAGGACCTCGTTGACAACCCGCCGAAGCCGGTCAAGGAGGGTGTGTCGAAGGAAGAGGCCGAGCAGATCAAGGCGAAGCTGGAAGAGCAGGGCGCGACCGTCGAGCTGAAGTAGTTCGCATCGACGCGGTGCCGGTCGCTGTGATCGGCACCGCGTACGATCGAACCGGGACGCAGGCGCTGTCTGTGTCCCGTGACGGGCTGGCCGGGCGGAAGGGTTCCGCTGCGGGCAGCCCGGCTTCGGCTCTACGGGAGCGTACATGCTCGAGACGAGCGACACCTACAGTCTGATCCGCATCAGCATCCCCACCGCCGGGAAGGCGGCCGGGGGTTTCTGTGCTTGTTTCCCGGGCCTCATGGCCTGAGGAGGGATATCCGTTTTGGCTACCGAGATGAACGGGAAGAACGGCGCTAACGGGCGCGTCGGCCGTCTCCCTGTCGTCAGCTTTACGAAGCTGCCGGCGGCAATGGAGATGCCGAACATGCTCGACATCCAGATCGAGGCGTTCGACGCCCTGCTGCGCAACGTGCGCGAGGGCGAAGAGCAGGCCGACGTCGGTCTGGAACGCGTGTTCAATGAAGTGTTCCCCATCAGCGACGTCAACGACAAGTTCTCGCTCGAGTTCGTCTCGTATGCGCTGGGCGAGCCGAAGTACGCCGTCGAGGAGTGCATCGAGCGGGACATGACGTTTGCCGCGCCGCTCAAGGCGACGCTGCGGCTCGTCGTATGGGAGGATGTCGAGGACGGCGAGCGGCGGCCGAAGGACATCATCGAGAAGGAAGTCTATCTCGGTGACCTGCCGCTGCTGACGGACCTCGGCACGTTCATCATCAACGGCTCCGAGCGCGTAATCGTGAGCCAGCTGCATCGCTCGCCGGGCGTCGTCTTCGAGGAGACGATGCACCCGAACGGCACCAAGCTCTACAGTGCGCGGATCATCCCGTTCCGCGGCTCGTGGGTGGAGTTCACCGTCGATATCCACGACGTGGTCTACGTCCACATCGACAAGAAGAAGAAGTTCCCGGCCACCGCGCTGCTGCGCGCGTTCGGCTACGGCCGGGACGAGGATGTGCTGCGGCGGTTCTACACGACGCGCGAAGTCGAGCTCGAGGAGGAGCTGGATGCGCGCACCGCGCGGCGTGACCTGGTGGGCACGCTGCTGGCCGAGGACATCGCCGACCCGGAGACGGGCGAGGTGGTGGCGGAGACGGCCGAGGAGCTGACGGTCGAGATGCACAACCGTCTGCTGCGCGCGGGCGTGAAGAAGGTCCGCATCTTCACGAGTGGCCAGCCGACGCGTGGTGGCGAGAGCCCGCTGCTGAAGAACACGCTGCGCAAGGACCCAACGGGCACGGAGGAGGATGCGCTGCGCGCGATCTACTCCCTGCTGCGGCCGGGCGAGCCGCCGAACATGGAGACGGCGCGGCTCGCGCTCGAGCGCATCTTCTTCAGCCCGAAGCGCTACGACCTGGGCCGCGTGGGCCGCTACAAGATCAACCAGCGGCTCGGCACGGACCTCCCGCTCAGCCACACGGTGCTGACGCAGGAGGACTTCATCGCGATCATCCGCTACCTGGTCGAGCTGCACGAGGGCCGCGGGTTCGTCGATGACATCGACCACCTGGGCAACCGCCGCATCCGCAGCGTGGGCGAGCTGATCGCGAACCAGTTCTCGGTCGGCCTCTCGCGCATGGCGCGCCTGGTCAAGGAGCGCATGTCGATCACGACGGACGTCGACAAGATGAACATCGACGACCTCGTGAACGCGCGCACGGTGAGCGCGGTCATCCAGGCGTTCTTCGGCTCGAGCCAGCTCAGCCAGTTCATGGACCAGACGAACCCGCTCTCCGAGCTGACGCACAAGCGTCGTCTCTCGGCGCTGGGTCCGGGCGGCCTGACGCGCGAGCGTGCCGGCTTCGAAGTGCGTGACGTGCACTACTCGCACTACGGCCGCATGTGCCCGATCGAGACGCCGGAAGGCCCGAACATCGGCCTGATCACGTCGCTCACGACGTTCGCACGCATCAACGAGCTCGGCTTCGTCGAGACGCCGTACCGTCGCGTGAAGGACGGCCGCGTAACCGACGAGATCGTCTGGCTCGACGCGAATGCCGAAGAGGACATGATGGTCGCGCAGGCGAACGCGCCGCTCAATCCGGACGGCACGTTCCGCAACGAGTTCGTGCTGTGCCGCGTGCGCGGTGACTTCCCGCTCGCGCCGCCGCACGAGATCGAATACATGGACGTTGCACCGGACCAGCTGGTCTCGGTCGCGGCCGCACTGATCCCGTTCCTCGAGCACGACGACGCGAACCGCGCGCTCATGGGCTCGAACATGCAGCGCCAGGCGGTGCCGCTGCTCTACCCGCAGGCGCCTCTCGTCGGCACCGGGCTGGAGGAGAAGGCGGCGCGCGACTCGGGTGCGGTGATCCTGGCCAGGCGCTCGGGCATCGTGCAGCGCGTGACCGCTGACGAGATCATCATCGACACCGGTGCCGTGAGCGCGAAGCGGTCCGACGAACCGCTCGCGAAGCTTGCGCAGTTCGACCGCTACCGTCTCAAGAAGTACTGGCGGACGAACCAGGACACGGCGATCAACCAGCGGCCGCTCGTGCGTTCAGGGCAGCAGGTCGAAGCCGGCGAGATCATCGCGGACGGCGCATCGACCGAGTTCGGCGAGCTCGCGCTCGGTCGCAACGTGACGGTCGCGTTCATGCCGTGGTACGGCTACAACTTCGAGGACGCGATCGTGCTCTCGGAGCGCCTGGTGAAGGAGGACATGTACACGTCCATCCATATCCAGGAACTGGAGCTGCACGTGCGTGACACGAAGCGCGGGATGGAGGAGATCACGCGCGAGATCCCGAACGTGGCCGAGGAGTCGCTGACGCATCTCGATGAGCGCGGCGTCGTGCGCATCGGTGCGCGCGTGAAGGCTGGCGATATCCTGGTCGGCAAGATCACGCCGAAGGGCGAGACGGAGCTGTCGCCCGAGGAGAAGCTGCTCACCGCGATCTTCGGTGAGAAGGCCAAGGACGTGAAGGACAGCTCGCTCAAGGTGCCGCCGGGCATGGAAGGCACGATCATCGACGTGAAGGTGTTCAGCCGTCGCATCGATGACCCGCTCCTCGAGAAGGAGCGCGGTGAGCGCATCGGCCAGTTCCGCGGCTTCGAGCGCGAGGAGATCCGCCGCATCAGCGAGGCGCGCGACGAGGAGCTGAAGGAGCTGCTGGTCGGCCACGCCGTCACGCTGATGCTGAAGCGCGGCACGGTCGAGCCGTTCCTCGACGAGGGCACGAAGCTGAGCAAGTCCGCGCTCGACGAGCTGGATCTCGGCGACGTGGACCTGACGACGCTCAAGGTGCAGAACAAGGATGCGAACGAGCGCATCCGGCGCGTGATCACCGAGGCGAAGAACCGCATCGAGAAGGTACGCGCGCGCACCGAGGAGCAGATCGACAAGGTGTTCCAGCCGGATGAGCTGTCACCGGGCGTGGTGCAGCTGGTCAAGGTCTACATCGCCGAGAAGCGCAAGATCAGCGTCGGCGACAAGATGGCCGGCCGCCACGGTAACAAGGGCATCATCGCGCGCATCGTTCCGGAAGAGGACATGCCGTTCCTGCCGGACGGCACGCCGGTGGATATCTGCCTGAACCCGCTCGGCGTGCCGAGCCGCATGAACGTCGGGCAGATCCTCGAGACCACGCTCGGCTGGGCATGTCTGCAGCTGGGCTTCGAGGCGAAGACGCCGGTCTTCCAGGGCGCATCGGAAGACGAGGTCGGCACGCTGGTGAAGCTCGCGGGTGTGCGCTGGGCGCACCGCGCGCTCGGCATCAGTGCGGACTTCCCGCAGCTCTCGGCGGCCGACATCCTCGAGATGATGAACGGCATGTTCGTCTACGCCGGTCGCCAGCGCGTCTCGGCGGTCAGCAGCAACGGCAAGGCGCCGGCGCTCGGGCGCTCGCTCGACGCGTTCACCGCGAAGGATGCGCCGGCCGAGGTGCGTACACACCTCGAGGCGATGCGCACATACCTCGCGGCCGCTGGTCGTGAGCTGACGGATCGCGAGGGAGCAACGGAGTACCCGGCGCTTGCAGCACTCGCAGGCAGCAAGACTGCGAGCCTGGACGACGCCGTTCTCGAGTTCCTCGGTGCAGCAGAGCTGACGCCGGCCGGCAAGATCTGGCTGCGCGATGGACGCACCGGCCAGAAGTTCGAGCACCCGGTGACCGTCGGCGTGATCTACATGCTGAAGCTGTCGCACCTGGTGGACGACAAGATCCACGCGCGTTCGATCGGCCCGTACTCGCTCGTCACGCAGCAGCCGCTCGCCGGCAAGGCGCAGTTCGGCGGCCAGCGCTTCGGCGAGATGGAAGTCTGGGCGCTCGAGGCGTACGGCGCAGCGCACACGCTGCAGGAGATCCTGACGGTGAAGTCCGATGACGTGTCGGGACGCAGCCGCGTCTACGAGGCGATCGTGAAGGGCGAGAACCTGCCCGAGCCGGGGATCCCGGAGTCGTTCAACGTGCTCGTCAAGGAGCTCCAGTCCCTCGGGCTGTCCGTGACGCTCGGGCGGGAAGAGTAGTTGGCGGTTATATGTCGTGAGGCGGGCCGGGGCCAGCGCCCGGGCCCGGGCCCGGTTAGCAGGCGGGCTATGCACGAAGGACATGACGCGGCCGGGTCCGGAAAACCGGGCCCCGGCCCGGGCCCGGGCTCCGGGCCCGCAGTAGCAAAGCAGTGTAAAGGCGACCATTCAGCGTACGCCGGAGAGATATTGAGATGATCGATTTTCCGCGCACTCGCGAGCCCCGCTCGAGCGACTTCGACTTCATCCAGTTGAAGATCGCTTCACCGGAGGAGATCCGGGGGTGGAGCTACGGCGAGGTTACGAAGCCGGAGACCATCAACTACCGGTCGTTCAAGCCGGAGCGTGACGGGCTCTTCTGCGAGCGCATCTTCGGTCCGGTCAAGGACTGGGAGTGCCATTGCGGCAAGTTCAAGCGCATCCGTTTCCGCGGTCACATCTGCGACAAGTGCGGCGTCGAAGTCACGCTGTCGAAGGTGCGTCGCGAGCGCATGGGCCACATCGAGCTGGCGGTGCCGATCGCGCACATCTGGTTCTTCAAGACGCTGCCGAGCCAGATGGGCTACCTGCTCGGCATGACGCTGCGTGACCTGGAGAAGGTCATCTATTACGCGGCGTACGTCGTGACGCATCCGGGCAAGCAGATGGATCCGAAGGATCCGGAGAAGCCGCTCAAGTTCCAGCAGCTGCTCGACGAGGACGAGTACTACGAGCTGCGCGTGAAGGCGCGTGAGGAAGGCGACGGCCAGTTCAAGGCGGAGATCGGCGCCGAGGCCGTGCGCACGCTGCTGCGCATGCTGGACGCTCCGGACAAGTCGCTCGAGGAGCGCAACAAGGACGGCCGCGGCATCGACCGTCTCGCTGACGGCCTGCGCCACGAGGTCGCGAACGAGACGTCGCAGCACCGCAAGAAGATGAAGCTGAAGCGCCTCAAGGTGATCGACGCGATCCGCAACAGCGGCACGTCGCCCGAGTCGCGCAACAAGCCGGACTGGCTGATCATGGACGTCGTGCCGGTGATTCCGCCGGACCTGCGTCCGCTGGTTCCGCTCGACGGCGGCCGCTTCGCGACGTCGGACCTGAACGATCTCTACCGTCGCGTGATCAACCGGAACAACCGGTTGAAGAAGCTGATGGAGATGCGCGCGCCGGAAGTCATCCTGCGCAATGAGAAGCGCATGCTGCAGGAGGCGGTGGACGCACTGTTCGACAACGGTCGTCGCAGCAAGGCGATTCGTGGTCGCGGCAAGCGTCCGCTCAAGTCGCTTTCGGACATGCTGAAGGGCAAGCAGGGGCGGTTCCGTCAGAACCTGCTCGGCAAGCGCGTGGACTACTCGGGCCGTTCGGTCATCGTGGTCGGCCCGGAGCTCAAGCTGCACCAGTGCGGTCTGCCGAAGGCGATGGCAGTCGAACTGTTCAAGCCGTTCATCATCCACGAGCTCGAAAAGCGTGGTGAGGCGGAGACGGTCAAGCGCGCGAAGAAGCTGGTAGAGCGCGATGACCCGAAGGTATACGAGGTACTGGAGCAGATCATCAAGGACCACCCGGTGCTGCTGAACCGCGCACCGACGCTGCACCGCCTCGGTATCCAGGCGTTCGAGCCCGTGCTGGTCGAGGGCAAGGCGATCCGCATCCATCCGCTCGTATGCGCGGCGTTCAACGCGGACTTCGACGGTGACCAGATGGCGGTGCACGTGCCGCTCAGCTTCGAGGCACAGCTCGAGTGCCGCGTGCTGATGCTCGCCGCGAACAACATCCTGCTGCCGTCGTCGGGCCGTCCGGTCGCGTCGCCGTCGCAGGACATGGTGATCGGCTGCTACTACCTGACGAAGGCGCCGCTCGCGGTGCAGGACGCAGAGGAGCGGCTGGTTGCGCGCGCGGGCAAGGAGCGTCGCGAGTCGGCGCAGCAGACGCTGGACGAGATCTATGACAGGGCGCCGCGCTTCGGCCGCTTTGCCGAGGTCGAGAGCGCACTCGCGCTCGAGCACGTCGGCTTCCATTCGCCCTGCCAGTTCTGGGTCCCGGCGCGCCGGCTGACCGAGGACGTGCTGGACGAGCAGGGCGAGGAGCGCCAGGGCCGCTGGGTTCGTACGACCGCCGGTCGCATCCTGTTCAACTCCGTCGTGCCCGAGGAGCTCGGCTTCTGGAACGTCACGATGGGCAAGAAGGAGCTGACCGAGGTCATCTTCCAGGCGTACCGCACGGTGGGCCTGCGTCGCACGACGGAGTTCCTCGACTCGCTCAAGGACTTCGGCTTCCGTTTCGCGACGATGGGCGGCATCAGCGTCGGTCTGGTCGACCTCGAGATCCCGATGGAGAAGGACGAGATCCTGAAGGATGCCGAGGAAGAGGTCGCGCGTTTCACGCGTGCGTACCAGAACGGCGTGATCTCGAACGGCGAGCGCTACAACAAGGTGATCGACACCTGGACGCACGCGAACAACGACGTCGCGGACGCGATGGTGCGTCGCCTCGAGCGTTCGGAGAGCGGCTTCAACCCCGTGTTCATGATGATGAACTCGGGCGCGCGCGGTAACCGCGATCAGATGCGCCAGCTCGCCGGGATGCGCGGCCTGATGGCGAAGCCGCAGAAGAAGCTGACGGGCGGCATCGGCGAGATCATCGAGAGCCCCATCAAGTCGAACTTCCGTGAGGGGCTCACGGTGCTCGAGTACTTCATCTCGACGCACGGTGCGCGCAAGGGTCTGGCGGACACCGCACTCAAGACGGCGGACGCCGGTTACCTGACACGTCGCCTGGTGGACGTTGCACAGGACGTGACGATCACCGAGAACGACTGCGGAACGATCCTGGGCATCGAGATGGCCGCGCTGAAGGAGGGCGAGGACATCATCGAGCCGCTGAAGGACCGCATCGTCGGCAACGTCGCGCTGGAAGACGTCTATGACCCGATCGACGGTGAGCTCATTGTCGAGGCGGGCGACATGATCAGCGAAGAGGACTCCGACCTGATCGAGGACGCGGGAATCCAGACGGTGAAGATCCGTTCCGTGCTGACCTGCGAGTCGAAGCGCGGCATCTGCCGCCAGTGCTACGGCCGCAACCTCGCGACCATGCAGGCAGTGGACATCGGCGAGGCGGTGGGCATCCTGGCCGCGCAGTCGATTGGTGAGCCGGGCACGCAGCTCACGCTCCGTACGTTCCACATCGGTGGTACGGCGGCGCGCATCGCGGCGCAGACCGCACGCAAGTCGAAGGTCGCGGGTCGCGCGCAGTTCGAGCGCATCACCGTGGTCGAGACGCCGGGCAGCGAGCGCATCGTGACGAGCCGCGAAGGCGAGATCGTGATGCTGACGAAGGAAGGCTCCGTGCGCAGCCGCCTGGCGGTGCCGTACGGTGCGTCGCTCGCGATCGAGGAGAACCAGCAGATCGAGCCGGGCGACCTGCTCTTCAGCTGGGATCCGTACTCGGAGCCGATCGTGTCCGACGTCGGTGGCAGGATCAAGTTCATCGACATCGTCGAGGACCAGACGGTGCGCGAGGAGCTCGACGAGTCCACCGGTCGTCGCCAGCTCGTCATCACGGAGGATCGCGAGAAGCGACTCCACCCGATGATCGAGATCTGGGAGGGCGACGAGAAGAAGCGTGAGTTCATCGTGCCGGTCGGTGCACAACTCACCGTACGCGACGGCGACGTCGTCGAGCCGGGCACCACGCTGGCCAAGATCAGCCGCGAGGTCTACAAGACGCGCGACATCACGGGCGGCCTGCCGCGCGTGGCGGAGCTGTTCGAGGCGCGCAAGCCGAAGGATCCGGCGGTCATCACGGAGATCGACGGCAGCGTGAGCTTCGGCGACATCAAGCGCGGCAAGCGCGAGATCATCGTGACGCCGCCGCAGGGTGGCGAGCGCGTCTACGAGGTGCCGGTCGGCAAGCACCTGCGCGTGCACGAGGCCGACCAGGTGCGCGCCGGTGACCGCCTCTCCGAGGGCCCGGTCAACCCGCACGACATCCTGCGCATCAAGGGGCCGCGTGCGGTGCAGGAGTACCTGCTCAACGAGGTGCAGGAGGTCTACCGTCTGCAGGGCGTGAAGATCAACGACAAGCACATCGGTACGATCATCCGCCAGATGCTGCAGAAGGTGCGGATCACCGATTCCGGCGACAGCGAGTTCCTCGAGGGCGAGCACGTCGACCGTACGGTGTTCCGCGATGCGAACCAGCAGCTCATCGCAAAGGGCAAGACGCCCGCGCGCTCCGAGCCGCTGCTGCTCGGCATCACGAAGGCGTCGCTGACGACGCAGTCGTTCATCAGCGCTGCGTCCTTCCAGGAGACGACGCGTGTGCTCACGGACGCCGCCGTGCGCGGCGCCCGCGACGAGCTCACGGGCCTGAAGGAGAACATCATCATCGGTCACCTGATCCCGGCGGGTACGGGCATCTTCCGCGGCCAGGACATCGAGTTCCACGTGGACTTCCCGACGGCGGAGACCGATACCGAGGAAGCAGAGCGCGCCATGCGCGAGCTGTTCCCGGGCATGTTCGACGTGGAGCCGGCGGGCGAGAAGGCGACCACCGGAGACTGACGGCAGGGTTCGTCGGCTCGACCGGATGGTGCGAGGTCAGCCGGCCGATGCGGTCAGCGAGTCAGGGAAGAAGGCAGGCGGTCACGGATTTCGTGACCGCCTGTTTTTTTCGCGCTTTCAATCGTTCACGATACAGCCAGCGGCAGCCGGATGCGCATGGATCGGTTCGCGTGCCGGGCGGGTTGCGTGCGGGCATTCTGCGCACACCTTCCCACATGCTCTGGACGCTCTTCGCATGGTTCTGCGTCGCGCTCGCACTGCTCGGCGTCGTCATCCCGGGCCTGCCGACGACTCCCTTCGTGCTGCTGGCAGCGTGGGCGGCAAGCCGCGGGAACAGGCGGCTGCACGCATGGCTGCTCGAGCACCCGCGGCTCGGCCCGCCGCTCAGGGACTGGGAGCAGCAGCGCGCCGTCACCACCCGCGCAAAGGTCATCGCCCTCGCCTTCCTGGCTGGCAGCTGGGCGATCATGTACGTGCGCGGTGTCAGAGTCATGTGGCTCGTGGCCGTCGGCGTGTTGTTCGTAACGGTGGGAAGCTACGTGGCGACGCGGCCGGCGCCGGCCCCGCGCGAGGAGAAATGACGTCGCGGAGCAGGGCCGTCCTGATGCCGGCCCGGCAG
>CAYLME010000099.1:11550-12829 GCA_964384585.1 uncultured Gemmatimonadaceae bacterium | reverse complement strand
TACGAAATTGACTTCGGCCACCGTGGCTTCGGGGCGGAGGAGGTTGGTCCAGCCGACGAGATAGTCGCCCGGGCCGGAGCGTGTCATGGTGTTGAGGCCGCCGCCCGATGTGTGGTTGTAGGTAGCCGACGGTGTGTACGACGCTGCCGATGGGTCGTTCGCCCACAGGAAGCCGAGGCGGTGGATGCCGGCGCGCGGTCCCTCGAACATGGTCACCGAGAAGCGCCCGTCCGCAGGATTTCCTGCCACGTCGTAACACTGGACGATCAGGCTGACCGACTCGACCGGATTGGCCGTCGTTGCCCACTGCACGATCTTGCACCAGTTCGTGCCTTCGCCGAACGATGTGACATGGAAGGCTTCCTTCACCGAGCCCGGGACGCCGCGGCTCAGGCCTTCGAAGCGCACCGTGTACATCCCCGACCCGTTCGACGTGAACGCGACCGGCTGCCCCTGCGAGTTGAATGTAGTCGCGGCCATGACCAGACCGTCTTCGTCGGGCGAGGTGAAGAATGCGGACCGGCCGGTGGTTGCGCCGGCAGGATGCAGCGCGATGACGAACCACGCGTCCGCCGGTTCACCGTTGTAATCGTGGCAGCGCACTTCGGCCACCAGGTCGGCGCCCTGCGATCCCCACGAGAGCACGCGGCACCGACGTGGTGTGCCGCCGTACGCGGAGACGAGGATCGCTTCGCGCTGTCCGGGCGCGGGTGCGAGGCCGCCGAAGGTAACGCGGTATTCGCCGGCGCCGGTGCGCTGCTTGGTGAGCGTGGTGCCCGTCGTGGTTGCGTAGGGATACCCGTCGAGCGGTGGCGTGTAGTCGGCGTTCGGGCCCGACATCCACGCGATGGCCCAACGGTCGTCCGGCACCGCGGCAGCTTCGACCACCGTGGTTTCGGCGGTTCCGGACACGCCGTTGACGGTGGCGGTGACCGTGAGAGGTCCACCCAGCGCCTGACCCACGACCTCGCCCTGGGGAGAAATGGACAGTCCCTGCGACGCCGACCATGTGGGCGTCAGGCCGCTGCAGCCACTCGACTGGATCGTGGCCGTGAGCGCCACAGGCTGGAGCGCGGGCAACTCTGCGGGAAGTCCGGTGACGGTAACGCTTTGCACTTCGCACTCCGTCCCGGCGGGGTCGTCGCTACCACATGCGGCGGCCATGGCCGCGGCCACGAGGGTCGCTGCGGAACGCCAGGCTCTGGCAGGGAAGTGGGGCATGTTCGGGCTCCGATCTGGGCGCCAGCGAGGGCGTCGGTCTCGGGAACCCCGGGGGCGG
>CAYLME010000099.1:0-11450 GCA_964384585.1 uncultured Gemmatimonadaceae bacterium | reverse complement strand
CGCGACTACCACAGGGTCATGAAGCCGAAGCTGCTCGCGCTGCTGCGATGGCTGGAGCAGGAGACGGGACGCAGGCTGGAGCAGGCGCGCGCGTACGTGGACACCGGTCCCGTGCTCGAGCGCGAGTTCGCGCGGCGTGCGGGGCTGGGATGGTTCGGCCGCAACACGATGCTGCTGCATCCGCGTCGCGGGTCGTACTTCTTCCTCGGCACGCTGCTCGTCGAGGTCGAGCTGGAGCCGGACGCGCCGTTCGACACGGAGCACTGCGGCCGCTGCAATGCGTGCGTGGAAGCGTGCCCGACCCGTGCGCTGCTAGGCCGCGATGCGAACGGCGCACCCGTCATGGATGCGACACGCTGCATCTCCTACCTCACCATCGAGAATCGCGGGCCGATCCCGGTCGAGCTGCGGCCACTCATCGGCAATCGCATCTTCGGCTGCGACATCTGTCAGGAGGTCTGCCCATTTCCCCGAAAGTTCTCAAAGCTGACGTCTGAGCCGGCGTTTGCCTCAAGAGGGCCGTGCGAGCCCCCATTCGGAGTGGAAAGACTGCCCTTCGACGGCTGGCACCCGGGGACGCGGTCACCGTCGCTGCTTGACCTCATGTCCTTGGACGAGGCCGGTTGGGAGGCGTTTTCCCGGGGCTCGCCGTTGCGTCGCGCAAGCCGCGCCGGCTTCTTGCGCAACGTAGCCGTCGCGCTCGGCAACTGGGGTTCCCTGACCGCGGTGCCCGCGTTGGCCGCCGCACTCTCGGACCCTGACCCGTTGGTCCGTGGGCATGCAGCGTGGGCACTAGGCGAGATTGGCTCCGCGGACGCGTGCGCCCTGCTTGCAGCCTTGTTGGTAGCGGAGCGCGACCCGTTCGTCTTGGACGAGGTCAACGCGGCGTTAGACCGGCCGCGGTCGAACGTGAAGTAGCGCGGCGCGTCGGGCGCGCTGCGCAGCGTGACGATGGCGGTCTTCTGATTGGCACGCTTGCGGCCCTCGATGGGCACGACACTGATGAGCACGTCCAGAACCCACCAGTCGAAAATCGTGCGCCGCTGCTCCAGGGACACCGCGTCCCACGTCTCTGCGAGGTTCCGGGTTTCGTCGATGGCGGCCGCGATGCGGCCCCATTGCACCTGCCGCTCAGCTGCGAACTTCTGTGCGGTCTCCAGGTCCGACTTAGCGGTCGTCAGCCGCTGCGTGATTGCCGTCAGCTCCTCGTCATACGGCTCCGTCGGTCTGCGCTGCTTGCCCGCTCGCATTTGGTCACGCGCGACGGCATTGTATTCCGCTTCGAGCTCCTTGATGCGCTTTTCGGCACCCTCGATCGCACCTTGGCTGCTATTCTGGAACTTCTCGCGTTCCGCCAGTGCGGCCCGCACCTCGGCCTGATAGCCGTCGGACGCTCGCTCCTGGAGAATGAGATCCTTGATTGCGTCCTCGAGTTCGTGCGCAACTACGCTCCACGCGCGACACCCGTGTTCTACGTAGTCAGCGTGCTGTGCATGCAGTCTGGGGTCGGGAACGGAGTGCACGTACGTACGCTCATTGCCAACCGCCTTTCCGTTCCGGCCGCCGTGGTAAGTCGACCCGCATGATGCGCAGACGGGCGTAAGGATGAAGGTGCCCTTGCTCGTGCGTTTGATGTTGCGCGGGTCGCTTTCACGACGGGCCACTTCCTCCTGCACACGACGGAACTTGGCGAAGTCGACGAGCGGTTCCCACCTGGCTTTGTTCCACACCTCGCCATAGTCAGCATCGCGCGTCAGCACTTCACCGATGAGATGTCGGTTCGTCAGCCAGTTGCGGATGTGCTTGTGCTTCAGTGCACCGCCCTGCGGTCCGCGGAGTCCCTTCTCATAAAGGAGCTCACCGAGCGCCTCGTACGATTCGCCCGCGAGGAAGCGGTCGGCGGAGGGCTCCCAGTGAGGCATGACGTCAGGGTCTGCGACCAGGATGGTAACGCCACCGCCGGGAGACGACTTCTCACCCTTCTTGAGCAGGCGGTTCTCTCTTGTGTCGAACCTCAGGGTGCCCCACGGTGCCTGCGCATTTACCCACCAGCCGTCGCTGCCGATGCGGCGCCGCCCACGGCTGGCATTCTCGGAAAGATCTTTGGAGTACACGGCCGCTGCGTAGGCATGCACCGCTATGTTCATGACGTCGCCGAGCGGATGATTCAGCCGTGGGACCTTCAAAAAGTGCAACTGCCAGCCGGCCTCCTCAAACTGGAAGTACACGGACATGAATTTCAGAATGTCCGGGTCACCGTTCTCGTCGAGGCTTCTGCCGAAGCGGTGCGGCGCCCACCATTCAACGCGGCCCGGGTCGCTCTTCGGGTGAGGGTTCGAACGGCAGAAGTCGAGCAGGTCCTGAAACGTGGGCCGCTCGAAGCTAGTTCCGCTGCGGCTCTCCGACCACACCCAGACGTTCTCAACAGGACCCCACGCCGTTTCCATATCAGCGAGTTGCTGCTCATGCGAGAACTTCTGCTTCTCCTCTTCGCGCGAGCTCTTCCGGGTTGCGCGGACAACCTTTGTTACCAAACCGCCAGCGGCAGCCAGCCTGCTCCGCCAGTTCATGAACTCAGGCAATACCGCCTGCAGGGTGACGTCGAGATGGCGCTGTCTGGCTGGGAGTACGCCGCGGAGTCGCTCTCCATAGCGAGTGGAGAGGCCCGCGCGTTCGTGGAGCGCGCACCCCACCTGGCGCTGGGCGTGATCGTGCGCGACAAGGACGTAGACAAGGCGCGGAGGATTCTTGACGCGTGCGACGACCTGGAACTCGACGTGCCGGTTGTGGTTGCGCCCGAAAGCGCGGTGCGCGAAGCGGACTCGAGTGCGGGCTTCGTGTTCGGCCCGTCGAACGACGCGCATTTCGATCGGAACGCCGGCAGCGAGCTTTTCCAGCGCCGAACGGCGAGCCTCCGCACGGTTCGAGAGCAGATCGAGCGCGAAGAGTCGTTGCTCGGAACCCTTCGTACCCTGGACTTCCGGCTTGCTGAATTCCGCGCGACCTACCCGCGTGGGTGGTTCGCTGCACAGGCGGAGAAGGTCCGCACCGCCGAGGAGTGGGCCGATGACCGGGCGGAACACCACCGGCAGGCGGTGGCCCGCCGGAACGCGCTCATCAGCGAGCTCGAGCAAGTGGGGCAGCGCATCCAGGGGCTGGATACGGAGATCTCCGGCGCGGAGCGGCAGGCCGAACGCATCGACGGTCACATCGCCCAGTTTGGTGTCGACCTCGCACCTGAGCGGCAGCGTGCGGCGGAACTGGAAACGAAGGCGGCTCAGGAGGAGGCCTTCGCCGATGAGGCAACAGAGCGCGCGGAGCAGCATGCCGCACACGCGGCCGTCCTGAACGAAGAGATCGTCGCGGCCGAGGGCGCCATCGGCGGACGCCGCGAGCGCGAGTCACGAATCAAGCATTTGGGCAACGAGCCGATCGAGCCGCAGCCCGGCAACCTCGCCGAGTACGAGGCCAAGTACAGCCAGCGTCTGGCCCACTACAGGAAAGAGATCGGTGAGGACGCGACGCAGGCGCTGGCCGAGCAGGAGCAGGAGCGAGCGCGCAATCAGCGGGCGCAGTTCCGGAAACTGCTACCCAGCCCTGCGGATGAGGCCGAGGTCATCGCGCTCGTCGGGACGATGAGCCCGGAAGAGGCTGAGGCACAGCGCGAGGCGGCGCTCAACTCGCCGTTGATGGGTGCGGTCGGCGCGATCGGCAACGCCGTGCAGCGCGAGACGCGCGCGCAGGGCGAAGCGAAGGAGGCCCGGGACTTCGCACGAGGGCTGATGGACCTGCCCGAGATCGTGCCGGGCGAGAACGGCGCCCCCGCCGACGCGGATGTCGCCGCGGCGTGGCTACCTGTCGAGAAGAAGGTGATCGACGAGCTGCGGGAACGGGTCGAGGCGGCGAATGGTGAGGCACTGCAGGTCGAGGCCGAGGCCCAGTTGGCGGAGCAGCAGGCGAAAACGCTCGGCAAGGACGTCGATCGGCTGCGCACGCTGAGGCAGAGCAACGAGATCCTGATCGCCGGCTACGCGCCCCGGCCGCCGGCCGCCTGGCGCCCGCCCGAGAATGACGCCGCAATCGGTGCGCGACTGAATCAGGTCGAGGAGGAGCTCTACACGGTGGGGCAGGAGCAGCAGAAGCTGAACGCCCGGCTCGACCGCGCCATCGCGGCCATCAACCAATGGACTGAGTCCGACCACTTCGCGAAGATTGCTCCGGACAGCGCCATGGTCCGGGACATCCGCGCCCGCAGCCCGCGCGAGACGGAGGACGACGCCGAGCGAATTCTGCAGGAGCTGGATCTCAGACTGGCGCACATCAATCGCACTATCGCGGAGGTCGACCGCCACCGCGCCACGCTGGTCGAGCAGATGCTCTCGGCCGCAGAGCGCGGCGTGCAATTACTGAAGGCGGCCGAGACGCAGTCGCAGCTGCCGGCGCACATGCCGCGGTTCGGGAAGATGAACTTTCTCAAGGTGAGGCTAGGCGATTCGAACGCGGCCGATCGGCGTGCCCGCATGGAGATTCTGCTGGACGAGGTGATCAACCGCGAGTCGATCCCGTCCGGGCCGAAGCTCGTGCAGGATGCGGTCAAGCGGCTCGGCCACCCGATCGAGGTGCTGATGCTCTTCCCGGACCCGCTCCGGGACGCCGAGTACAAGCCTGTCCAGCACATGGGCATCAACAGCGGTGGCGAGCAGCTCACGATGGCCGTGCTGCTCTACTGCACCCTCGCCCAGCTACGGGCGCGGAACCTCGGTCGGCACCGGGTCACGACCAGCACACTTCTGCTCGACAACCCATTCGGCGCTGCGTCGCGCGCGTCTTTCATCGAGCTGCAGATGGAGGTTGCCCGTGCCGCCAGGATCCAGTTGGTCTATACGACGGGGATCAAGGACTGGGATGCGGTTGCGATGTTCCCGAACGTGAACCGGATCCGGCCGGGCGGGGTTGACCTGAACACTGGCGAGTTTCTGCTCGAGCGTGATTCGGTCGGAACCGGGATGGCCGTGGCCCAGCTCTACCGCAACCCGAAAGGCGGCCGCCAAACGCAGGAGTCGCCGCTGGCATGAGCCTGACACTGGATCCAGCGAGGATCGACCAGTTCGGCGCGTCACTTGAGCGCCATCGCAATCGGCGCATCCCGCAAGCCGTTCTCTGGCGCGAGTTCGACACGGCCTTCCCGAATCGACCGCAGGGCAGAGAGAACCGGGCATGGCTACTCGCTGCGCTTCGGAGCCTCGAAGCTCAAGGTCGCATTGAGTTTCCGTCCGAGCGCGGACGCCTGTGGGATCGGAGGGCGGAGCCGGCTCTGCCGCACCAGGTGAGGCGGGTCGCCGCGGAGGCACCAGTCGAGTGGGACTGGAGAGCGTTCCCATGGCACCCGAAAATGCTTTGGGTGACCACGATCGCGCGCCCAATCCCGAGCCAGATCGCCTTCCTGAAGCGGGTTCACGAAGGGCTGGTAGAGGGGTGGTTCGACAAGCCGGCGCCCCTCAGACATCGATCGCTCCAGCTAACGGGCGATGAGAAGCAACTTGTGCGGCTTCACGGAACGTCGCTCTTCGGTGAGGGTCGGCTGTCGCTCGATCTACTGGGCTGCGCACGCGAGCCGACCCCCTTGGCCTGGGAACGCGTAGGCGAGCGCAACGCGATGATCGTGTTCGAGAACGCCGGGAGCTTCCATCAGGCGAGGGAAGAGCTCGCGAACCTCACGGACTCCTGGTTCGGCCTAGTCGCGTATGGAGGGGGCGGCACGTTCCGGCGTTCGGTGCGATACATCACGACGCTGCCGTTCCGTGTCGAACGGCTCGTCTATGTGGGTGACCTGGATCGGCCCGGGATTCGGATCGCACACACGAGCGCTGAGGCGGCGCGTTCCGCCGGGCTTCCGCGATTGGAGCCGGCGACCGCCGTGCATGAGGCGATGCTTCGGCAGGCAGCGGCGTTCGGTTCACCGCGCGGATGGCCCCATAAACCTGACCTGCCGCTGCGTGCGGAATGGCTCGAGTGGCTGGACCCGTCCGTGCGCGGTCGCGCAGCCACGATCATGGACGCGAGCCAGCGTATTCCGGAAGAGGTATTGGGTCCGGACGTAATGCGAGAGGTCCTGAGCAGCTTCAGTACCCGCTAGGACGACATGCGGGAAGGGTGCGGCCGGCTTTGGGCGGCTGCTCATCGCCTACGCAACCAGCCGGAAGAGCTGGTTGAGAAACGCGACGACATTGCCGCCGCTGAAGTCCGACCTGGATAGACCTCGCTCCACCCACAGGTCTACCAGCCTCTGCTCATCGGCGGTGAGTCCGCGGCCTCCACCACCTCCTCCACACCCGGCTGAGGCAAGTGTCAGATCCAGGGCGCCTGTCCGTACGCGAACCCTTACGCACACCTGTTCGCCGTCGGCCCGCCTGCCGTTCACCTGGTTGTTGATCCAGCTCTCGTCGATGTCCGCACGGCTACCCAAGTCCAGTTGGGCTCCACCGATCGTGAGTGTCACCATCCAGCCTCCCATTCTCCGGTTTGTCGATCACCACGACGATAACTGCGTCGTGTGACAGTCGGCTTCTGCCGGACGTCCGGAACCGCCTTCCGGCCGGCGTCAGGTAGTGTGGCGATGTGGGGTGGTATCAGGTGGGAGTCCTCCTCCACCCTGCGAATCGTACCGAGTCGCTCCGCGCCGAAGCGGGCATCCGGTGGAACGCCACAGAGTGAGGAGAAATGAAGACACTCATCGTCAGTTCGCGTAAGGGCGGCGTCGGCAAGACGACCCTGGCCGTCAACCTGGCCGCCGCATACGCGCAGGGCGCCCGTACGCTGATCATCGACCTGGACGTGCAGGGCGACGCCTCGCGCTGGCTGGGAATCGATGAGGGCGGAGAGGCGCTCGCCGCCGCGCTCGCCGGTCGCTCTGGCCTGGCGGACGCAATCCGGGCCACCGCCTTCGGTTTGGACGTCGCGGCCGGGGGAGAGGCCCTTGGGTACGGGCCGGCGGCGGTAAGCGCGGACGCGTTGCAGGTTGCGTTGAACACGATCAGGGAGCGGCGCTATGGCTATGTAATCATCGACTGCCCGCCTGCGCTGAATCGTGTAGTGCTGGCCGGCTGGCGTGCCGCCCCGGACGGACTGGTGTTGGTCCCGCTCGATGGTCCCCCGGCGCTCCGTGCAGTTCGTCGGCTCCGGGCCGCTTGGCAGGATGCTGGGCTGGACGCCTCGCGGCTCCGGGCGGTGCTCACGCGCTTCGACAGGCGCCGGCTGCTGGATCGTGCGCTGGAGACGGAAGCGGAGGCTCTGATACCTGGCGCCGTGTTGCACGCGCGAGTCCGGGAGAGCGTGATTGTTCCCGAAAGCGCGGGTTGGAAGCGGCCTCTCCTCACGCACGCTCCGCAGCACCCGCTCACGCAGGACCTCCGCTGCCTCGCACAGGAGGTGGCCGATGCCCTCTAAAAAGCAGATGCCGGCGAATCTCTCCGGTTCTGGCGGCACGCACGCGCCGACCGCGTTCGCAGGCGAGGTCGCGGATCGTGTGAGCGATGTGGAACGCGACGCACGCAGCGACGCGCAGATCCGAACCGTCTCCGTGTTCCGCCTGGCGGCTCACCCGCTTCAGCCTGCCGAACGGCACTCGACCGAGAACGTCGCGGAGTTGAAGCTCTCCATCAGCCGCCTGGGTCTGCTCGACCCGCCGCTCGTGTGGCGCAAGGTCGATGGCTCGTACGTCATTCTCGCAGGACATCGCCGCTGCCACGCCGTGAAGCTGCTGGTTGCCGAGGAGGGTCGCGACGCGCGCATACGCGTCCACGTTCTCAATGGCATCAGCGAAGCTGACGCGTTGCGGATCATCGCCGCCGAGTACTGCCACCGTCGTGAGTATTCGGTGCTGCACACGGCGCGGATCGTCGGCGCGGCGCACGAGACGCTGAAGAGCCAGACAGGTGACGACGTTCCGCTCCGCGAACTCGCGGCGGTGCTGCCGCTCGAACGCACGGTTCTCGGCCAGTACCTGACGATCTATCAGGCAATGCTCGATCCGCGCCTTTCTGATCTTGTCCGCGGCGCGGACAAAGCGTCCAAGTCGGTGTTGTACAAAGCCTTGA
The DNA here is from genome assembly GCA_964384585.1 of uncultured Gemmatimonadaceae bacterium. Classification (GTDB taxonomy): domain Bacteria; phylum Gemmatimonadota; class Gemmatimonadetes; order Longimicrobiales; family RSA9; genus DASTYK01. Next base: position 3,354 of record CAYLME010000099.1, on the reverse strand, counting down.
AGCACGCTGACGTCCAGACAAAGGAGAGCGCGCTCCAGGCTCTCCAGCCCGGCACGTCTCAGCCGAGTTCCGCGCCCGTCGCGCCAGCGCGATCGCGGCGACAGACCAGCGCTGTGAAACGTCGCAGGCGTGGACGCGGCTTCGACCTCGCCGTGCAGGTTCGGCCGACGATGTCACCGCGCGAAGCGACTGAAGTGAAGCAGGCGCTTCTGCGGGCACTCGCGGACGTCGACGTACTCTTTCCTGACGATCCGACAGCATGAGCTCCGGCGGTTGCGATTCGGGTCCTGTACGCGCGTCGGGTAGGCTGCGCGTGAGATCGCCACCCTCACGCGGAGTATGGTATGCCGTACAGGACGCAGCCGGATGCCGACAATGCGCTTCGGCCCGAAACGCCAGAAGACTTTGCCGTGCTGTTCGACATCCTCGAGCAGGAGCTCGCAGCAGACATTGCGGGTGACCCGGAGAATGTGATCCGACCGCTTGCGTTGCTCGGCGTTCGGCATCTCGCCGGGCACACCGGTCTCCGCTGCCTTCTTCATGGCGAATCCGGCTCAGGGAAGACTTGGGCTGCGAAGGCGCTGGCCCGACACCTCGGCGCGCCCTTCGTACGCGTCTCAATGCCAGAGACGGCGGAAACGACCTGGCGAGGCGTAGACATCACGAACCACATCGATGCGATGCGGCGCGGGTTGCTTCGGACGACTATCAGTAGCGATGTAGCCACCGCGCTCGCCAATCGCGCCATCGTCCTGATCGACGATATGGAAGTGATGAGACTCGAGCCGTTCCAGTCCTACGGCGATTCGGACAAAGGGCAGCGCACCGGCCGCCAGTCGTCGCTTGTGAATTGCTGGGCAGGTGAGGACATCACCATCGACGAGGGCGCATGGGTGTGGTCGACTCGGTCTGTTCTGGTAATCGGCGCTGGCCAGTTCGATGGCCTGGAAGAACCGCTGGACAGCTCAGCGCTGATCAGGTGGGGCATGATCACGCCGCTGGCTGAGCGGATTGCGATGGGGACGATCGTGCACATGCCTCCGCTCGCAGCGGCCGATCTGTGCGCGCTCGCCACACGTGAAGCGCTGCAGTTGTGCGCGCCGGCGTACAGCGCGTTCGGCTACACGCTGCTCATCTCACCGGAGGCTGTCCGGCGTGCGGTTAGCGTCGTGCGAGACTGTGATAGCGCAGCGGGGGTTCGCGCCGTCACCGGATTGTTGAGGCGAGTGGCTGACCGAATGCTCATTCGCCTCGTATCGACCGCCGTTCCGGCCGGAGCACGAGTAACGCTCGCGCCTGACGACGTCTAGCTGAGGCCGTTCGATCTTGCAGGCCTTCTGCATTCGTGCTACTGCGACGCTGCTCCGACGCGGTCCGCCAATTCGAGCGCCGGCGAGTGTTGCCGACTCACGAGCTGCTCGAGCAAGCCCCGAAAGGCACCGAATGCAGCCTCATCGCGACGGAGAGAGTCGCGAGCATGAGTCCACGCATGCGCCAGGAGGGTGAGGACTGCATCGTCGGGACCCGCCCTCTCCCCTCGCCATCCCCAGAATCTGTCCCCGCTCATTGCGGCGTTGTGTATCCACGTCAGCCCGCGAAGAAGGATGTGGTCAAGTGCTGAGTTTTCTGTAGAATGATCCTCCGGTCGCATCGCGTCACGCTACCTGCGCGACGTGTTCGCTGTTCGTATCCGGACCGGGCTTGAATACCATGTACCGGCGCTCCATCCACTGCTCGTTGCGTTCGATCGCCAGCGCACCCAGGAGGCGGACTAGCGACGCCTCGTTCGGGAAGATTCGCACGACTCGACTGCGGCGGCGCACCTCTGCATGATCGTGCTCCATGCTGTTGGTCGTCTTGAGCAGTCGGCGGTGCTCGGGTGCACAATGCCCGAGGAACGTAAGCGTCTCGTGGCCGGTACGCTCGATCCACTCGGCGAGGTTCGGCACGGGCTTGCGCGCCTTCTCGACGAGACGCTGCAGCCGCTCTTCTGCTTCCTCGCGCGTAGGAGCCGCCCACACATCCCGCAGCCCGTCACGCACTTCCTGCTTCCATGTCGTCGAACTCAGGAACCTCTGCACAAGGGAACCTCTGCACAAGTCCGCTCCTCACGCCTCGTGAGGATGGCGTAGGTGGTTGGCGGATGTGTAGCTTGATGTCGGTCGCCCGTACACCCCCGTGAAGAGGTCGCTACCATGGCTGAGCAGCCGACGTTCGCCGCACTCGCGTGGAGCACGAAAGGCAAGGTGACCCGCCGCGAGCGCTTCCTGGCCGAGATGAACGCCGTGATTCCGTGGGCGCGGCTTCTTCGGGTGATCGAGCCTCACTATCCCAAGGCCGGTAACGGGCGGCAGCCTCTGGGTCTGGAGAAGATGCTGCGGATCTATTTCCTCCAGCAGTGGTTTGACCTCTCTGATCCGGCGGCCGAGGACGCGATCTACGACAGCGAGTCCATGCGGCGTTTCGTTGGTATCGAGCTGGGCGAGGACACGGTTCCGGATGAGTCTACGATTCTTCGCTTTCGGCACCTGCTCGAGGAGAACGATTTGGCGAAGGCGATCTTCGCGGAGATCGGTGCGCTGCTGGACGAGAGAGGGCTGCTGGTGAAGCAAGGTACGATCGTGGATGCGACCATTATTTCGGCTCCGAGCTCGACGAAGAACGCGACGGGAACCCGCGATCCGGAGATGAGGCAGACCCGGAAGGGGAACAACTGGTACCATGGGATGAAGGTCCATGTCGGAACGGATACCCGTGGGATCGTGCACAGTCTCACCACCACGGACGCGGCGGAGGCGGATCTGAACCAGCTTCCGAATCTGGTGCATGGAGAGGAGCGAGAGCTCTATGGGGATCGCGCCTACTGGAACGAGGAGGACAGGCGCAGCTTTACCGAAGTCGGCGTTCGCTATCGCGTGAACCGGCGCGGTCACCGGCACCGTCCGCTGTCGGCTCGTTGGCAGGCGATCAACCGCAGCCGCTCGCGCGTGCGAGCGCGCGGGGAGCATTCTTTCCTGGTCGTCAAAGTGCTGTGGGGCTTCCGCAAGACTCGCTACCGTGGGCTCGCCAAGAATACTACGCGAGCGTACTCGGCATTCGCGCTCGCGAATCTCTACCTGGTTCGCCGAAAACTTCTGCGCCCTGGGGAGAAGTACGCCCTGTGACCGGGCGCGAAGGCCCTAGAGTAGGGCTTCGGCGCGGTTTGGCATCGAGAAGGGCCGCTCACGCGCCATTGAACACCTGATCTATCGACCTGTGATCAACGTTCGCGATGTCCCGGTCACTTGTTCAGAGGTTCCCAAGTCCGCTCCTCACGCCTCGTGAGGATGGCGTAGGTGGTTGGCGGATGTGTAG
>CAYLME010000098.1:0-13072 GCA_964384585.1 uncultured Gemmatimonadaceae bacterium | reverse complement strand
CCAGGAGGTGTGCCCGTTCACGCGCAAATTCTCGACACCGCCATCAGAGCGGGCGTTCGCGGCGCGTGCGCCGGGCGAGCCACCGTTCGGCGTGCAGCCGCAGCAGAGTACTCCGGCGCATCCGGGGACGGCTTCTCCCTCACTGATTGCCCTCCTGGAGACGGCGCTCGACGAGGCGTCGTGGGACGCGTTCTCGCAGGGCTCGCCGATCCGCCGTGCCGGTCGCGCCGGGTTCGCGCGCAACGTGTGCGTCGGCCTCGGCAACTGGAGTTCGCCGGACGCGGTGCCGGCGTTGACATCGGCGCTTTCGGATCCGGAGCGGCTGGTGCGCGCACACGCCGCCTGGGCGCTGGGTAGGGTGGGCTCTGCGGACGCCGTGGCGGTGTTGTCGGCGCGCGCGTCGGTGGAGACCGACGTGGCCGTGCTCGAGGAGTTGTCAGCGGCGATGGGCGCCTGACGATCGAGGGCGCGAGCGCCGCGAAGTCGCGAACGCGGCCGTGGGTGATCCCGGTTCCGCGGGTTTCCGGTTAAAGAGGTATGGCGGCGCGTGCCGTCTTCGCCAGGCCCAGCCCTGCCTGCGCATACCACGATCGGAGATCCGAGATGCAGCTCGAACGGTCAGTTCCCGGCAGCGCGCCGCGCCGCCGACCGCATCGCACTACGTTGGCCGTTCTGACCGTAGTGCTCGGCTCCGCGTCGGTGGCCTGGAGCGCGGTAGGGCGTGATGACGCGCCGGCACCGATCTCCGCTGAGGGCCTGTTCACCGCCCCCACGCAGCTCGGCGAGCACCTGGTGATCGCTACGAGCGTGCAGGACCCCGCGGCGAAGGGTGTAGCCAGCGTGACCGTGGGCGGTACCTGCTCGTGGTCGCTCACCATCGAGGGCGGTTTCGGCGGGACGTGGGCGGGTCAGTATGCCGGCCACTTCTACCCCGACCAGCCTACCGGCACGCCCGGTAGCTTCACCATGACGTTCGAGCAGGAAGAGGACGGCGATGGTCCGACGGGCGGAGTCGCGGCGGTGGGACCGGCCACCCCGGTCGCTTCCGGCAGCTGGCCGGCCCGGTTCGACTTTTCACCCGTGCTGGGCGGGGCCATGTGGATGGCCGTGCCCGGGTCGGCCACCTACACGGAAACCGACGCGACGCTCAACGTCACCAGCAACGACGGCACGCACGTGGGCGGTATGGTCAATGGCATCGCGATGCTGCCGCTCGGCGTCGGTGACGTGGAGCACGCCTCGTTCACGCTCACGTTCCGCAGCGCGGCCGACTTCGATTGCGGGCAGGACTGAGTTACATGGAACAACGGCACGACCGGACCGACGCGGCCGTGCTCGAGGAGTTGTCAGCGGCGATGGGCGCCTGACGATCGAGCGCGAGGAACCCGGCTCGTTTGGCGCGCAGATCCCTCGGACCGCGCACGCCTGTCGGTCACCCCCACGGCCTCGTACAACCACACCCTCACCTCGCCGGATCCCGCAGTTCCGCCCCTTCCGCGCCGGCGCGCATCACGTTCCCGCACCGTCACTGCTGCCGGGATGAGCCCGGAACGGCCGGTTTCCGGTTACTGGAGATAGCGGCCCGACCCGTTCTCCCCATGCCTGTTGAACTCGACGGAGACCCATATGATGCACCGCAAGAGAAGGCTCACCCTGCTCAGCCTCGCCGTTCTGCTCGGAGCGTGCGAATCCGGCGAGCTGGCCACGGGGCCTGTGCCGGGCGACGTCCGCGCCGCCGCGTCGGTCGCCGGAACGGCGTCCGCCGGCTTCCACTTCCTGCCGCCAATCGCGTCCCCGGCCGAGCAGGCGGGACCGGTCGACCGCTCGCTCGAGCCGGTCGTGGAGATCTGTGAAACAGCCGCGTGCGACCTGCCGCATGCAAGCTTCGCCAGCAGCGGGTCCACAGGCGCGGAGACGGTGCGCACGAGCAACGCGCACTTCATCGTGAACTGGAACACCGGCGCGACGGGCGCCGTGATGGGCACGGACTACCTGGTGCGCGTGCGTGTCGGAACCACCGTGCTGGGCTCGACGTGGGTGCGGATCGTGGCGAACGGCCGCGAGGCACGAGCCGCGGACGCAGACAACGTGCTGGGCGTGTTGCACGGTCGCACCCTGCCCATCCGCTTCTGGATCGGCGCGAGCGCGGTGGTGCCGGCTGCGGTGGTGCGCGTCGCGGTGACGCCGGCCGCAGCAGAAATCACCGCTGGAGAGACGCAGCAGTACGTCGCGACGGCATACGACGATGCCGATGCCGTGGTCACCGGCCTAACGACAACCTGGTCCTCCAGCGACGATGGCGTCGCGACCATCGCTGCGTCCGGCGTGGCTACCGGAGTGACTGCCGGGCAGGTCGCGATCACCGCCACGATCCAGGGGATCAGCGGCACCGCCATGCTGGACGTAGCCGCCGGCAACGACCCGCCGCAGTCCGGTACCTGGACGTTCACGACGTGCGGCGCCACCGGCGCGTTCGGCCCGAGCGGTGTGCAGTGCACGGACGCCTACGCGGAGTCGCCGCTGGCGGGCATGGTCGAGGTGATCGACGGGATCCAGCACTGGGAGGTCCCGGCTTCCGGTACCTACAGGATCACCGCGACGGGTGCGCGCGGCGCGTCCGCGGCACCCAGTCAACGCGGCGGGGCCGGCGCCATCATCGCGGGCGAGATTCAGTTGGCTGCGGGCGACGTGCTTGCCATCGTGGTCGGTCAGCAGGGCTCCGGTCAGGGCAGTGGCTGGAGCGGCGGCGGTGGCGGCGGCAGCTTCGTGGTGCGCGCGGGCCAACCACTGGTGATCGCGGGTGGCGGCGGCGGCGCGCACAACCTGGCGCAGGAGGACGGCTGCAACGCGAATACCAGCCCGTACGGCGGCATGGGTTCAGGGGGAGAGACCGGGGCCTATTGCTTCGCAGGTGAACACCGGGGCGACCAGGTCTCCCTCGGCGGCAGAGGGAGCGAGGCGTCGTACGGCTCCGGCGGTGCCGGCTTCTACGGGAACGGCTGGGACGACCGGTCGCGGGACGGCACGGTCATGCTTGGGCAGGGCGGCCGGTTGTGGGCCAACGGGATGGTCGGCGGCGTGGCTCCCGACATGACCCCGTGCAGTGGGCCGCGCACCGCCTTCGGCGGCTTCGGCGGCGGCGGCAGCGGTGAGGGTTGTGATGGCGGCGGCGGCGGCGGCGGGTTTTCCGGCGGCGATGGCGGCTTCTTCGGGGGCGGCGGCGGCTCCTACCTCCTGCCGGGAACCCATTACGTCAATGAAGGCCACTCGGCCGGCGACGTTGGCTCCGTGGTAATCGAGCGGGTGCAGTAGGCTGACATGCCGACGGCCGGCGCCGGGACACGGGCGCCGGCCGTGCGTGTCATGGGCGGGTGGGGGAACCCATCGACCGTGTTCCCCCGGAAGGAGCTCGCCCGTGCGTGTTATCTCACCTCGAACTCCTCGGTTTCGACCGTCTGTCCGTCGAGCAGGATCTCGACACGATACGTGCCCACCGGGAAGCCGTCGGGATGCGAGATGTGGAACTCCGTGACTGCCGGCCCCGTTGCTGACAGGGTCTGCGACGTCTCGTCCACGACCTGCCCGTCCTCGAACGTCCAGCGTGCGGTGAGCCGCGAGCCCGCCGCAGAGCCCTCCGTGTTCACCGATATGTAGATGGTATCGGCAGGCGAGAAGCTGTCGGTATCAGCGTCGTCTGCAATGCGACCCTGCGCATCGATGGAGCGTCCCATCTCGACGTCAGTGACGCGTGCTGCCATGCCTGCTGGTGCCTCGATCGCCGGAGGCGTGGTCGTCTCCTGCACGGCCGCATCATCCCGGCCGCAGGCGCCGAGCAACGGCAGGAGGCCGATCGCAATAGCCGTCGTGAATACGCGTTGTGTCGTCATCGTGCACCGCCGTCGTCGGCCGGGATCTTCAACTCCTGCCCGGGATGAATGAGGTCGGGATTGTCGATCTGGTCGCGGTTCGCCTCGAAGATGCGCTTCCACTGGCCGGCGTCGCCGTACTCGCGCCGCGCGATCGCGGAGAGCGTGTCTCCCGATTTGACGGTATAGCTGCGTGTCGTTTCTGCAGCGGACTGCGCCGACGCGTCCGGCTGCGTCGATGCGCCACTCTGCACCTTCGAGAAGTCCGCCTTGGGCTTCTCTTTTCGGTCAAAGATTCCCACGCGTGCCCTCCACTGTTAGAGATGGGAACGAGACTGCACGGCACGGTCCCGGAAGGCATTATGCATGCCGTGCCCGAGTGGCCTGCGGCGTGCGGTCACATCGCTGCGCGGGCGACAGCGAGTCGGCCCGCGGCAAGCAGAAGAACAATCCCTCAAGCCGTGGTGCATCATGAACATTCTCGATTCGGTCCTCGGCGCCCGCGACGGTGCGGCGGTAGAGCAGCTCGCCGCGCAGTTCGGCCTGAAGCCCGAGCAGGCGAGCGCTGCGATCGGGGCGCTCATGCCGGCGCTCGCTGCAGGCCTCAAGCGCAACATGACCACGAACCAGGCGGGCCTGGACGCCGCGCTCGCGACGGGGCGTCACGACGCCTACCTCGATCAGCCCGAGACGCTCGGCGCCCCGGCAACGACCGCCGACGGCAACGCCATCCTCGGCCACATCTTCGGCAGCAAGGAAGTCAGTCGGAACGTCGCGGCGGGAGCGAGCCAGCGGACGGGCATCGACCCGGCGGTTCTGAAGAAGATGCTGCCCCTGCTGGCAGCGCTGGCGATGGGCGCGATGTCGAAGCAGAAGAAGAGCGGCGCCGCGCAGGCCGGCGGCCTGGGCGGGATGCTGGACTCGCTCCTCGACAGGGACGGCGACGGTTCGATGGTCGATGACCTGGGTGGCATTCTCGGCGGGTTCCTGAGCCGGAAGCGCTAGCCGCACTGACATGCCCGGAGCACACGCGTGCTCCGGGTGACCGGCTGCCGACGACCTGTCCCGCGAGCGTAGGAAGCGGGATGGGTCGGCGTTACTGTTGTGAGCATCACGGATGCGAGCGGTCAGCAACAGCCGACAGCCGTTCGGCTGGCTTGCGGTTCGAGCGACACCCAACGACAGATCCAGACGAAGCCGAGCTTCCCGATGCAGGCGGAAACCGAGCGTCCGACACTCGTGCGCGCCGTTTCACGGCGTCAACTCGTGGGTCTGTCGATCAACGAGGTGATCGGCAGCGGCGTTTATCTGCTGCCGGCGGCTGCGGCGGCACTGCTGGGGATGAGCAGCATTCTCGGCGTGCTCATGGCGGGGTTCGCCGTTGCGCTGCTCGTACTGTGTTTCGCCGAAGCGTCGAGCTATTTCGACGAACCGGGCGGCGCGTACCTGTACGCGCGCGAGGCTTTCGGCGCGTTCGTCGGATTCGAGGTCGGCTGGATGACGTGGCTCGCACGCGTCGCATCCATTGCATCGCTGTCGAACGGATTTGCGCTGGCCGTCGGCTTCCTCTGGTCGCCTGCCGCGTCCGGTGTACCGAAGATCGCGATCATTGGCGCACTGATCGGACTGCTCACGTGGATCAACGTGATCGGCGTGAGGCAGGGGGCCGGTGTCGCCGTCGGCCTGCTGATTGCCAAGGTCGTACCGCTCGCCGTCTTCATCACGATCGGCATCTTCTTCGTCGAGTGGTCGCGCGTCGCGGAGATGAGCATGCCGCCGCTCGGTGTGCTGGGCGAGGCGTCGCTGCTGCTGCTGTTCGCGTACGCAGGGTTCGAGAACACGCCTGCAGCGGCGGGCGAGTACCGGAATCCAAAGCGTGACGTGCCGTTCGCGCTGCTCACCATGATTCTCGTCGTTACGCTCGTCTACACGGGTGTGCAGCTCGTCGCGCTCGGCACTTTGCCAGGCATTGCCGGGTCCACGTCGCCCGTGGCAGAAGCAGCCGGCACGTTCATGGGACCGGGCGGCGCACTGCTCATGACCGTTGCCGCGATGATCTCGATCGGCGGCAACGTCGGCAATACGGTGCTCGTCGGACCGCGTTACCTCTATGCCCTCGCAAAGGACGGATACGGCCCGCGTTTCCTCGCGCAGGTGCATCCCCGGTACCAGACACCGATGGCCGCCATCCTCACACTGTCGATCATCGCGTTCGCACTCGCACTGTCCGGCACGTTCGTACAGCTGGCCATGCTCTCGATCATCGCGCGGCTGACCACGTACATCGGCACGGCCGCAGCAGTGCCGATCCTGCGACGTCGCATGGGTGATCGTCCGAACGTGCTGCGACTGCCCGGTGGTCCGACGATCCCGATCATGGCGCTGCTGCTTTCGCTCGCATTCCTGTCGAGCGCGCATCTCAACAACCTGATCGCGGGCGTCATCGCGCTGGTCGTGGGCGGAGGGATCTATGCGTTGCGACGCGCCCCGGAGCCGCCAGCGAGTTCCGATCCGACACACGCGGGGGAGCGCGCTCGATGACGTCGGGCGCTGCCGCAGGCCGCGGGAGCGCTCGCATCGCCGGGCACGACGTTCGTCATGCCCTGCCCGCACGCCCCCGTCAAGCATCTTGCCATACGCCGATTCTGGTTCAGTATTCCCGAAAGACGCGCCCATCCAGAAACGGCGCGTGAGTGCCGTGCGGCTGCTGCCCTGCGCAAGGGGCGGCCAGCGTTCCTGCCAGAGATTCGAGTGATCCGAGTTCGTGACGGGCGTCGTGATACGCGACGTCACGTGTGAAGTGACATGACGCGACACAGCGTCGTCAGGCCCGCGTGTCCACGACGCGACACGCGGCTTCACCCCGCGCGGCGGGACAACGCATCAAGAGGTGGCCATGAACCGAACGGGATCAGCCTGCAGGCTGGTGCTGGTCGCACTCGTGCCGTTGCTGGCGGCCAGTGCGGCGGCGGCACAGCAGGGGACCGTAACCGGCACGATCACGGACCAGGAGAGCGGGCAGCCGCTTGCGAGTGCGCAGGTGGTGGTGGTCGGCACGAACATCGGCACGATCACGGGCATCGAAGGCACCTACACGCTGCGTGGCGTGCCTGCCGGGACGGTCAACATCCGGGCGCTGAGCATCGGTTACGCGGAGCAGACACAGCAGGTCACGCTGCAGGCCGGTGGCACAGCGACGGCGAACTTCGAGTTGCGGCCGATGGCCATTTCGATGGCCCCGATGGTCGTTACGGCGACGGGTGAGCAACGGCGCGCCGAGGTCGGCAACTCGGTTGCGTCGGTCGATGCCGCCAGCATCACGCAGGAGGCGGCCGTCTCGAACTTCGCGGACCTGATGACATCCCGGGCCGCGGGAGTGCAGGTGCTGCCCGGTACGCAGACGGGTGCGGGCGTACGCTTCCGGATCCGCGGCACCAGCTCCTTGTCGTTGTCGAACGATCCGATCTTCATCATCGATGGCGTCCGCGTCGAGGGTACGACCGGCTCGATGTCGGTCGGTGTCGGCGGCACCACGCCGGCGCGTATCAACGACATCAATCCGGAGGAGATCGAGTCGATCCAGATCGTGCGTGGTCCGTCGGCCGCAACGCTGTACGGCACGGACGCCGCGAACGGCGTGGTCGTGATCCAGACGAAGCGCGGCGTGGCCGGTCGCCCACAGTGGATGTATTACACGGAGCAGACGGCGATCCAGGACCGGAACGACTATCCGGACGCCTACTGGGGCTGGAGGGACACGTCCACGCGCTCGAACACGACGCAGTGCTACCTGTTCCAGGTCGCAGCGGGCTCATGCGCACAGGACAGTGTAACGGTCTACAATCCCACGCAGGATTCCGAGGCGACGCCGTTCGGCACCGGTTACCGCCAGCAGCACGGTCTCCAGCTGCGTGGCGGCAGTGAGGCGATGCGCTACTTCGTGCACGGCGAGTGGGAAAACGAGACGGGCCCGCTGAAGGTGCCTGACTTCGACCAGCGCTGGATGGACGCACGCAATGTCACCATGCGGCCGGAGCAGGAGCGGCCGAACGCATTGAATCGCGTCACCGCGCGCACCAACCTCGACGTGAACCTTTCCGAGAAGTTCGATTTCTCGGTCAACACCGGCTATACCAACCAGGTGCTGCGGCTGCCGCGCAGCGACGACTCGGGCGTGCCTGGTGTCGCGACCAACATCTATGGCGGTCCTGGCTACAAGTACATGTTGAATCCGGCCGGTGACACGCTGCACGGCTGGCGCACGGTGACGCCGCGCGAGATCTACCGGACCACGACCGAGCAGACGATCCGTCGCTTCATCGGTTCCACTGCGGCGAACTATCGGCCAACGGACTGGATCGGTCTCCGCGCCAACTTCGGAATCGACTATATCAACCGTAAGGACACGCAGCTCTGTCGCTTCAGCGAGTGTCCGGTTGCCGGGACGCAGCATCTGGGCTGGAAGGAAGACAACCGTACGAACTTCCTGATCTACACGCTCGACGCCGCAGCCACGGCGAACCGGTCATTCACCGACGACCTCAAGGGCACGACCGTCCTCGGCGTGCAATACTATCAGAGCAGCTTCGACCGCAACGGCGCGCGCGGCGATGAGCTGCCTCCAGGTGCAACCACGGTCAACTCGGCTGCCGTACTGCTCGCTGACGAAACCAGCGACGAAAGCCGGACGCTTGGTGCATTCCTCGAACAGCAGCTCGCGTTCCGTGATCGACTGTATGTGACCGGCGCCATACGCTCCGATCGGAACAGTGCGTTCGGTGCGGACTTCAAGACAGTCTTCTACCCGAAGCTGTCGGTGTCCTGGATCATGTCGGAGGAGTCGTTCTTCCCGTCGCTGTCGTGGGTCGACCAGTTCCGGCTGCGCAGCGCGTACGGCGCATCCGGTGTGCAGCCCGGCACGACGGCGGCGGTCGAGTACTACACGACGGCGCAGGTGCTGGGTGAAGCGGGCGACGCTGCGGGCCTCATCTACAGCGCGCTCGGCAACCGCGAACTGAAGCCGGAACGCTCGACAGAACTCGAGCTGGGCCTGGATGGCACCTTCTTCAACAACCGTCTGACGACCGACATCACGTACTTCACGAAGCGGTCGACGGACCAGCTCATCAGTCGCATCCTCGCGCCATCGCTCGGCACGGGTCTGACCACGCGGTTCGAGAACCTCGGCGAGGTCCGGAACTGGGGCTGGGAAGCGATGGTGTTTGCGCAGCTCGTGCAGACACAATCGTTCGGCTGGGACGTCCAGTTCAGTGGCTCGACCAACTCGAATGAGCTGGCCAGTCTGGGTGGTGAGCCGAATATCATTCACAGCTCGTCGCTGCAGAGCCGCGAGGGCCATCCGCTCTACGGCTGGTGGGCGGTGAGATTGCTCGGCTGGGAGGACAAGGACGGGGACGGCCTCATCACGTGGCGCGCGGACCCGGCCACGAACGAGATCATGGTGAGCGATACCGCGGAGTTCCATGGCGTCTCGATGCCCACGCGTGAGTTCGCGCTCAACACCGGCGTCGATCTCATGGATGGCATGTTCCGTCTGTCCGGCATGATCGACTACAAGGGCGGCCACCTGGTCTACAACAACAGCGAGCGTATCCGCTGCGCCAGCCGCAACAACTGCGCGGGCCTCATCGATCCGAACTCGTCGCATTACGAGCAGGCCCGTACGCAGCTGGTGCGTCTGCACCCGAGCCGTTCGGTCGGTGGGTTCTTCGAGGATGGTGACTTCCTGCGACTGCGCGAGCTCGGACTGACGTTCGTGCCGCCGGACTCATGGACCAGGACGCTGCGGGCGCGCTCGGTTTCGCTGTCACTTGCGGCACGTAACCTCGGCATCCTGTGGACGAAATTCACTGGCGTCGATCCTGAGGCATACGGCACGACGGGCAATGCGCCGTCCAGCTTCCAGGCGTTCGCACCGCCCACGTACTTCACGTTCCGCCTCAACCTGGGCTTCTAAGGAGGGATGACCATGATGAGAATTCCCATGGCCGCCTCTCTGCGGTCGCTGCGTCATACACGGCACGGAGTACTGACTCTGGTCGCGTCGTGCATGCTGGCATTCACGGCGTGCGACGACGTGCTCGAGGTCGAGGATGCCGACATCATCAACCCGTCGGATACCGAGTCGGCGGCAGGTGCCGAAGCGGTGCGGATCGGTGCCATCGCGCGCTTCAACCAGGCGACGAGCGGTACCGAGAGTCTGCTGCTGCTGGGCGGTCTGTTCGCCGACGAGTTCCGCAGCGGGGACACGTTCATCGACCGGCAACAGATCGATCAGCGTTCGATGACCGTCCGCAACTCGTTCCTGGTCACGGCGAACAGGAACACGCACCGGGCGCGCATCTCCGCGGGCCAGGCTGTCCGTCTGCTCGAGCAGTACCGTCCGGACGCGCCGACATGGCAGGTGGCCGAGATGCACCTGATCCAGGCCGTCATGGTCAACCTGCTTGCGGAACATTACTGCAACGGGCTGGTCATCAGCACCGTCGATGGCGGCGTGGAGAATTACGGCGAGCCGATGACGACCGAGGCGGCGTTCCAGCGCGCGCTCGGCCATGTCGACGATGGGCTCGCCGTGATCGACGGCACGAGCGCTGACGCGAATCGTGTCCGCTACGCGCTTCAGGTCACGCGCGGGCGGATTCTGCTCAACCTGAACCGTCCGGCCGATGCGGGTGCTGCGGTCGCGGGCGTGCCCGACGACTTCCAGTACCAGATGTACCATTCACAGACAACGTTCAGCAACAACACGTGGCTCTGGAACAACGCGAACCGTCGATACACCGTTTCCGATAGCGAAGGCGGCAACGGTATGCCGTTCGTGTCTGCGCAGGATCCGCGTGTGCCGACGTGCCAGGGCGGCGACCCCACCTGTGTCGCGAACGGCGTCACGATCGCGAACGTCGAGGATGCGTCCGGGCCGGTGTCCGTCCAGCTCGTCTGGCCGCAGCGTGAATCACCAGTCGCGCTGATGGATGGCATCGTCGCACGCATGATCGAGGCAGAGGCACAGCTGCGCGCGGGCGATTTCCCCGGGGCGCTCGCGACAATGAATGCGGCGCGTGCCACCGTCGATGGGCTCGACCCCCTCGCGGATCCCGGCACCGAGGAGGCGCGCGTGGATCTGCTGTTCCGCGAGCGGGCGTTCTGGCAGTTCGGTCGTGGCTACCGCGTCGGTGACCTGCGTCGCCTGGTCCGCCAGTACGGTCGTGCGCAGGATGCCGTCTTCCCGACCGGCGCATGGCACAAGGGCGGTGAGTACGGCTCCGACGTGACGGTGCCGCTGCCGTTCGAGGAAGCGAACAACCCGAACATCCGCGAGGAGGCGAACCTGTGCCTGGATCGCAACGCATGATCGGCCGCTGATCGCTGCGCGCTCGATCGTGAGGTGAACTGTACGCCGCTCATGTACGAACGGCGCTGCGAATCACCTCACGATCGAGCGGCCAGGCCTTCCACTCGCGTCGCGCTCAGAGCGCGACGTCATCGAAGTTCGTTCCGGACCCCGCCACCTGTCCGTCGTCCATCAGCACGTAGCGGTGACAGCACCTGCGTGCGAACTCGAGATCGTGGGTCGCGATCAGCATCGCCGACGTCAGCGTATTCAGATGTGCGAGGAGCAGGCGACGGCCTGCCGGGTCGAGACCGCTCGTCGGCTCGTCGAGCAACAGCAGCTGCGGCTCGGTGACGAGCGTGCCGGCCAGCGCGGCCCGCAGCCGCTGGCCGCGCGAGAGCCGGTACGGCGAGCGGTCGGCGAGCGCACCCGCATCCAGTCGCTCGAGGGTGGCCAGGGCGCGCGCCTCCGCGACGTCGTCGGGAACGCCGCGACTCGTCAGCGAGAACGCGACGTCGTCCAGCACGCGCGGAAACAGCAGCTGGTCCTCCGGGCTGGAGAACAGCAGGCCCGTGCAGCGTCGCGCATGCGCCGGATCGTCGAAGTCCAGCCGCGCCCCACAAATGATGATGCTGCCGGTATGCGGCACGAGTGCGACCGCCGCAAGCAGGATCGTGGTCTTGCCGGAGCCGTTGTTGCCGAGCAGCGCGACGCGTTCGCCAGCGGCGACGTCGAACGTGCACGCCTCGAGTGCGGGCCGGTCGCTGCCGGCGTAGCGCACGCCCACATCGCGAAATGCCAGCGCGTTCATGGCAGTGCGCTCATGGCAGAACGTGCAGCAGCAATGCGACGACGAGCGCGGTCGCAGCGACTGCGACCGGTCCTCGATCGGCCGGCGTCAGGGCACGCCTGGGCGGATCCCAGTCCGGATAGCCGCGCACATCCATGGCAGCGGCCGTACGATCCGCACGGGAGGCAACACGCTCGAGCCAGACCTGCGGCACACCTGCCACGAGGCGCAGTCCCGAGCGCTGGCCGCGGCGGAGCGCAATGGCCTGCGTCACTCGTCGCGTCTCGTCGAACAGCACACCCGTCTGATGCACGATCTGGATCAACAGCAGGCGTGCAGTGCGCGGCAGCGGCAGCCCGCCGATCGCCGCGTGGATCTCGGTGAGCCGGATGGCGGACAGAACGGACAGTGTCACGAGCAGCACGGCAGTGCCACGGATGGCGATGCCGAACGCGTGTGCGGCAGCACCTGCGACGTTCATCGCGCCACCGAAGAAGGCCGGCACGAGCAGAAGCAGAGCGAGCGGTACGTACAGCAGCGCGCCGAAGGCAAGCGCGCGCGTGACCACGCGCGCAGGCGCAGCGCAGGCGAACACCGTAGCAGCGGCGACGATCGTCGTGAAGGGGAGTGTAACGCGCAGCGCAGAGGGAACCGCAACGCATGCGGCGACCAGCAGTGCCGCGACGAGCAGGCGTGCGGGCGGTGCGACGCGTCCGATCGCGCCGCCGCCGCTGCCGAACAGGTCGCCATGCAGCATCTCGGTCAGCCCGGTCTGCGCACCGTAACGAGGTAGCGGTCGGCCGTGTCGGTGCGTTCGATCTCCTCGAACCCCACGCTCGCGAACAGTGCGGAGAGGGCGCTGGCCTCGCGCAACGCATGGTGGGCCACGACTGCGCCCGCATCACGATGGACCCGATTGATCGTCTCGCGCCCGTCGATATGAAGCACGTGCACCAGTCCACGGGGCCGGGTGACGCGGAACAGCCCTGCCGCAACACGCGGATGCTCCGTGAAGTGGGGCCACGCCGAGAAGCAGATGACGCGGTCCACGGAAGTGTCGGG
>CAYLME010000097.1:0-13106 GCA_964384585.1 uncultured Gemmatimonadaceae bacterium | reverse complement strand
GCTCCGGTCCGAGATCCGGGTTACCGAGGTTGAGCGGCGTCACCGTACCGCTGCCGCCCGGTCCGGGCGCCGTGTCGAACGTGCGCAGTGCCACGAATGCATCCGGCTGCTGTCCGGACTCACCGTACGCCGCACGCACCTTGAGCGTGTTGACGGCGCCGACGTTGAAGAACGGCTCCTCGCTCAGCACCCAGGAGGCGCTGACCTTCGGGTAGGTTACCAGGTCGAAACTCTCACCGAACGCGCTGTTGTCGTCCGCGCGCAGCGCGCCCGTGAGGAAGAGTCGGTTCCTCCAGCCGATCTGCTGCTGGATGAATGCGCCCAGCGTGACGTTCTCGACCTTGGACTCGCTGTTCACGCGGCCCTGTGTCGTGGCCGACATGCCCGAGAGGCCCGGCACCGGGAAGTTCTCGCCGTACGCGTAGACGTGCGCGTAGTCGCGGCGATACAGCTGTCCGCCGAGCGACGTCACGGAGTTCACGTCCTGGTTGAGATCGAACGTTAAGCTCGCCGAGTAGTCCGCCGTCGTGTACGCGATCTGGCGCGACCACATCTCCTTGTAGCCGATGTCCGCACTCGAGGAGACCTCGAGCCAGCGCGGGTCATTGTACTGGATCTCGACGTCCTCTTCGCGCGTCACGTCGCGCCCCACGTTCAGGCGATGGCTGAGCCACGTGAACGGGCGGTGCGTCACGCCAAAGCTGAGCGTGGTACGATCCACGTCCTGCCACGTGTCAGCGGCCTCCCAGTACATCTCGGGCGGCCAGCTGTAGAAGCCGCGCAGTGGTCCGGTGAGCTTCTGCGGCTGCGCGTAGTACGTCGTCCAGGTCGGACCGCCGCCGCCGGCTTCCCAGCTCAGGTCCGTGCGGCCGGTGACATAACCGATGCTGCCGGTGACCTCGACCGCGTCCCACAGCGTCGCACTGAGGTTCAGTCGGCCGTTGTACATCTTGCGCGCGTTCTCGCGCTCCACGCCGGTGCTGTTCTCCAGTCCACCGGACGCGAAGTAGCGCACCCGGTCGCTGCCGCCCGACACGTTCAGGTCATAGTTCTGGAGGTGGCCCGTGCGCCAGATCGACTTGACCGGGCAGGCCGTGTAGAAATCCGTCGGCCCGCGCACGCAGTTGTCGAGGCGCTGATTCTCCAGCTCCACGATGTCGATCGACTCGATCTGACCGCCGACCATGCCGTAGTTCGTCCACAGCTGGTCTTCCGGATTCCACCACTGCGCACCCTGCTTGACCGACAGGGTGAACTTCGGCGAACCCGCCGTGCCCCGCTTCGTGATGATCTGGACCACGCCGTTCGATGCCTCGGTACCGTACAGCGTGGCAGCCGCGGGGCCCTTGATGATCTCGATGCTCTCGATGTCTTCGGGATTGATGTCGTTCCAGCGGGAGATGGGACGCGAGCCGAAGGCCTGGCTGACCGGGCCGGTCGCCTGCGAGTTGTTCACGCGGACGCCGTCCACGTAGACGAGCGGCTCGTTCGAGAGCGAGAAGCTGCCCGCGCCACGCACGCGAACACGGCTGCCGCCGCCCAGCATGCCGGTCGTCTGGATGATCGTGACGCCGGCCGCTCGCCCGTTCAGCAGCTCCGTCACCGAACTGACGGGTGCCTTCGAGACGATTTCCGCAGCATCGACCTGCGTGACGGTGTTGCCCAGTGCGCGGGCCGTCTGCCCGCCCGCCGTACCCGTCACGACCACGCGGTCCAGCTCGATCGCCGACTCGGCCATCTCGATGCGCAGATCCGAAACGCCTGCCTGCGCCGAAACCGTCCGCGCGTGATAACCGATCATCGTCACGCGCAGCGTCGCTTCACCCGACACGCCCGTGAGGAGGAAGCGACCCTCGTTGTTGGTCATCGTCCCGCGGGTCGTGCCGACCAGCTCGATGCTGGCACCGGCCAGCGGCTGTCCGGTCGCCTGCGATACGACGACGCCACCGACCGAACCCTGCTGTGCCTGCGCCGGCGCACTCCACGCCACCGTCGTAATGACGGCAAGGGCAGCACAGAGGGCGATGCGTACTCGCCTGCTCCAGTCCATGCATCCTCCACGAATTAGTCTGCGCCCGTACGGGCGCGTGGTACGAACGAACGAATCGCTGCACCGCGAACAACGACAGCGTCCGGCGCTGTCGGAATACTCGTCGATAATGCTGTGATTGGGAGTCGCTGCCCGCATTCCGCGGACGCGCCAATGCTAACACCGCGCTGCCTTCACCTGCAAGAAGAACGTCCCGGTGAGCGTAGTTCGGACAGTTGCCATCCGTCGTACGCCCAGCGTGACGAAGTACCCACCATCTGCCCGGTGACGGCTATAGCCCCTGCGAGTGCACGTAGGTCACGCCGACCAGGAAACCCGCCGGTGCACGCTCGGCGCCGAAGTGGAAGTTCAGGTGCTCGCCGAAGCGGAAGAGTCCGCCGCCGACCACGTTGATGTGGTTCCCCGAAGCATCCTCGTCGTTGATGCGGTAGTGTCCGCCTACGCCACGCGTACCGGAACCGTCGAAATATTCGCGATACTGCTTTGCGCGCCCGATGCCCGCACCACCGAACAGTGCGAAATCGCGCGTTAGCGGTCGGATGACGCCGACGTTGAACACGGCCCAGTGCTCGTTCGTCCGTGTCTCGGTATCGCCGAACGCGCGTGCCTCGTCGCGTGTGATGTCGTTCGTGAACTCCTCGTCGCCTTCCCACGACTGATGACTGATATGGAAATCGACGAGCAGGCCGAATCCGCCCAGCCAGGGGCGCACGATGTAAGCCGTCCCGCCAAGGATGGCGTGTGGCGCGCCTCCCATGTAACCGATCCCGAAGTGCGGGACGGAACGCCAGTCGGTTGCCGAATTGGCGGACAGCTGGGCGCTCGCCGGAACAGGAAATGCCGTCATTACGGCGAGGAGCAGGAGTGCACCGAAGCCAGGGTAGCGGAAAATGGCTCTCATCGGTCGGCCTCTCGAGGAAGCGTTTGTGAAATCGAGCGATCCGGGCGCAAATCGCCCGGCAGAACACGAGGTTTTGCTACGACCACCTTGCGAGAACGCGGGGAGCGTAGCAGATAACAGGTAACCGCGCGCGGTTCCCAACGCGAGTGCGTTGCGGTCTCCGCCGCTGACCCGGCCCGCCCATGCTGCCTTTCGTCCTGCTCGTCGTGGCTGCCACGGCCCAGCAGCCGGTCATGCTTCACGGCCGCATCGCTGACGACGTGACGTCGGTGGGCATCGCCTTCGTCGACGTCGAGCTGATCGATGGCCTCGGTTACGTGGTCGGGCGCACGCGTACGGATCCAACGGGCGAATTCAGCTTCCGGGTACGCCGCCCCGGCGGCTACTACCTGCGCACCCACCATCCCGGCTATGAAGAGGCCACGTCACCCGCGCTGCGGCTCGGACAGCATGATGTCGTGCACGTCGAGATGCGGCTGGCCGTGAATGCGGTACTACTCGCGCCTCTCGAGATCGTCGCCCGCTCGCCCGCGCGGAGCAGCCCTGTCCTGGACAGCTATCGTGCCCGGCTGCGCAGCGGCCTCGGCACCTTCATCACGCGCGCCGAGATCGAGAGCCGTCAACCCGGCTACGTGACCGACCTGCTGGCAACGTTGCCGGGCGTGCGGCTCGAGTACACGGCGGGCGGATCGAACAGCAGGGTCGTGTACATGGCGCGTGGACAATCCTGCCCCGCCGATCTCTACGTGGACGGCATGCGCGTCTCGCGTGGGGCGCCCGTTTCCATCGACGAGCTGGTGTCGCCCCTGACCGTCGAGGCCATCGAGGTCTACCGTGGCCTCTCGACGATCCCCGCCGAATTCCTCAGCTCTGAATCGAGCCGCTGCGGCGTCGTCGCGATCTGGACGCGCCGCGGCGACAACACCTGACGCCGTCTAGTTCGTCGACGTCTCGACCACGATCGCACCCTCGATGTGCCTCGAACCGAGGCCGGGCAGGGATGCGGACGCGGTCGCGGCGTCCAGGTAGCGGACACGGACCACCATGTCCGGCGCCAGCTGGCGGAGCACGTCGATCCCGCCGAGATACGACTGGTTCTGGTAGACGACGATGTCCGTCGTACCGCCGAGGCTGCGCTGACCACGAAGCGTCAGCCAGCGAGGGCGGAGCCGCTCGATCGCGTCGTACAGCGTGCCGAGGCCGGTCGCATCCAGCTCCTCGCGCGTGATCACGTCAGAACGACCGCTCCCGCCCGTGGTGCTTGGGGGCGCGCAGGCGCCGAACAGCAGCATCCCCGTGACGAGTGCGAAACCAGCCAGCTTCAACCGCATGTGGATCCTCCAGGAGGCTTGCGCAACGCCCCGGTTCGATGCATTGGTAGAAGGCCAGAAACTTCACCCGGGGTGAGTATAATGAGTATGACCCGTCTGCGCCCCCTCTTCCTGCTTTCCGTGCTCGTCGCGGTAGCAGGTTGCTCGGACGCTGCCATGCCCCGCATGCCGGAGCCGGAGAGCGAGGAGCCGCGCGACTCGGTGCCTCAGCAGGCACTGCTGATCGGCTCGCTTCACTACAGCTAGCGAGTCGTTCCCCGTAGCGCCATGTGCCTGCGACGAGATACGTCGCGGGCGTGACGAAGGCCGCACCGACCCCGGTGCGGCCTTCATCATGCTGCCTGCCTCAGTCGATTACTCGCCCGGGAACGCGTAGCTGCTGCCCGGTGACGCACCGTCGCCACCGACGCCGCCGAACGTGTAGCACTCCATGCCGAGCACCTGTGCCTCGCGGCACGGCATCGGGAACTGGAGCTGCGTTCCACGGTACAGGTCGCCCCAGCCACGGCTGTCGAAGTACCAGGGCGCGGTCATCAGCCCGTAGGCATGGGTCTCGAGCCGCTTCTCCCACTTCATCATCTCGAGCAGGCCGCCGCAGCTCTCGTCCGGCAGCTTCGGCACGCAGCTGGTGTTCGTGCCGGCGGCATCCGTTGCGCTGAGGCCGTTGGCGGTGCGCGACTCGCTGATGATGGTTGCGGCAGCGCCCGGATCGTTGTTGTGGATGTAGCCTTCCGCCTTCAGCATCTGCATCTCGGCCACCGGAACCCAGACGTAGTCGGGCGATGCGGCCTGGCTCATGAACCAGTCCTCCTGGCGATTATGCAGGTAGTATGACCAGCGCCACGAACCGCGCGCCGGCTGACCCCACATCCCGAATGCCTGGGCCGCGAAGTAGTACTTGCCCGGATTCGCCTGCTGCGTAGCCAGGTCAGCGCCCTGCGGGAAGCGCGTGTCCGGCGTGATGATGAGGAACGGATTGCTCTCGTCACCACCCAGGTTCGGATGGCGCTGGGCTTCCGGATACGCGAGCCAGCTCTGGTAGTTGCCCGACTGGTCCGCCATGCCGACGATCATGTAGGTCGCCTGGGACCAGAGCGCTTCCTTGCGGCCTGACGCGTGCCACTGCTGCTGCAGGATGTAGTAGCCGGCACCGAACGCGCCCCACGAACCGGTGTTGTTCAGGCTCATCGCCCAGTCGGCCGTGATGCCCGCATCGACATCCGCGATGACGGCATTCCAGTTCACTGCCTGCCGCTCCGCCCAGTTACGCGCTACCGCCGCGCGGTAACGGGCCTTGTAGGAGTGCGCCAGCCGCACGAGCTCATCCGCGCTGACGGCTCGCGACATCCAGTTCGGATCGAGCTCGAAGCTCGCACCCGATGCGATGCTGATCGCCTGGTCGAAGTAGCCGAGCGCAGCAGTCATCATCTCGTTGTACGAGACGGGCGTCTGGGCCGTGCTGATGTCCGTCGTCTCGTCCAGGATGAAGCCCTGGTCATAGACGATCGCGAGCGAGGCGTGCGCGAGGCCCTGGACGAAGCGGCCGTACGCCCTGAGCATCTGCTCGTCCGCCGCACTGAACGACACCAGCCCCTGGTCGATCGACTGGAAGCCGTTGGCCACCGCCGAGAGTGCACGGTAGTTCCAGATCCAGGGATTGTTCCAGTGCAGGTAGAACTGGTGCGCCGGATCGTTGACGATCTCGGCGCGCGGGAACAGGGAGTACGCGTACATCCCGAAGTTCGCGGGGAACGCGCTGTGCTGGAACGACTGGATGCTCAGGATCGGCCCCAGCGAGTTCGCGCTCCACTCCGCGTTCCACCACTGCGTGTATGAGCCGCCGATCAGCGCCTCGACGTCGCTCGCAGAGGCGAGCGCGCGTTCGGCATCCGGATCGTTCGGGTTCGGGCCGATGTCCAGCTCGACGCAGCCACCGGCTGCGACGAGCAGGACCGCCGCGAAGAGGGACGTCTTTTTCATCATCAACATGGGAAAAACTCCCCTCCTCAGAAGTTCAGATCAACGGCGAACGTGAACGTGCGGAACGGCGGGTACTGGTAGCCCTCGACACGTGCGAGTGCAGCCGAGCCCGTCGCGCCGCCACCACGGCCCACCTCGGGGTCGTAGCCGCGATAGTCCGTCCATGTGTACAGGTTGCGGCCGATCAGGCTCAGCGTGATCCCGTCGAACGCATTCAGTGCCGGAATGCCCGAGAGCAGCGAGCCGTCGAGACGGTAGCGGAGCGACACCTCACGCAGCTTGATGAAGCTGCCGTCCTCCACGAACGCCGAGTTCGGTGCCAGGCCGCTCGTCGCGTAAAGCGCGTCGTAGTAGCCGATCGGCTTCTGGCGCGCCTCCGCGACACCCGTCTGGTCCATGATGCCGCCGAGCTGCTTGAAGATCGTCCACTGCAGCGGCTGGTTGTAGACGTGGAAGCCCTGCCACGAGTCGACGAGACCGTAGACGGACAGGCCCTTCCAGTTGAGGTTCGAGCGGAAGCTCAGCTTGTAGTCGGGCAGGCTCTTGCCCAGCTGGCAGTAGGTCGTGCGCTCGCCGCTCTCGCGGTCCGTGCACTCGCCCACGATCGGCACACCCCAGCGCGGTGCGACGCCGCGGATGCTCGCATCCGTCGCCAGGGCACCCCACTGCGGATTGTCGAGCGAACCGCCAGCGCCGACGTAGACGAGATAGCCGTCGTCGTTGACCGCGAAGAGGTTGCAGTCCACGCCGGTCGGCAGGTGGCCGCAGTTCGTTGCGGTCTGCGTGCCGTAGAACGTGCCAAGCGCTTCGCCCTCGCGCGTCCAGAACACCGCTCCCATGCCCTGGCCGCTCACACCGTTCGTGTAGGCGGGCACGTTCAGCTCGGTGATCTTCTGGGTGGTCCGGTCATACATCACGCCGGCCGACCACGACAGGTTCTGCGTCTCCAGCAGGCGGATGTCGGCGCTTGCCTCCCACGTGCTGCTCTCGAGCGTACCGGCGTTCTGCCACTGGCTGCCGAAGCCGTTGTACGCAGGCAGCGGCACCGACAGGATCTGGTCCGTCGTGGTCGCATCCGCGTACGTCAGCGCCAGCGTGATGCGATTGCCCCAGACGGCCGCGTCGAAGCCCGCCTCGTGTTCCGCCGTGTACTCGGGCTTGAGGTCGCGGTTGCCGAGCGTGACTGGCGTCGGGCCGCTCGAGCCGACCGAGAAGGTCTCGTACTGTGCGGCGAAGTTCGGACGACCACCCGCGGTGCCGTACGAGTAGCGGAGCTTGAACTCGTCGATGAACGGAACCGAGAACCAGGACTCCTCGCCCAGGCGCCATGCACCGGCGACGCGGTAGTACCAGTGCCGCCGCTGGTCTGCGCCGAACAGCGAGCTGCCGTCATTACGGACCAGTGCATCGATGATGTAGCGGTCCATGATGTCGAAGTTCGTGATCGCGAAGTAGCCGTCGGAACGCTCGGTCGTCAGGCTGGAACCCGCCTGCAGGCGTGAAGCGTCCGCGTTGCCGAACGTGTAGACATCGCCCACGCGCAGCTGGTCACCCTGCGTCCACGACGTGTGCGACTCGCGATCCTCGATCAGGTAGCGCAGCTGCGTGCGGTTCGTGATCGCGTCCGTCAGCTGGAACGTACCGGTCGCCGTCAGGCTCCCGTTCAGGCCTTCGGTCCGCAGGTTGTACTTGTACACGAGCCCTTCGTTCACGCCCGGGCTCGACGAGATGGTCCGGAAGCCCTTCGGGTAGTGCTCGTCCTCGAGCAGGTCGAGGCGGTCGAAGCTGACGTTACCGTCGAGCGACAGCCAGCTCACCGGCGAGTAACGCAGGTTCGCGCTGCCCAGGAAACGGCCGCGCTCTTCGATGTACTTCCGGTTCAACAGCTCGTAGACCGGGTTGGCGGCCTCGCGGCTGAACACGTCCGTACCGAGACGCAGGTTCATCGGATCGTTCAGGCACTCCTGGCTGACGTCATCCTCGCAGGCGAACAGGTTCACGCCGGCGGGCATACGCGTCAGGTTGAACATCGGGTTGCCGCTGCCTTCCGGGAACGCATTCTGTGTCGAGCGGCTGTAGAACGCGCTCGCCGACACATTGACGTCCTCCCGGATCGACTGGTCCAGGTTCAGACGGAAGTTGTGGCGGTTGAAGCCATCATGACCGCGCATGATGCCCTGCTCGTTCATGTTGCTGTAGGACGCATTGAAGTTCGTGGCCCCGGCGCGTCCCTCAGCCGACACGTACGTCTGCATGAAGTTGCCGTCGCGGAAGAAGCGATCGACCTGGTCGTAGGCGCCGCCGGGGTAGTCCTCCAGCACGAAGCTGTTCCATACCGATGCGGCCTCACCCGGTCCCGCGCGCTGACCGGCGTAAACGGGGACGCCGGTGCACTCCATGATGTCGCAGGGCGTCGAACCCACGCGGAACTGACCATTCTCGATCAGGTACTGGTGCTTCGTGCTGAACAGGTTGTCCGGCGTCGAGCCGAGCTGGTTCTGGCCGAACTCCGTGCGCAGCGTGTAGCGGATCTGGTCGGTCGGGATCGCCGTACCGCGGCGCGTGCGGATCTGCACGACGCCCGCCTGCGCGCGCGAGCCGTAGAGCGACGCACCCGCTGCGCCCTTCACGACCTCGACGCTCTCGATGTCGAGCGCGTCGAAATCGACCATGCTCGAGCTCAGGATCACGCCGTCCACGATGTAGAGCGGCTCCTGCGAGCGGCCCGATGCGTTGATGCTCGTCGGACCACGCAGCAGGATCGTCGGCGCCGAGCCGGGCCGGCCGGTGCCGGAGATCACCGTCGCGCCTGCGACCTTACCCTGGATCACGCTGCCCGCCGAGACTGCCGGTACCGGCATGTCCTCGGCGCGGACCTGGTCCACCACGATCGGCAGCTTCGCGCGCCGCGTCGCACCGATCGTACCGGTGACGACCACCTGCTCGAGCGCGATCGCCGTGGCACTCAGCGAGAAGTTCACCGTAGCCGTCTGGTCCATGACGATGGTCACCGTCTGCGTCGCTTCGCCGTGACCGATCAGCGACACCTGGACCTGCTGACTGCCGACCGGAACCCGAGTGATCAGGTACCGACCGTCCGTGTTCGTCACTGTGCCGAGCTGGGTGCCGACGATCGTCACAGCGGCGCCCGCGAGCGGGCGCTGC
This sequence comes from uncultured Gemmatimonadaceae bacterium, assembly GCA_964384585.1. Taxonomy (GTDB): domain Bacteria; phylum Gemmatimonadota; class Gemmatimonadetes; order Longimicrobiales; family RSA9; genus DASTYK01. Next base: position 3,679 of record CAYLME010000097.1, on the reverse strand, counting down.
GTCGACTCGTCCACCACCTGGCCGGTCACCGAACCGGTTGCGGTCTGTTGAGCTTCCGCCTGTCCTGGGGGCAGCAACGCCACCACGAACAGGAAAGCGGTGAGAAGCCTGACTACCGAGGTCTTCATCCGTCTCCTGCCTTTCTGGTGCGGGAACACGCCCGGCCGTACCTGTCCCGTCTCAGGCATGCGGCCGTGCTTGCTACTCGCCGGACATCGCCGGCGAGTGGGTAAAAACCGTCGATCCGCGCGCCATGCGCGGACGCTCGATCGCTCCGAACCTTGTGTGCTTCGCACTGCATGACACGGATTGCGCGCCGGGCCATGCAAACCGCCGTGAAGGGCGGTACCGGGTACTGCGTCTATCGCACTACTCGACAGGCGCCGGTGGCGCCGTCGCCGACAGGAATGCAGGGACGAGATGATGGAGAATCGGGTTGAAGCCCGATCTGCGCGAATATAGGGCGGGTGCGACGGTTTGTCACGTCTTTTTGGATGGCGCGAGATCGGAGGCGGGGCTCGGCGGACCTAACCCATTGTGTTCGTGCAGGTTAGCTGACCCGCCGGCCGGCGGAGCCGGGCCATGCGGGCCATGCGGGCCATGCGGGCCATGCGGGCATTGCGGGCCGGCCGGCCGGGCGCTAGCCGACCGGCGCCAGGCCCAGCAGGTCGGCCAGGAAGCGGCCGGTATGGGAGACCGGATTGGCCGCGACCTGCTCGGGCGTGCCCTCGGCAACGACCGCGCCGCCGCCCTGGCCGCCTTCAGGACCCAGATCGACGATCCAGTCGGCGGTCTTGATGACTTCGAGGTTGTGCTCGATGACGACGACCGTGTTGCCGCGCTCGACGAGGCGGTGCAGCACGTCGAGCAGCATGCGCACGTCCTCGAAGTGCAGACCCGTGGTCGGCTCGTCGAGGATGTAGAGCGTGCTTCCGGTGTCACGACGTGACAGCTCTGTTGCGAGCTTGACGCGCTGCGCCTCGCCGCCCGATAGCGTGGTAGCGGACTGGCCGAGGTGGATGTAGCCGAGGCCGACATCCGAGAGCGTTTGAAGCTTCTGCCTGATCGAAGGCACCGCGTCGAAGAACTCGAGTGCCTCGTCCACGGTCATCTCGAGCACATCCGCGATCGTGCGTCCGCGATAGAACACTTCGAGCGTCTCGCGGTTGTAGCGTCGTCCGCGACAGACGTCGCACGGCACATACACGTCCGGGAGGAAGTGCATCTCGATCTTGATGAGGCCGTCGCCCTGGCACGCTTCACAGCGGCCGCCCTTCACATTGAACGAGAAGCGTCCCGGTGCGTAGCCGCGGATCTTCGACTCCGGCAGTTCCGCGAAGAGCGTGCGGATCGGCGTGAAGAGACCGGTATACGTCGCGGGGTTCGAGCGCGGCGTGCGGCCGATCGGCGACTGATCGATGTCGACGACCTTGTCGATCAGATCGATGCCGTCGATGCCGTCGTGTGCGCCTGCGACGACCTTGGCCTTGTGGAAGTGACGTGCGAGCGATGCATACAGGATGTCATTGATGAGCGTGCTCTTGCCCGAGCCGCTCACGCCGGTCACCGCCGTGAAGGTACCGAGCGGCAATGCGACGTCCACGCCGCGCAGGTTGTGCTGGCGCGCATTGCGCACGACGATCTCGCGTTCCGGCGTGCGCGGGCGACGCTGCGTCGGTGTGGCGATCTCGCGCTCGCCGCGCAGGTACTGCGCTGTCAGCGACCGCTCGCTCGCGAGCACGTCCTGCAGCTCACCGACGGCGACGATCTCGCCGCCGTGTCGTCCCGCGCCGGGGCCCAGGTCGATGACGTAGTCCGCGGCCTCGATGGTGTCGCGGTCATGCTCGACGACGAGCACGGTGTTGCCGAGGTCGCGCAGCTCACGCAGTGTGCCGAGCAGGCGCTCGTTGTCGCGCTGATGCAGTCCGATGGACGGCTCGTCGAGGATGTAGAGCACACCGACCAGGCGGCTGCCGATCTGTGTTGCTAGCCGGATGCGCTGCGCCTCGCCCCCGGACAGGGTCTCCGCACTGCGGCCGAGTGTCAAATACTCGAGGCCAACGTTGACGAGGAAGCGCAGTCGTTCGCTGACTTCCTTGAGGATCGGCGCTGCGATCTCGGGCGGAAGCGACGTGCTCTGTGCGACTGCCTCGAAGAACGCGAGCGCCTCTGCCACGCTCATGTCGACGACATTGCCGATCGAGCTGCCACCGACGGTGACCGCGAGGCTTTCCGGCTTCAGGCGCGCGCCACCGCACACGCGGCACGGCTGCGTCGTCATGAAGGCGTCGAGCTGTTCGCGCACGGCGTCGGACGTCGTCTCCTCGTAGCGGCGCATGACGTTCGCGAGCACACCCTCCCAGGGCTCGCTGTACGTGCCGGACGCGCCACCCGCGCGGTACGGGAACTTGAGCTTGCGCGTGCCCGAACCGTACAGGATGCCATCGCGCGCCTTTGCGGGCAGCTCACCCCACGGCGTGTTCGCCTTGAACGAATAGAACTCGGCGAGGCCCGGGATGATGGAGCGGCGCAGATGGCCGGCCGGCTCGCCCCAGGGCAGGATCACGCCTTCGAGCAGTGAGATGATCGGGTCGCCGATCACCAGGTCCTCGCTGGCCTCCTTGCGCGTGCCCAGGCCGCCACACGCTTCACATGCGCCGAACGGCGAGTTGAACGAGAACTGGCGCGGCTCGAGCTCCGGCATGCTGGTTCCGCAGTTCGTGCACGCGTAGCGCTCGCTGAACGTGTGCATCTTCCCGCTGTCGCCATGCTCGATCACTTCCGCGAGTCCGTTGCCCGTGGCCAGTGCAGTCTCGATCGAGTCGGCGAGGCGCGAGCGGTCGCTTGCGCGCACGACGAGCCGGTCCACGACGACGCTGATCGTGTGGTTCTCGTAACGATTCAGCTTCGGCGGCGACTCCAGCTCGTACGTCTCGCCATCCACGCGCACACGCACGAACCCCTTGCGACGCATCTCCTCGAACAGGTCGCGGAACTCACCCTTGCGTCCGCGCACGAGCGGAGCGAGCACCTCGATGCGCGTCTTCTCCGGGAGCGCGAGCACCTGATCGACGATCTGCGTGGACGACTGCCGCCGCACCGGCTGCCCGCAGTCGGGGCAGTGCGGCACACCGACGCGCGCCCACAGCAGACGCAGGTAGTCGTAGATCTCGGTCACCGTGCCGACCGTCGAGCGCGGATTGCGTCCCGTCGTCTTCTGCTCGATCGAGATCGCCGGGGAGAGGCCGTCGATGACGTCCACGTCCGGCTTCTCCATGACACCGAGGAACTGGCGCGCGTACGCCGACAGCGACTCGACGTAGCGCCGCTGACCTTCGGCGTAGATGGTGTCGAACGCGAGCGAGCTCTTGCCGGAACCGGACAGGCCGGTGATCACGATGAGCTGGTCGCGCGGGATCTCGACGTCGACGTTCTTCAGGTTGTGTTCGCGGGCGCCGCGAACGACGATCTGCTCACGCATGCTTGGGTTCTGGCGCAGGGTTGATCAAGCGCGGTGATACCCGGGTGTGCGGGCGGTGGTCCGGGTGTGCTCCGCGGTGCGTGAACGGGGACGGCGGGCCGGGGCCCGGGAGATGCGGGAACTGCCAGGCGGGGACTGCCGGGACTGCTAGGCGCCGAAGGGGGAGTGGGCCTGGACGGACTCCGGGGAAATGGCGGC
>CAYLME010000096.1:11118-13153 GCA_964384585.1 uncultured Gemmatimonadaceae bacterium | reverse complement strand
TCGCGCCGACACATCGCTGCCCCCGCGTCGCCGGGTCGTCCGCCGCCGTGACCCCGGGCAGTCGCGCCGACACATCGCTGCCCCCGCGTCGCCGGGTCGTCCGCCGCCGTGACCCCCGGCAGTCGCGCCGACACATCGCTGCCCCCGCGTCGACGCCCCCTCTACACCGCACTTCTCCCGAGGGCCAGCGCCACCTTCACCAGCGTGGCCGTGGCTTGCGCGGTCAGGTCGTGCCAGGTAAAGCGCAGCACACGGATGCCGGCGGCGCCGAGTGTGCTGTCGCGACGACGATCTCGCTGTTGTGCCGCGCGTGATGCGTGGAACTGGAAGCCGTCGATCTCGACGACAACACCGTGCGCTCGCCAGTAGAAATCTGTCTCGAATCCGTGGACGCGTACGTTCGTTTGCGGCGCGGGGAGTTCACCGGTTCGAACGAGTGCCAGGAAGCGCTCTTCGGCTTCCGAACGCGTCATTGCGGGCTGCACGTCCGCCTGAAGCATCGCGCGGAGCATCGGAGTGCCTGGCCGGCGAGGATAGCGTGCGACGAGCTGCAATAACTGGTCTCCGGTCACGTCTGTAAGCCGGAGGCCACGCGCGAGTGCCTGCTCGAACGCACGCTGCGGAAGGGCAGCCGCCAGGTCGAGCAGCGTTCGTGCGATCGACGTCACCGGCACACCGTCGCATGTGGTGCGCTCATCGGACCGCATTCGCGCGCGGTGCAACACTACGCCCTCGCGAGGATCCGGGCGGCCTCGCCATGCACTCACGACGGTCTGCGCCGGTGGCTGCATCAGCAGGTCCTGCACATGCCCGGCAGTTTCGTGACTCCCCACCGTGCACGGCCCGCAGGCGAAGATGCGAGCGAGCGCGTCGCGGTGCCTGCCACTCAGCCCCGGCACGCCATAGACACCACGGGCAAGGCGCTCCAGCCGACGTCCCTTGATTCGTTCGTCGAGCAGCGTCGGATGTAGACCCGCCGAAACGAGTTGCCAGCGTGCGACGACGCCATGCTGCGGCGCGGCGACGCGCAGGATCAGCGCATCCACGTCAGCGGAGTGCATGACGGGAGGATGGGGTGGTGGAAAGGGCAGAGGGATGGCCGGATGGTACGTGTGCGACGGCCGCAGACCATTTCCGCTCGGCAAGGCCAGGCACGGCGGGATGGCGTCGGCAAGGCCAGGCTCGGCGGGATGGCGTCGGCGAGGCCAGGCACGGCGGAGGCGCCCGCATCGCCAGGCACGGCGAAATGGCGTCCGCACCGCTCGCACGCGTTGGCGACGCCCCGTCAATCCGCCACGCATGACATCGTCTCGAGGTGCGTGGCGGCCCGTCGGTCCGTGGCACCGATAAACCGCCAAGCATCTCGGCGCGGGAAAGATGACTGGCGGGTTATCGGTGTCCCACACCGACAACCCGCCACGCGTGTCCAAGCTGTGTCATGCCTGGCGGGTTACCGGGGTGAGCGCGGTTGCTGATAGCTGATGGCTGCAACCGGCAGCCGGCAACCGGCAGCCGGCAGCCAGCAGCCCGCAGCCAGTAGCTGGCAGCAACGGCAGCAACGGCAGCAACCGCCAGCAACGCCAGCAACGCCAGCAACGGCAGCAACGCCAGCAACCGGCAGCAACGCCAGCAACGCCAGCAACGGCAGCAACGGCAGCAACGCCAGCAACGCCAGCAACGGCAGCAACCGGCAGCAACGCCAGCAACCGCCAGCAACGGCACCAACGGCAGCCGGCACCAAAGACCGCCGCCTCCGGCCATCACTCCGTCACTTCATCGCCCCATCGATCCGCACCAGCGCATCCTCGAGGTGGATGCGGGTCATGCGGTCGCGCACACCGCGTCGCAGTGCGTCCTGGATCTCACCACGCAGCAGGGAAAGCTGGTCGCGCACGAGTGGCCGGATATCCGACTGGCCGATGTGCAGGTCGGCGTTCAGCGGCGGATCGTCGTTCCGGCCGACGCGCAGGTTGCCGGAGCTGGGCGGGCTCCACGACTCGGACTCCGCTTCCTGCAGCAGGTACGCGGCCTGGTC
>CAYLME010000096.1:0-11108 GCA_964384585.1 uncultured Gemmatimonadaceae bacterium | reverse complement strand
TGGCCGACGAAATCGCCTATAACACCAGTGACCTGGACGACGGCATCCGCAGCGTGATGGAGACGCTGGTCGAGGTAGGCGCGCTGCATGTTGCGCCGGTACGTGTCGATCGGGCGGTTCTGCGTGACTTCGCGCCAGATCATCGCGCGGGTGTCGTCGAGCATCTGCGCCGGGCGGTAGGTCGCATCGCCGAGGAAGGCCTCGTGCTCGATCATGCGTGCGAGTCGCGCGTGGTTGAGCAGGCGCTGCACGGCGAGTTCCTGGTATGCACGAATGCGCTCGACGGCGCCGGCGTGTTCGAGCCGACGCAACAGATCCGCATTCAGCGCCCATTCCGGCGTCGACAGCACGTGCTCGTCGATGAAACGCATCGCCTTGCGCTGGTACTCCGGTTCGATCGGCGTGTACACCACGCCTTCCTCGCCGAAGCGCTTGTGGTGCGTCCACGATCCGCCGACGGCGGCAGCAGCATGTTCCGCGTAGCGGTTCCACTGCGTGAGGTTCTGCAGGTAGTGGCCTTCCAGCTCGTAGTAGTCGTCGCCTGGCTTCAGCACCCAGTCCATCAGGCTCTGCGTCGCAGTGCGCAGGTTGCGCATGCCCAGCTCGGCCGCTGCGACCGGATCATCGGAAATGCCCTCGGTCATGCGGTACGGATCCCATTCGACGTCCATGCCGAACTGCGCGGACGCGAAGCGGAACCACGGCTCGTCCGCGCGCTCGGTGATCCACTGGCTGAGCACGGGCACTTCGTCATGCGGTGTGCGCGCCTCGATGATCGGGCGGTAGCCCCACACCACTGCGAACGCGTCCCACAGTCCCATGCGACGTTCGGGCGCCACGCCGTCGCCGGGCTGCGCCGCGTAGTTGTAGCGCGTACGTCCGACTGACGACGCGGAATGGCCCATGCGCTCGACGAAGTCCGGATTACGGATCGAGTCGACGGGGTACACGAAGTTCGCGCGCTGGTTGTGCGGCAGCCCGACCGAGTGTGCCGTCTCGTGCGAGACGACGTAGCGCAGTGCCTCGCCCATGGCCGCCTCGGACAACGTCGCCGTGCGGAACTCCGGGTTCGCGGTCGCGACCTGCGAGAGCAGCCACCAGCGCAGCCGCTCCATCAGGCCGTGATACATGTTCGTGTGCGCGCGGATCACTTCACCGGAGCGCGGATCGACGACGTCGCCGCTGCTGTTCGCGGAGCGCGTCGGCGATGCGACATAGCGGAGGACGGAGTAGCGCGCGTCGAGCAGCGAGAACTCCGGATCCTCTTCCTCGGTCGGCGCGACACGCACCTGCATCGCGTTGCGGAAGCCCGCCTGCTCGAACGCGGCGTTCCACTCGAGCACGCCCGCCTCGAAGTACGGGATCCACTCGGGCGGCGTCGCGGGATCGATGTACCAGACCCACGGCTTCACCGGATCGACGAGCTCGCCGCGCAGAAACGCAGCGGTGTCTGACGGCTCGAGACGATAGCGCACGATGTATCGCTCCGGCCGCACGCCCTGGAACTCGCTCGAGTAGTCCGTGCGCTGCGTCGAGATGTAGCCGACGCGCTCGTCCCACAGCCGCGGCTTCATCGGCTCCTTCGGCAGCAGCACCATCGAATGGTTCACCGCGAACGAGATCGTGCCGCCGCGCTGCACCGACGGCGCCTGGTCTGCCGCGTACGTCTGCACGACGCGCAGCTCGATGTTGATCGGGAAGCTCTTCGCGAACTCCAGCCAGCTCCGGTCGCGGTCGTAGCTGCGCACGCCGAAGCGGGTGCGTGTCTGGCGCGGCAGCGTGAAGGAAGGGACGTCGCCCAGCACCATGTCTGTCACGTCGATGACCGACGTGCGGTTGCCACGCGCCTTCAGCTCGAATGCCTCGAGCACCGGCGCAAAGTTGGAGTTCGTGACCGCAAGTGCGAGCGCGGAGCCTTCGTCGGCGGTGTTTGTGTGCGCAACGCCGCGCAGCAGGATCCTGTCATCGCGACGCTCCCAGCGCACGACCATGTTCGGACCCATGCGATCGCCGCCGTTCGCGAGGTCCGTCTGCACCTCGGCGTAGCGGCTCATGAGCGACATGTCGCGGCCGAGCAGCGAGTCCGGGATCTCGAACAGCAGCCGTTCGCCGACGTGGTGCACGGTGAACATGCCGTCATCACTGCGCGCGGACGCTGGCACGACCGTGCGATACTCGGCGGTCTGCGCCGCGGCGGGCACGGCCATCGTCAGGGCGAAGAATACGGCGAGGCAAAGGCGAAGCATCACGGACTCCTGGAGTGCGTGGGTCGCGGCGTACGCCGCCGCTGGTGTGTCGGTAGTCTGGAGGAACACGGGTAGCTTCGGCCTCGAGGCGCGGGATGGCAAGGCCCGGGACATCCGGACACATGCTTGCGACGCACTGCCGCGGACTTCGTGGCGAGGGGCGATCCGCGGACGCCGCAATCGCGTGCCTGCCCGGGGCGTCGCCGGCTTCGGCGTGGAGTGGTACGCCGATCCGACGCTCGCCTGCTGCGCGCCGCGCAGCAACGCCACGCAACGCCACGCAACGCCACGCAACGCCCGCAACGCCCGCAACGCCGCAAAGCCGCAACGCCGCAACGCCGCAACGCCGCAACGCCCGCAACGCCCGCAACGCCCGCAACGCCCGCGGAAAGCATAATGCTGAATGACCAGGCGTCGGTGTTACGTTTGCAGGCAGCGTCGAACGACGCGATTTCCCGTCGATCCGGTGCAGTGGCCGGAATTTCGATCACGCACGGAGGACAGTCATGGCCGGTCCGAGCGTCACGCGCATGCCTGGTATCCATCACATCACCGCGATCTGCGGCGATCCGCAGCGCAACGTGGACTTCTATGCGGGCGTTCTCGGCCTGCGGCTGGTCAAGAAGACCGTCAATTTCGACGATCCCGGCACCTATCACCTCTACTATGGTGACGGGCTCGGCTCGCCCGGCACGATCATGACGTTCTTCGCGTGGATCCTGCCGCCGCTGGTCAACGCGCGTACGCGTCAGGGCACGGGCCAGGTCACTGCGACGCCGTTCTGGATTCTGCCCTCGTCAGTGGACTTCTGGGTCGATCGGCTGGTGGCCGCGGATGTCGATTTCGATGTTCCGGAGACGCGCTTCGGTGAGTCGGTGATCTCGTTTCTCGATCCGGACGGCCTGCCGCTGGAGCTGGTCGCGCGGCCGGACGGCGCGGTGCGCGCGCCATGGGAGGATGGTCCCGTGCCTCTCGAGCATGCGATCCGCGGTTTTGCAGGCGCGACGCTCTGCCTGGGCGGCTACGAGCAGACGGCGTCGCTGCTGACCGGGACGATGGGGTTCCGCAAGGTGGGCGAAGAGGGTTCGCGCTTCCGCTTCCAGGTCGGTGAGGGCAACGACGCGGCGATGATCGACCTGCACTGTCAGCCGGAAGGTGAGCCCGGCCGCATGGGTGTCGGCGCGGTGCACCATATCGCCTGGCGTGCGCGTACACCGGAGGAGCAGCTCGAATGGCGACGTGTGCTCATCGCAGCGGGACGCGACGTCACGCCCGTGCTCGATCGCAACTACTTCACGTCCGTCTACTACCGCGAGCCCGGAGGCGTGCTCTTCGAGATCGCGACGGATGCGCCCGGCTTCACAGTGGATGAACCTGCGAAAGAACTGGGCACGCACCTGAAGCTGCCGTCCTGGCTCGAGCCGCGGCGCGAGCGTCTGGAGGCACGGCTGGCGCAGTTGCGCCCGGCAGCCGCGCATCCGTCTTTATCCCGCAGGGGTTGATCGGACGCGTCGACCGGCCGCATCTTTCGGGTCCTGCTTTCTCCGACAGGGAGACGCGCATGTTCCGGCTCCGCCTCGTCTGCCTGCTGTTCGCCGCCTTCTGCATCACAGCGTCCGACGCTGCCGCGCAACGTGTGCGCGGTAGGATCACGGACCAGGACAGCGGCCTGCCGATCGGGGGCGCGTTCGTCATCCTGGTCGACACGAGCGGGCGGAGTCTGATCGCCGTGCTCAGTGATGCCGCGGGTGTCTACCACCTCGCGGCGCCCGTCGCGGGCACCTATCGCCTGCGCATCGAGCGCATGGGTCATGGCGATACGACGACGGAGCTGTTGAACCTCGCTGCCGGTGCGAGCGTGACGAAGGACGTCGCCGTTCCGCTGGATCCTGTGCGGCTGGAGCAGATCAGTGCGTCCGGCGTCGGGCGCTGCGATCTGCCGCACGACCTCGGCACCGAGACGCACACGTTGTGGGACGAGGTGAGAAAGGCTCTGACGGTCGCGCACTGGGCGGAGCGACAGGTTGGAATCCCGTACCAGGCGAGACTGTTCGATCGCACGCGCGACATCGTGTCGGCGCGCATCGAGGAACAGGAGACCCGGCTCCGCTCCGGCTTTGGCCGCGCCGCCTTCGAGAGCGCGCCGCCCGCCGACCTCGCCGCGCGCGGTTACATACGCGTGCTTCCCGACAATGTCATACAGTACTTCGCACTCGATGCCGCCGCGCTGCTCTCGGACGATTTCCTGGATACGCACTGCTTCCGCATTGTGCGTAACGAGAGCACGCACGCCGGGCGCGTCGGCCTCGGCTTCCAGCCCATCGAAGGACGTCGCCTGCCGGACATCCAGGGCACGCTCTGGGTGGACGAGAACACAGCCGCGCTGCAGTACCTCGACTTCACGTTCACCCGTCACGTGCTCCCGGTCGACGTGCCGCCCGAGCGGTTCGGCGGTCGCGTCGAGTTCGAGCGTCTCGGCAACGGTGCATGGGTCGTTCATCGCTGGTGGCTGCGCATGCCGCAGCTGCCGCCCGAGATCACGGTGCAGCGCGCGTCCGACAGGCGGGTCGCCGGCGTCAGCGCGAGCGAGCGTCTGCGCATCGCGCAGCGCAGGGGCATGAGCATTCGCGAGAGCGGTGGCGAGCTGGATTTCATTGCGACGCCGGGCGCCGCGACGCCCGGTGCCGCGACGATCCGCGGCGTCGTGTACGACAGCGTGCGCTCGCGGCCGCTCGTAGACGCGACCGTCTTCCTGACTGCGAGTGGTCGCTCGACGATGACGGACCGGTATGGCGCGTTCGAGTTTTCGCGGGTGGCTGCAGGCGATCACGAGATCGCGTTCATCCATCCGTACGCCGACGTGCTGGGACTACCCGTACGACCGACGCGCGTGGTAGTACCGGAGTCCGGCGCAGCGAACGTCACGCTCGCCATCGCGCCGATCCCCGGATGCGACGACCAGCGGGACCTCTCCGCCGCGCGGATCGGCGGGTTCGTCGTGGACGCCGACAGCGGCGACGGGATCGAGGGTGCGCACGTCCTGGCGCAGTGGTACCGCGAGCGGACCAGCGATTACCAGGAGCTGCACGTGCACTCGGCATCGGCTGTGACGGCCGGGAACGGCGCCTTCCTGCTGTGCGGCTTCAGGGAGGGCGAAACGGTGAAGCTGACGGTGACGGCGCCGGGCGTGGAGCAGATCATGGAAGTCCCGATCGAAGCGCCCGGACTGTTGCGGCAGACAGTGGTGATACGGCCCTCGTAGCGTTACGAAGCTCTTCGATACTCTCTCCGGACAGGCCCGATCGTGCGCGGCGGCGCTGAAACGGGCTTGCGTCCGGTCCGACTCGCACAGCGCGCTCACCATGCCCGCTGCGTCCTCTGCCGCACCGCTACTGCATCCCGCCGCGCGGCAGTGGCAGCTGCCAGCGCCGTCGTATTGCCAGCAGGCGCAGGCCGAAGCAGATGCCTGCACCCGCAACTGCAACCAGTCCCGATGGAAACTCAAGCATGCGGCCGCCCACGACGACGGCGGCACCCGTGAGTGCTGCAACCGCGTACACGTCGCCACGCAGAACCGCAGGTGATTCACCGGCCATGACGTCGCGCAGCATGCCGCCACCGATGCCGGTCAGCATGCCGAGCACGATCGCCGCGATCGGGCCGAGCTGATAGTCGAGTGCCTTCAGTGTACCGGAGACCGCGAAGAGTGCGAGACCGCCCGCGTCGAACATGAGTACGGGGCTGCGCAACCGTTCGATCACCGAATGCCACTGGAAGGTGATGAGTCCGGCGACGATCGGCACGATGATGTAGCGCCAGTCCGCGATGCCGGGTGGCGGGACGGCCCCGATCAGCACGTCACGCGTGATGCCGCCCACCACACCGGCCGCGTACGCGAGGACGAGCACACCGAAGAGATCGAAGCGGTGACGGACGCCTGCCATCGCACCGCTCAACGCGAAGACGAACGTGCCGGTCAGGTCGAGTACCGGCACGATCGCGCTCACAGTGATGTCAGGCCATTGCTGCATTGGATCTCGCTGTATGGGCCGTCGGGTGATGCTCCGACGACCCCGACGGCCCGAAGTCCAGACCCTACTGCTGTGTAACCTCCCGGGCGGCGCCACGCGCCTGGCGCACCTTCTCCGAATACTTCGCGTTGAGCTGCCGGAAGATGTCATTCATGTCGATCGCGCGGCCCTGCACGTACGCCTGCTCGACGTCCGCCAGGTAATCGAGCGGATTGCCGGACGTGATCAGCAGCGTCGCGTCCTTGCCGGTCTCGAGTGAGCCAACGCGATCATCGATGCCGAGGAAGCGCGCAGGATAGATCGTCACGGCGCGCAGCGCTTCCTCCTCGGGCAGTCCGTACGCGACCGCGGCGCCCGCTTCCCACGGCAGCCGGTGCGTGTAGGCCGCGCTGTTGCCGCCCGTGATCGCGAACGGGACGCCCTTCGCGTGAAGCCTGGCCGGCAGGCTGTAGTTCGTGTCGTAGCCCTGCCAGTCGCGGTCGGGCGAGTCGAGCGTGGACGTCACGAGCACGGGGATGCGCTTCGCTGCGAGATGGTCGGCAATGAAGAGCGCATCATCGGCGCCGCGCAGGATGATGCGCAGGCCTTCCTCGTCCGCGAACGCGATCGCATCCTGGATCTGCTGAACGCTGCTCGCGGACACGACCACCGGCACCTCGCCGTTGACGACGCGGATCAGTGCATCCCAGCGCGAGTCCGTGTCATGCGGCAGTCCGGAAGCCTGTGCATCACGGTACGCGCGCGCGGCCGCGAACATGTCGCGCAGCGAGCGGACCTGCTCGGCGTACGTCGGCTGCTTCTCGTTCTGGTTCTGCTGCTGCTGCATCATCCACGGACTGCGCGGCCGCGGGTTCGGGTCGGGCCACTGCACGTTGAGCGCGGTACCGCTCTGCAGCGTCATAGATTCCCAGGTCCAGCCGTCCAGCATGAGCGCGGCCGAGAGACCGGACACGAGCCCGCCGCTCGGCGTCGTGACGGTGACGAGCACACCGGCCGAGCGCGCGGTCCCGATGTGCCGGCTCTCCGGGTTCACGGCGATCTCGGCGCGCACGTTCGGGTTGAACTCGCCGAGCTCGTCGGTGTCCAGCGTGACGTCCACCGCGGTGATCTCCTGCAGCCCCATCGCGCTGTACGCGTCGATCAGTCCCGGATAGATGTGCTTGCCCGAGACGTCCACGCGCAGCGCGCCCGCCGGCACTGCCACGTTGCTGCCGAGCGCCGTGATCACGCCGTTCTCGAAGACGATCGTGCCGTTCTCGATGACGCGGTTGGTTATGGTGTGGATCGTGCCGCCAGTCAGCGCAATCGTGCGGTCCTGCGGCGCGGCCGGCACCTGTGCGTGCGTCGTCGCTGCACCGTGCAGCATCAGCGCGCCGAACACGAGTGCGCCTGTGACGGCGTGCAGCAGACGCCTGCTGCGCGACGTGCCCTGTCGATACCCGTTCATTGCACTCTCCTCGCGGGTGCTCATCCGTGCGGTGATCATCGCGTACCTCCTGCGACACGGCGGCTGCCGCTGTCACCGTTCTGCTCCAGGATGAGCTGAATGAGCTGTGCGCGCTCGCGCTCGACCTGCGCGCGCATCTGCCGATCGGTCTCGGTGTCGAAATACTTCGTGCCGTCGATCCACGTCTGCTCCGCGCGCGTGAACTGCGAGAGCGGATGACCGCTCCAGATCACGAAGTCGGCATCGAGTCCCGGCTGCAGCGAACCGACGCGGTCCTGGAGGCCGAACACCGCGGCCGTCCGGCTCGTGATCAGCGACAGCGCGTCCTCCTCGCCGATGCCGGTACGCAGCATCTTGCCGGCTTCCCAGTTCATGCGGCTGGAGATCGTGCCGTCGTCGGAGTGCAGTGACGCGAGCACGCCGGCGTCGAGCAGGATCTTCGCGTTGTAGGGGTTGCCGTCCTGCGCCTCGACCTTGAACGAGCCCCAGTCGCTCCATACGACGGCTGCGACGTCGCTCGCGGCGAGCTCGGGCGCGATCTTGTACGCCTCGAGACCGTGCTGCAGCGCCTGCAGGCTGAAGCCGAACTCTTCGGCGAGCCGGATCAGTGCGAGGAACTCGTCCTGGCGGTAGCCGTGCGACTGCACGCGCAGCTCCTCGTTCAGGATGTCGACGATCGCTTCCATGCGCAGGTCGCGACGCGGCGGCAGCCCTTCCCGCTTCTGCTCCCAGCGCTGCCACGCGCGCTCGTAGTCGCGTGCGGCCATGAAATGATCCTGGATGATCGCCTGCGTGCCCATGCGCGTGTCGGGGTAGCGACCGGCACGACGCTTCGGGTTCTCGCCCAGCGCGAACTTCACCGTGCGCGGCGCATCCTCCAGCACGAGCTGATGCGGCAGCCCGCCCCAGCGCATCTTCAGGAAGACGTTCTGTCCGCCGATCGGATTCGCCGAGCCGTGCATCACGTGACCGAGCGTGAGGCCGCCCGCGAGCTGGCGGTACATCGCGATCGAGCCGTGATCGACGACGTCCTGCATGCGTACTTCCGGCACGATCGCAAAGCCACCCTCGTTCGTGCCGCTCGTGCTCGTATGCACGTGTGCGTCGATCAGGCCGGGCGTGACGTGCCTGCCCGCCGCATCGACGATGACTGCGCCGCGCGGTGCATCGAGGCCCTGGCCGACACGCACGATTTTGCCGCGCGTGACCAGCATGTCCGCATTCTCGAGACGGCCATCCGGTCCCTGTGTCCAGATCGTGGCATTGCGCACGAGCACGTGCTGCGGCTGTTCCGGCAGGCGCTCACGACCGAACGCAGTCGCCGGCCGGATGTCCGCGAGCGCGATCGACGCGCGGGCCGCGCGTGCGCGTGCGTCGGCAGCGAACGGGGCAGTGCGCTCGGCGCGCCACGTCGGGCGTGCACCGTCGGGCAGCGTGCTCCAACCGTATGCCTGGTCACCCGTGATGGAAGCGGAGAGCTGTACGACGCCGCTCGCGCCGATCGCCGAGCCGGGGAAGCTGACGCGGACGCGGCCTGCCTCCGTGCCGGCCTCGACCGCCGACAGGTCCACGCTCCTGTCGCCCAGCGTGATGCTGCCGCGCAGACGCGCGAGTGTGCCGTCCACCTTGAGCGTGCCGTTGAGCCGCGGCTCGTCCGCCGACGTGATCCGCCACTCGCCGCGCGGGTCCGCGTTCGCTGCCGGGTTGACCGCGTAACGCTCGCCGTGCACCCACACGTCGCGCACGGTGGAGCCGTCGGCGAACAGGTCGCCGTCGACCACCACGATGTTCGCGAGCTTGCCGCGCTCGAGCGTGCCCTGGCGCGCCTCGATGCCGAGCATGCGCGCCGGGTTCACCGTCAGCGCCGCGAGTGCCACGTCAGGAGCGAGACCGCGCGCGACCGCGGCGCGCAGGTTGCCGAGGAAGTCGCCCGTCTTCGAGAGGCCATCCGTCGTCAGTGCGAACTGCAGACCCGCAGCCGCGACACGCGCCGGATTCTCCGGCGCGAGGTACCAGTGGCGCAGCGCGTCCAGCTCAGCGTTGAGCGCGTCCTCGGGGCTGTCCACGTCCGGCGCCTCGGGGAAGTTCAACGGCAGCACCAGCGGCGTGCGCGCCCCGGACAGCACGTCCAGGATGCGGTATTCCTGGCCGCTGCCGCGCAGCCACACGCTGATCGGGAACTCCTCCGCGATCGCACGCGCACGCAGCACCTCGAGCTCCGAGCGCGCCTCGAACAGAACCGGCTCCCGGCCTGCGGCGGCGGCCGTCAGCGCCGCGAGAGCAGCGTTCGTCTCCGGCTGCGGCACGTTCTGCGGCGAGCGCCGATGCGTGTCCCACGCGCGCGTGTACCAGTCGGCATCGAGGAACGTCTGACGGATCAGCGCGATCGCGCCCATGGGCGAGTTCGGGTACGTCATGCCCAGCTCGCGGCTGCCGCTGAACGTCACGGAGTGCGCGACGTCGGGCCGCAGCACGCGCTCGGTCGTCGTGCCGTCTGCCAGGCTCACGACCGCGGTGCGGCCGCGGAAGATGCCGAGCTTCGGTACCGCGTGCGCCGTCGTGAAGCCCTGCGAGCGCAGTGCAGTGCGCCGCTCCTCCGAGTCGCGGAAGTCGCCGGCCGCGCTGAAGTATGCGCGCACCTGCGGGTTCCAGTGCGCCGGGCCTGCTTCGCCCTGGTTCGCCGGCGGCGCCTGGGCGACGGCGAGGTCGGCATGGGCGTCGATGAAGCCGGGATAGAGCGTCTGTCCGCTCATGTCCCACACGCGCGCGTCCGCCGGTGCACGCACGTTCGCGCCGACGGTTTCGATCACGCCGTCACGCACGACGAGCGTCACCCGGTCCAGCACACGGCCGGGTGCAACGACGATGCGCGCATTCGTGAAGGCATGAACGCCTGGCGTGTTGTCACGCAGCGCAACGACCGGCTCGGTCCGCGTCGCCTGCTGTGCATGCGCGGCGCCGGGCACCAGCGCGAGCAGCAACAGGACCCGCAGCGCGAGTGTGGGGGAAGGCCGGGATCTCATCGGATCGACTCCTCGGGGGTGAGAGCTCGGAATTACGGACGTATACGCGATGGCGTGACCTGCCGCGAAATGTGGCAAGGCGACGCCGACGACACCGCTCGTGCTGCGATGCCGGGCGATCGTCCGTTTTTCGGGGCGGGCTGCCGTTGCCCCATGGTCTGGTTCGGTGAACAGGGAAACTATATCACTCGGGGGCCGGATTCGCACGCCGGGGCGGGCGGCAGGGCCTGGAACCAGGCGTCCCGGGCAGCGGGCGCCGGCGGGCACGCGGTCGTGCCGGCATCACCGGGCCATTATTTACTGTGGCGGGCGTCACTCGAGACGCACGCTGCGCGCGGCGGCGTGCCGGCTGTTCAGCACG